>JAPOQG010000259.1 GCA_026710865.1 Acidimicrobiaceae bacterium
CCGCCGTAGACTGCGGCCCGCAATCGCCGTCGCCGATGCAGGAACCAGCAGTGCAGCACGAAGACATGTCGAGACTGCTGCAGCAAGGCGACTTCGACGGACTGTTCCGCACGACCATGGGTTGGGACAACCCCGAGCAGCGCGAGCCGGTCGAGGTGGCCGGAAGCGAGCTGCGTCCTGTGCAGGCGGCCGTCAAGCGGGGCGTCGCCGCCTGGGTGGTGGACTGCCCGAGGTGCCTGCCGCCGCGCGCCGAGCAGCACCGGGTGGTCCGCGCCCTCAAGCGCCACAGCCGCGACCAGCTGGTGGTGTTCGCCGCGCCCGACAGGCACCTGTGGCAGTGGCCCGAGCAGCGGCCGAGCGGTGTCGGCTACCGGCTGGTCGATCATGAGTACCCGGTGCAGGCTCCGACCGACGCCCTGCTGCAGAGACTCGCGCAGGCGAGGTTCAGGATCGAGGAGGAGCCGAAGCTGACCTCGAGCTCGGTCCTGACCAGGGTGCGGCGCTCGTTCAACGCCGACAAGGTGACCAAGTCCTTCTATCGCGAGTTCCAGCGGCATCACAGGAACTTCACGATGAAGGTCGAGGGCATCCCCGCCGGCGAGAGCCGCCGATGGTATGCGTCGGTGCTGCTCAACCGGCTCATGTTCATCTACTTCATCCAGCAGAAGGGGTTCCTCGACAGCAATCAGAACTACCTGCGCAGCCGCCTGGAGATGGTGCGAGCGCACTACGGGGCCGACCAGTTCTTCGCGTTCTACAAGCAGTTCCTCCGACCGCTGTTCCACGAAGGACTCGGGAGCCCTGACCCCAGCTACCCGGACACCGATGTCAAGAGGATCATCGGCACGGTGCCGTATGTGAACGGCGGCATCTTCGAGCCCCACGAGCTGGAGAAGACCCACGACATCCGGATCAAAGACGAGGCCTTCGAGTCGCTGTTCGACTTCTTCGACGCCTGGCAATGGCACCTCGACGACCGCCCCTCGGCTGGAGGCAACGAGATCAACCCGGACGTGCTGGGCTACATCTTCGAGCAGTACATCAACTTCACCGAGGCGGGCCAGAAGGAGAAGGGCGCCTACTACACGAAGCCCGACGTGACCGGATACATGGCCGAGTCGTCGATCCTGCCTGCGGTCGCCGACCGTCTGGTGGCTGCGGGGCTCGACGACCCGGCGCTGTTGCTGGCCGGCTCCGGCGGCGCCTATGTCCGAGGCTCAGCAGCCCACGGAATAGACTTGCCGACTTCGGTCGGTCGGTCGGTCGGTCGGTCGGTCGGTCGGACGGACGGACGGACGGACGGAGGACGGACGGAGGACCGGACGGAGGACCGGACCGACCTCCTGTCGGCGATCTGTGGCCTTGGCAGTGGCGCAGCGGCGATCCGGCGCAGTACGTGGAGTTGCCGCCGCCGAGCGACGACGTTGCGCTCCCGGGGGAGCGCTGGTGCGATGTGGTGCATCGGCGGGAGCGCTACCGGAGCCAGCTCGCCCGCCTGTCGGACGCGCAGCGTGACTGGAGCATCGACGACGCCATAACCGAGAACCTCGACCTGCCGGAGTTGCTGCGCGACTACATGAGCCAGCTCGCCGACGCGGCCGAGTGCGAGACGGCGTTCGAGGTGCTGCGCTCTCTCACGGTGTGCGACCCGACGGTCGGCTCGGGTGCGTTCCTGTTCGCCGCGCTCGACGTGCTGGAGCCGCTGTATGCGGAGGTTCTGGCCCGAGCCAACGAGCTTGAGGACTCGGGCGGACCGGTACCGGACTTCACGGCCGAGTCCCGGACTCATCCCAGCAGCCGCTACTGGCTCATCAAGACGATCTGCCTGCACAACCTGTTCGGCGTGGACCTGATGCACGAGGCCCCCGAGATCGCCAAGCTGCGCCTGTTCCTGAAACTCGCCGCCCAGATCGAGAGCGTGGATGACCTGGAGCCCCTGCCCGACCTCGACTTCAACATCAAGTGCGGCAACCTCCTGGTCGGCATCGCCGACGCCGAGGACGCCCGCAGTCGCCTGGGCGGAGGACGGCTCGACCTGGGTGGCGAGATCGCCGGGATGGAGACGCTGGCCGCGGAGACGGGCGAGGCGTACGACCGGTTCGTGGCCGACCAGTCGCAGGCGTCCGGGCCTGACGCGGCGGCCGCCAAGCAGGCTCTCGCGGCGAGGTTCGACGACGCCCGGCAGCGCTGCCACGAGTTGCTGCACAGCATCCGCGGCACGACTCCCCTCGCGAAGTGGATCGAGTCGCATCAGCCGTTCCACTGGTTCGTGGAGTTCCCGAGCGTGTGGCGCAACGGCGGCTTCGACGTCGTGATCGGCAACCCGCCCTACATCAAGAAGAGCCTCGTCACCGACTACACCTGGGTCGGATACAAGACCCAGAAGTGCCCCGACCTCTACGCAGTCTGCATGGAGCGAGCGTCAACCCTGCTCAACAATCAAGGCCGCTTCGCCATGATAGTAATGCATTCTCTATGCTTCAGCTGGAAGTTTGAACCCCTCCGAACATGGCTTGCCTCCACCCTTGCCTCAATGTGGATCTCCAGCTACTGGTCCGGTCGCATGGGACTGTTCACGGGAGCGAATCCAAGAAACTCAATTGTGGTGGCAAGCAAGCAAACGTTGGACTCGGACCATCGGTGCATGATTCGCACGACACGAATGAATCGGTGGCAGGGCGATGCCCGCTCTACATTGTTTGATGCGCTCGAATATGCGACGCTCACGGGGTCATTGCTGACCGCAATACCGAAGACAACTTGGCCATTTGTTGATCCCGCCATTTGCGGTGCAATTGAAGCCACCGTAAGCACCAACCGACGTTTGTCGTCATCGATTTGCAAGACGGCCTTCTCACATCAATTGGGGTTCAAGACGACGGCGCTCTATCAGCTCGGGACATACGTCAGGGAGCCACCGACAGTTGATCCCACGACTGGAGAGCCTGCGACGACACGGAGTTCTCAAACTGGTTGGCTGTATTTTCGGTCTGCTGCCGAACGCGATCTTGTCCTGCTGATGTTAGCGGGCCGCTGGGGATATCTGTGGTGGTTGACCTACTCGGACGAGTTCCATGTCACCCGCAGCACGCTTGCAGCGTTCCCGGGTGACATCGAACGGCTGGCCAAGCGCGACACCGGTGACATGGAACTCGTGATTCTGCTGGAACTGTCAAGGATCCTCCAAGAGGAAATGCCACGTGATCTCTCTTGGATGAAGAAGGCTGGTGTCAAGGTCGGCCGGTACAACATGTTGAAGCTTCGGTATATCACCGACCGGGCCGACTGGCTTCTGGCCAAGGCCTGGGGCATAGAGGACGCATTCGAGGCGGCCGGGAACCTGCGGGATCGCATGGTCTTCGGCAACAAGGAATGATGAACAAACCTGCTCCGAGTCAGGCGTATTCCCGTACCCGGTGGTCGGGCCCGGATCCTCTGGCTGCTGAGTTCTTGGCTTGCGCTGCGCGCGGGATCACCTGTCGAGGCGTAGGCGGCCCCGTGAGTATTGGACCCAAGCACGCGGACCGTAGGGCAGCGCGCCGAGTTGATCCTGCCAGGCGTTCACTCTGCGGGAGATCGTGTCGGTCTGATTGCGAAGCCCGCGCATCTGGGCAACGAACACGATGACCTCAAGACCCAGTTCGGTGAGCCCTGACGTGCGAGCCGTGCGGCCACGGAAGTCGTCGTCGCATGTGACCAGCACCCGTTCGTGGGTCGCGCACCAGCGGGCCACGTCCTCATCGGACGCGTCCGACCGGCCTCTGGCAGCAGAAGCGAGTGCGGTGATGCGTGAGACATGGATGACATCGGCGACGTTCGGATCGATGGCCTCCGCGACCCGGAAGGAGAGGTTCGCGTCGAGACAGAAGCGGACCCCGCCGGGCCTAGACGGCGAACCCGGCAACGCCTCTCACCTGGCAGACGCTCAACTCGTACCAGTCGGCGACCTCCTGTTCGGTCGCGTCGGCCAGGTTGGCAAGAATCGTCTTGACCGGTATTCGGGTCCCGCGAACCGTCGGCGCTCCGAAGCACACGGAAGGATCGATGCCGACCCACGGCGATATGTCCCAGGCCGCGGCCTCATCGTTCACGAAGCGGATCTCGTCTGCGAAGGTCCGTACGGCGTCCCGAAGCACCATCTGCCGGCGGTTGCGGCCCACGACCTCCTCGGTGCGTCCCACCACGTCGGCCCACACACTGGTGCCGTCGGTGAAGAACGAGCGGTGAGCCAAGGGCCGCACGACGTCCGGCTCGGCGGTACGCAGAGCATCGACCACCTTGCGGACCTTCTGCAGCGAGGTTCCCTGGTGCCGGAAGCGGCGCACAGTCTCGAGGCTCACGAGATCGAGGAAGCTGATGGTCTCGATGGAGTGCGGCCCGCCGGTCGGGGCGATGATCACCGCAAGCCATCGCCGCAGCTGCTCGCGTGTGGCTCGGCCGTCCCTGCCCACGATGGCCGCCGCCTGAGAGACCGAGTAGATCCCGTCGGCCAGGCGCGCAGCGACGCCGGCAGCGTGCGCAGCGGCGGTGGTCGGAGTTCGGGCCACGGCCTCAACGCTAACGCGGGACCACCCGGCGAGCGACGGCGCCGCTCCGACGCGGGAACGGGCGCAGCTGCACCCGCCGCGCCGCTGTGGCAGCCCCGTTCGCGCGCCTTCCGATGCGTGGATCGCGCAATGTCGTGTGCAGACACTGCGCAAGGACTGGCTCATGCCGGAGGTCGCCCGGCGTGCCGCTGATCCTCGACAACATCGAACTCGACACCGAGCGCGAGCTTCTGGCGACTCTGGCGTCGTCGTTTCGGCTGGATGCGGCCATCGGCTACTTCAATCTGCGGGGCTGGAGATTGCTGGCCGACGCGGTGGACGCGCTGCCGGAGCGCGCCGAGGGGCCGAAGGCTCGGATACTGGTCGGCATCCATGAGGCTCCGGCCGAGGAGATGCGCCGGTTGGCGCGGATGCGTCGGCCCGATCCGGTCGACAACCGCACCGCGGCCCGGTTGAAGGCAGAGACCGTCTCGGAGTATCGGGAACAGTTGCAGGTCGGGCTGCCCACCGAGGGCGACGAGACCGCGCTCCGGGCGCTGCTCCGCCAGATCGAGGCGGGCGACGTGCAGGTGCGGGTGCACACCGCGCATCGGCTGCACGCCAAGCTGTACCTCTGTCACCGTGACGACACCGCCGCTCCGCGTGTCGGGTATGTCGGATCGTCCAATCTGACGGTGGCGGGGCTGCGCGAGCAGGGCGAACTGAACGTCGATGTGGTGGACGGCGACTCCACCGGGAAGCTGGCCCGCTGGTTCGAGGACCGCTGGAACGACCCGTTCACCGTCGACGCGATGCCCGAGTTGGCCGAGTCGCTGCATGAGTCGTGGGCGTCGGAGGACCAGCTCGACCCGTTCCTGGTGTATCTGAAGATGGCTTACCACCTGTCCAAGGAGGCCCGCGAAGGGCTGATCGAGTACGGCCTGCCCGCGTCGATGCAGGACAAGCTGCTGGACTTCCAGGCCGCGGCTGTGAAGATCGCCGCCCGCATCGTGATGCAGAAGGGCGGCGCGATGGTCGGTGATGTGGTCGGGCTGGGCAAGACCCTCGTCGGAACGGCGGTGGCGCGGCTGCTTCAGGAGGAGCAGGGCTTCGAGACGCTGGTGGTGTGCCCGAAGAACCTCACCGAGATGTGGGAGTCGTACCTGCACGAGTACGAGGTGCGCGGCAGGGTCGAGTCGCTGTCGATGGTTCACAAGAGCCTGCCGAACGCTCGCCGGCACCGGCTGGTGATCATCGACGAGGCCCACAACCTCAGAAGCGACAGACGCCGCGACCACGGGGTTCTCCAGAGCTACATCGCCGACAACGACTCCAGGACGCTGCTGCTGACCGCGACCCCCTACAACAAGGAGCTCGGTGACCTCGCCTCGCAGTTGGCGCTGTTCGTCCGGCCCGACACCGACCTGGGCCTGCGACCGGAGCGGGCCATCGCTGAGGTCGGCGCCGCGAACTTCGAGCTGATGTGCAACGGTCTGACCTCGACACTGGGCGCGTTCAAGCGGTCTGAGCATCTCGGGGACTGGCAGGCGTTGATGTCGCAGTATCTCGTGCGCCGGACCCGCCGGTTCGTCGAGGACAACTACGCGCTCGAAGACGAGGACGGACGCCGCTACCTCGAGTTCGAGACCGGCAGACGGTTCTACTTCCCGAAGCGGGTGGCGATGCCCACCGAACGGACCCTGGCCGAAGACGACCCCGCCTATGCGATGGCGTCGGACGACACGCTGGACTCGATCCGCGACCTGCTGCTGCCTCGATACCGGCTCGGCGACTACACCGACAGCGGGTTCGAGCCGTCCAACCCCGCAGAGCGTCGACTGGTGGACGACCTCGAGCACTCGGCCCGAGGCAACCTGGCCGGGTTCACCAGGGTGACGATGTTCAAGCGGTTGTCGTCGTCGGGGCCCGCGTTCATCGCGACGCTGCGCCGTCACCGGCTGCGGAACCTGGTGGCCGCACACGCATTCGACAACGGGTTGCCTGTGCCCATCGGCTCGGTCGACAACGCACTGTGGGCCGCGGAGGTGGACACAGAGCCGGAGGACGGCGGCGGCACGGCGCTGTTCGACTCCGACGACGACACCGCCGCCGCGAGCGCCTACGACAAGCTCCAGGCCAAGAACCCCAAAGGAGTCCGCTGGGCACCGCACCGCATGTTCAGAGACGACCTCGCAGAAGACCTCCAGCACGATGCGGAAGTCATCACCGAGATGCTCGACCGCTTCGGAGCCTGGGACGCTGAGCGCGACGGCAAGATCGCAGCGTTGGAAGGCCTGCTCGTCGACCGCTACCCCGACAGCAAGGTGCTCATCTTCACCGAGGCCGCCGACACCGCCCGCTACGTGTGGGAGGAACTGCTGCGACGGGGAGTCGATGCTGTCGGGGTGGTCACCGGCGATTCCGAGAACCCGACCGCGCTGGCCCAGAGGTTCTCGCCGAAGTCGAACAGCATCGTCACCAGCGGCTCCCGCGTGACCGACGAACTGCGGGTGCTGGTGTCCACCGACGTGCTCTCAGAGGGCCAGAACCTCCAGGACGCCCACATCATCGTCAACTACGACCTGCCGTGGGCCATCGTCAAGCTCGTCCAGCGGGCCGGGCGGGTGGACCGCATCGGCCAGAACTCGGCGGAGGTGCTGGTCTACTCGCTGATGCCGGCCCAGTCGGTCGAGGACGAGATCAACCTTCGGGGGCGCATCCGTGAACGCCTCGGCGAGAACGCCCAGCTTCTCGGCTCCGACGAAGCATTCTTCGGCGACGCCACAGAACGCCAGATCATCTCCGGCGTCTACGACGAATCGTCCTCCTACGGGCTGGCAGGCGCAGGCATCGACGACGTGGACCCTGTGTCGATGGCCTACGAGATCTGGCGGCACGCCGCCGACAACCACCCCGACCTCGCCCAGCAGGTCGCGTCGCTGCCGAACATCGTCTATTCGACCAGACACATCACCGACGACACCTCCGACGCCGGCGTGCTGGTGCACACCCAGACGGTCGCCGGTGCCGACGCCTTCGCATTCGTGGAACCGAGCGGCCAAGCCCGCCGAGTCACCCCACAGGAAGCGCTACGGCTCGCTGAATGCAAACCGGACACCCCCGCGGCGCCACGCCTGGACGATCATCACGACCTGACGGCAGCCGCCCTGGGAGGGCCGCTGCGAACGCCCGCCGGGCGCGCCACCGGAGCCTTGCAAGGCGTACGAGGCAAGGTCTGGCGCAGACTGCACGACCAGATGGACAGCTTCACCGACAACCTGCTGTTCACCAAGACAGACCTCGAAGCAGCCCACGATGCCATGAACGAACGCCCCTTGTACGAGTCCGCCACCCAACGTCTCGCCAAGGCCGTACGAGACCGCAGCGTCGATGACCTGGCGGCCCTCGTCGTCGACCTCCACAACGACAACCGGCTCTGCGTGCCACCCGCCGCCGACGGCACAGACACCGAACCCACCATCGTCTGCACGATGGGACTGAGGGGCTGACGACCCGAGTCACCACAGCCGGCCGACAACATGCCGACATGCGGTCGGACCGGGGCCGCGGAACAGGCCGATGAGCCTCCCGCTAGTCCGGGAATGCGAGCATCCACTCGTAGGCGGGCTGCGCGATCACGTCCGCGGGCGCCCGCGCCGGCAGGCCGCGCCGGGCCGCGGTCAACAGCCGCTTGGTAGCGGACGGGAACATCCGGCCGGCCCCGTCGAGCGCTCGCAGTTCCCGGTCGGCGGTTGCCTCGTCCGACGCGTCCGCGCACACCTGGATCAGCTCCACGCTGCCGTCGTCGCCTCGGGCCAGGAAGTCCACCTCGTGGCCCTGCGGCGTGCGGACGTAGGTCGCCTCGCAACGGCGCCTCTCCAGTTCGACGAGCACGGCCGTCTCTAGGGCGTGGCCGATGTTGGCGCGGCCGCTGCGGTCGAACACGCCGATCAGCCCGGCGTCGACCGGGTACGCCTTGCGCGGGTTCACCATCCGCTGGCGCTCGGACCGCGACTCCATCCACACTGTGCGCACCAGGAAGCAGTCCTCGAGATGCGCCAGGTGCTGGTGCACCGTGTCGCGGGCCACGGCGATGCCTTGAGAGCGCATCGCCCTGTGGAACCTCTCGACGCTGAACAGCGACCCGGCGTTGGCGAGCAGGTGTCTGGAGAGCCAGCGCAGGCCCACGACGTTGCTCACGCCGTGACGCTCGATCACGTCTCGCAACATGGCCACATCCACATAGTCCGCCAGCAGCCTCCGCCGAGTCGCAGGATCGAGCCCCTGCACCTCCGGAAAGCCGCCGGCCTCCAACCATGCGCCGAAGGCGGCCTCGATGCGGGCACGCTCGCCGCGGCTCCATACGACAGAACCAGGGCCGCGGGGCACCTCGACGCCGCCGTGGCGCAGAGCCTCGTCGAACCCGAACGGGTGGATCAGCGCCTGCCAGGCCCGCCCTCGAAGCGCCGTCGCAACCTCGCGTGAGAGCAGGGCCGCCGACGACCCCGACACGAACACCCTGGCGCCGCCGTCGAGCAGGCGGCGAACGAGCCGCTCCCAGCCCGCCACGACCTGGATCTCGTCGAGGAACCATGCCGGCGCCGCGGCGTCTCCGGCAGCCGTCCGTCGGTCGGCGTACTCGTCGACCAGGGCGCCGAGCTGTACGGCGTCAAGTCCGGAGAGCCGCTCGTCCTCCAGCGACAGCATCGGCAGGCTCTGTGGGGGCGCGCCGGCCCCGACCTTCTCGGCACGCAGCTGATGCAGGAACGTCGTCTTGCCCGCCCGGCGAATGCCGACGACCGCCGTCGCCTTGCCGGCCAGCTCTACTGGTCCCAGGACGCGCCGCGGCGTGAGCGGGAGCGGGGGCTCCGGGTCCGGCGGTGCCGCCGCCTGCTCGAAGAACACACGCCTGGCCAACGGCCCGGGCACAGCCTCGTTCGCCACGGACTCCGGCATAGTTCTCCCTTCAATACGGAGAAGTTAGCCCGTATTTCTCCTTATCACAAGGAGAAATACGGCGGCACTCTCGCTGCGGCGCAGACGGCTTCACCGGAGGCCCCGATCGACGGTCGGACCTCGTGGACTCGGTCCACGAGTGGGCCGACGCCGACAAGGTCGCTGACGAACTGTCGGTGCGGGAGCTTAGGCTGGCGGCGTGACTGGAGCGGCGATCACCGCCGGCGACGAGGCCCTTGCAGCGGTCAAGTACAACGCCGACGGGCTGGTGCCCGCCATCGTGCAGGACTCCCGGACCCGCTCGGTGCTGATGATGGCCTGGATGAGCGCCGAGACCCTGGCCCTGACCCTGGCCGAGGGCCGGACCGTGTTCTGGAGCCGTTCCCGCCAGGAGGTGTGGCGCAAGGGCGAGACCTCGGGCGAGCGGCAGTGGGTGCGGGAGGCCTACTACGACTGCGACGGCGACACGCTGCTGTTCGTGGTGGACCAGGACGGCGACGGCGCCTGCCACACCGGGGCGTACTCATGCTTCTTCCGGGCGTTCGACGGCTCAACTCCGACCGGCGGCGGCTGACGCCGCAGCCGTGCCATGATCCAGCCCACCCCCGAAGAGTTCCGCAAGCTGGCCCGCGCCTACCGGGTGGTTCCGGTCTGGCGGGAAGTGCTGGCCGACCTGACCACGCCGGTGGCCGCCTTCGCCCGGGTGGTCGGGCCCGGCGACGGCTTCCTGCTGGAGTCGGTGGAGCACGGCGAGCGCTGGAGCCGGTGGTCCTTCATGGGCCGCAACCCCATCGCCACGCTGGTGTCCCGGGGACCCACGGTGGAGGTGACCGGCAGTCTCGGGGTCGCCATCCCCCGCGACCGGGGCATGCTCGCCGCGCTGGAAGTACTGCTCGACCACTACCGGGCCCCGTCGATCGAGGGGCTGCCGCCGCTGCACGGCGGCCTGGTCGGCTACCTCGGCTACGACGTCGTGCGCGAGGTCGAGCACCTGCCCGACGTTCCCACCGACGACTCGGGCCATCCCGACGCGGTGATGTCCTTGATCGGCGAGCTGGCCGTGTACGACCACTGGCGCCAGCGGGCCACCCTCATCTCCAACGTGCTGGTTCCCCCCGGCGCCGACGACCGGCTCATCGACCGTCTCTACTACGAGGCGGTGCTACGGGTCGAGGCCATCGCGGCCGACGGCGCCAAGCCCCTCGACGAACCGCTGGTGTCGCCGCCCGAACCGGCCGCCGACACGACGCCGGAGGAGGTCGACACCACCTCCACCATGGGCCCGGAGTTGTACTCCCAGGCAGTGGAGACCGCCCGTGAGTACATCTTCGCCGGTGACGTCTTCCAGGTGGTTCTGTCCCAGCGCTTCGACTTCGAACTCGACGCCGAAGCCTTCGACGTCTACCGGGTGCTGCGCCAGGTCAACCCCAGCCCCTACATGTACTTCCTGCGCCACGGGCCCCTGGAGGTGGTGGGCGGCTCGCCCGAGCCCATGGTCAAGCTCCTCGACGGAAAGGTGGTCAGCCGGCCCATCGCCGGCACCAGGCGCCGGGGCCGCACCGACGCCGAGGACCGCCGCCTGGCCGCCGAGCTGGCCGAGCACCCCAAGGAGGTGGCCGAGCACGTGATGCTGGTCGACCTGGCCCGCAACGACGTCGGCCGGGTGGTGGAGTTCGGAACCCTCAACCTCGACGAGATGATGACCCTCGAGCGTTACAGCCACGTGATGCAC
Source organism: Acidimicrobiaceae bacterium (assembly GCA_026710865.1). Lineage (GTDB taxonomy): Bacteria > Actinomycetota > Acidimicrobiia > Acidimicrobiales > Aldehydirespiratoraceae > Aldehydirespirator. The sequence goes on from JAPOQG010000259.1 coordinate 11,215, forward strand.
CTGACATCGCAGGTGTCGGGGCGGCTGGCCGAGCAGGCCACGCCGATCGACGTGCTGCGGGCCACGCTGCCGGCGGGCACCGTGTCGGGCGCGCCCAAGGTCCGGGCCATGGAGATCATCGACGAGTTGGAGCCGGTCAAGCGCGGCCCGTACGCGGGGGTGGTCGGCTACATCGACTTCACGGGCAACATCGACACCGCCATCACGATCCGCACGATGCTGGTCCTCGACGGGCGGGCGTCGGTGCAGGCCGGCGCGGGCATCGTGGCCGACTCGGTGCCCGCGGAGGAGCACGCCGAGTGCGTGAACAAGGCCCGGGCCCTGCTGGCCGCGGTGCCCCCGGCCCGACGGATGACCCAGGCCAGAAGAAGGGCGGTTCCACGGTGACGACGGGCATCGTTGCCGGTCCAGTGCCCAGGGACGCGGTTCTCGTCACCGGCGCCGACGCGGCCGCGTACTTGCAGGGCCAGATCTCCCAGGACGTCGAGGCCGTGGCCCCGGGAACCTCCGCGTGGTCGCTGGTGCTGGCCCCGCAGGGCAAGGTCGACGCCTGGTTCCGCCTCACCCGCGGCGGTGACGGCAGCTTCGTGCTCGACGTGGACGCCGGTTTCGGCGACACGCTCACAGCCCGGCTGGAGCGGTTCCGGCTGCGGGTCGACGTGTCCTTCGAGAGCCTCGCCGGGTGGAGGATGCTGGCCGTACGCGGGCCGCGGGCCGCCGAGGCGTGGCTCGACACCGTCGAGGCAGAGGTCCGGTCGAGTGTCGACTGGCCCGGCTTCGGCGGGATCGACCTTCTCGGCCCGAACACGGAGCCTCCGCCGGGCCTGCCCGTGGACGGCTCCGGCGACCTGGAGGCAGCCCGCATCAGGGCCGGCTGGCCGGCCATGGGCCGCGAGCTCACCGAGCGCACCATCCCGGCCGAGATCGCAGGTCTGGTGGAGTCGTCGGTCAGCTTCACCAAGGGGTGCTACACCGGCCAGGAGCTGGTGGCCCGGATCGACAGCCGGGGCGGCAACGTGCCCCGCCCGGTGCGCCTGCTGGAGATCCGCGGCGACGGCGAGGTGTCGCCCGGCGACGAGATAACCGTCGACGGCAAGGCGGTGGGCGCGATCACCTCGGCCGCGGCCGACCCGGACTCGGCCGTGACCGTGGCTCTGGGACCGGTCCATCGGCGGGTGGAGCCGCCCGCGGCGGCCACCGTCGCCGGGCTGGCGGCCACCGTGCTGGCCGCGCCGGGCGCCGCAGCTCCCGCATAGAGGGGCGCGGCTAGCGGCGGGCGTCGCGGGCCATGGCGTCGATGTTCGCCGCAGCTCCCGCATAGGGGGGCGCGGCCCTACCATTGCGGGATGGACCCGTACGCGGTGCTGGGCGTGGCCCGCGACGCCCCCACCGAGGAGATCCGGCAGGCCTATGTGGCCCTGGCCCGGCGCACCCATCCCGATGTGCGGGGCGACGATCCGGCCGCGACCGAGCAGATGCGCCGCATCAACCTGGCCTGGGAGATGCTGTCCGACGCCGGCTCCCGTGCCGCCATCGACCGCCGCCTGACCCAGCCCTCGCCGGCCTCCCAGCCCCCGCAGCCCCAGCCGCCCCGGAGCGCCGCGCCGGCCGATGGGCGTGCGACCCCGCCGCGAGACGACGACATCTACCTCGGCCACGAAGACCGCGACGACGACATCGACGACCGTCCCATCACCGGGGGCGATCTTCCGGGCTGGATGCGCCTGGGAGCGCCGGCCGCGTTCGTCGTGGGAATCTTCGCGTCGATCTTCGGGCTGATGGCCGGAGGATTCGTGCTCCTGCGGCTCGGACTGCTCCTGCTGGCGCTGTCGGCGCTGCTGTTCGTGCTGTCACCGTTCGTGGTGCTGATCCGCAGCCGGGGCGGCCCCCTGCGCTGACAGCGAGCGCAGGCAGGTGAGAGCCCGCCGCGTTGCAGCGGTGTCGCCCCCGCTCCTGTTCGCTTCGCTCACGGCCGCTCGGGCCACGGCCTCGTTGCGTGTCTCGCGCACTCGTTCCGCGATCGGCGCCTGTGCGCTCGGCTTCCGGCCACCATCGGGCCGTGCCGAGCCCGCAGGCAGTAGCGTCGGGGCGTGTTCGTGAAGATCTGCGGCACGACCAACGAGGACGACGCGCTGCTGGCAGTGGCCATGGGGGCCGACGCGGTGGGGTTCGTATTCGCGCCGTCGCCCCGCCAGATGTCGCTGGACAGGGTGCGCGACATCGTCCGGCGCCTGCCCAGCGACGTGCTCAGCGTGGGGGTGTTCCGCAACGAGATGGCGTCGCGTGTGGTGAGGATGACCTCCGACGCCCGGCTGGGCGCGGCCCAGCTGCACGGCCACGAGTCGCCCGAGGACACCGCCTGGGTGGTCGCCCGGGTCCCGGTCACGATCAAGGTCTTCCCGCCCGGCCATGAGGGCCTGCGGCACTTGGGCGACTACGGCGCCGACGCGGTGATGATCGACAACGAGCGGCCCGGATCCGGCGAGGTGTTCGACTGGTCGCTGGCAGAGGGCGCCCCTCTGGCCGGTCACCGGCTGATCCTGGCCGGCGGCCTCGACGCCGACAACGTTGCCGGGGCGATCCGCCGGGTGCGGCCGTGGGGAGTGGACGTGGCCAGCGGCGTGGAGAGCCGCCCGGGCCGCAAGGATCCGGCCCGGCTGCGCGCCTTCATCGAGGCGGCCAAGGCGCCCCGCAACATCAGCGCCGACGACAGACCGACTGCGGGCGCCGAGCCTCGGCTGTCCGCCGACGCCGGCCCATACGACTGGGAACAGGACCTGTGACCGCGCCCGCGGGCGGGTTCATGGGCGAGCCGAGCGCCGACGGGCGCTTCGGCGACTTCGGCGGCATGTTCGTGCCCGAGACGCTGGTGCCCGCCTGCCAGGAGCTCGACCGGGCCTTCCGCGCCGCCTGGGGCGACCCCGCCTTCCGGGGCGAGCTCGACCGGCTGCTGCGCGACTACGCGGGGCGTCCCTCGCCGCTGACGGAGTGCCCCAACCTCTCCAGCGACCTCGGTGTGCGCATCCTGTTGAAGCGCGAGGACCTCAACCACACCGGCAGCCACAAGATCAACAACGTGCTCGGCCAGGCGCTGCTGGCCCGGCGCATGGGCAAGACCAGCCTGGTGGCCGAGACCGGCGCGGGCCAGCACGGTGTGGCCACCGCCACCGCGGCCGCGCTGTTCGGCATGGACTGCGTCGTGTACATGGGCACCGTCGACATCGCCCGCCAGGAGCTCAACGTGTTCCGCATGCGCCTGCTGGGCACCGAGGTGCGGGCGGCCGAGACCGGGTCGCGCACCCTCAAGGACGCCGTCAACGAGGCCATGCGCCACTGGGTGGCGGTGGCCGACACCACCCACTACTGCCTGGGCTCGGTGATGGGCCCCCATCCCTACCCGTGGATGGTGCGGGAGTTCCAGCGGGTGGTGGGCGAGGAGGCTCACCGCCAGTGCGCTGAGATCCTCGACGGCGGCGTGCCCGACGTGGTCACCGCCGCCGTGGGGGGCGGCTCCAACGCGGCCGGCATCTTCTCCGGGTTCGCTGACACCAGCGCCCGCCTGGTGGGGGTGGAGCCGGCCGGGGGAGCGGCCGTCGGACGGGCCGTGCCCGGCATCGTGCACGGCTCGCGCTCCTATCTGATGCAGGACGAGTGGGGGCAGGTGCTCGAGGCTGAGTCGATCTCGGCCGGGCTGGACTATCCCGGCGTCGGCCCCGAGCACTCCCATCTGGCCGCCATCGGGCGTGCGACCTACGAGCAGGTCACCGACGCCGAGGTGGTCGAGGCCTTCAGCCTGCTGTCACGCGCCGAGGGCATCATCCCGGCGCTGGAGTGCGCCCACGCCCTGGCCTGGGTGTCGCGGGCCCGGGAGGAACTGGCCGGCCTGACCGTGCTGCTGAACCTCAGCGGCCGGGGAGACAAGGACGTCGACCAGATGATGGGCATCCTCGGGTGACCGTCGCCGAGTCCGGCGCCGCGGGGGCGCTGGAGGCTGCCCTGCGCGCCAGGCGGGACTCCGGGGGCAAGTGCCTGGTGCCCTACCTCACCGGCGGTCTCGGCGCCGACTGGCTCGAGACCATCTGCGCGGTCGCCGGAGCCGGAGCCGACGCCATCGAGATCGGGGTGCCGTTCTCGGACCCGGTGATGGACGGGACGATCATCCAGCAGGCCAACGACCGGGCCCTGTCCGAGGGCGCCACCCCGCAGTCGATCCTGGCCGCGGTGCGGGGTGTCGCCGCCGACATCGCGGTGCCCACCGCGGTGATGACCTACGTGAACATCGCCCACCACATGGGCTACGAGCGGTTCGCCTCGTCGCTGGCCGACGCCGGCGTGAGCGGCTGCATCCTGCCGGACCTTCCCCTGGAGGAAGCGGGGGAGTGGGCGGAGTGCGCCGACGCGGCCGGAGTGGAGACGGTCCTGCTGGCCGCGCCCACCTCGCCCGACGAGCGCCTGCGGAGCATCTGCGCCCGGTCCCGTGGCTTCGTGTACAGCGTGGGCCTCATGGGGATCACCGGCGTCCGCGCCGAGCTGGCTGCCAGCGCTACCCGCACCGCGGCCCGGCTCAAGGCGGTCACCGACATGCCCGTGCTGGCCGGTGTGGGGGTGGGCACGCCCGCGCAGGCCGCCGAGGTGTGCGAGGTGGCCGACGGGGCCGTGGTCGGCTCGGCCGTCGTCACCCGGATGCTGGAGGGCGCCGGGCCCGACGGCGTGGCCGGGCTCGTGTCGGAGTTCCGCGCCGCCCTCGACGCCGCCCACGGCTGAGCTGCCGCTCCCGCCGGCACCGTTCACGGAGCGCCATGAAGGAGTCGAGATGACGAGGGCCTTGACGCTGGATGACTTCGACGCGACCGAGATCGCGGCCAGCAGCAAGCGGGCCGCGCTCCGGTTCGTGGCAGGCATGACACGCGAGAAGGACCGGCCTGACGCGAGGGACACCGCCGTCTCCAACTGGAGGGCAGCGGTGCGTCTCGCCCACCGGTGGGCCTCCGTCGCGGAGATCGCAGGGGCGACCGGAGCTTCCCCGGAGGCGATCTCCGCGATCTGCGAGTCCGGGTAGGACCGACTCGGGCTGCTCAGCCCGTGGTGAGGCCGCCGTCGGCGCTGATGATGGCGCCGTGGACCCCGGGGCACTCGTCGGAGGCCACGAAGGCGAACAGCGCGGCGATGTGCTCGGGCTCGCTCATGGGCTTGAAGGCGATCATCCGGCGGATCAGGTGCCGGTCGCCGTCGGCGACCTGCTTGAAGTTCCGGACCATGGGGGTGTCCACGCCGCCGGGGGCGATGGCGTTGACCCGCACCGGGGTCTTGGCCAACTCCATGGCCAGCGCCCTGGTCAGCTGCACCACCGCGCCCTTGGTGGCGCAGTAGGTGGACGTGTAGGCCAAGCCCTGGAGCCCGGCGTTGGAGGCGATGTTGACGATGTTGCCGCCCGACTCCAGCAGGTGGGGGAGTGCGGCCTGGGTCAGGAAGAACACGCCCTTCGTGTTCACCCCGAACATCCGGTCCCAGTCCTCCTCGGTGACGTCGGCCACCCGGTCCTGCCACGACAGTCCGGCGATGTTGCCGAGCACGTCTATGCCGTCGAAGGCGTCCACGCATCCGGCCGCGGCCGCCCGGCAGTCGGCCACCGATCCGAGGTCGCAGTGCTGCGTCTCGATCCGGCCGCCCGTGCCGTCGACCTGCGACGCGGTCTCAGCCAGTCCCTCGGTGTTCACGTCCACCGCGAACACGTCGGCCCCCTCGGAGGCCAGACGGATCGCCACCGCCCGCCCCATCCCGGAGGCCGCCCCGGTGATGAGGGCCACCTTGCCGTCGAATCGTCCCATGTCGTCCCGCCCGTCCTCGATCCCGGCTCGTACGCCGCGGAGACTACGAGCGAGCGTGCGCAGGCACAAGCCCTCGCGTCGTGGCGGTGTCATTCCCGCTCTTGTTCGCTGCACTCACGGGCCGCCCAAGTCCAGAAGACACTGCCCACGGTCTCGCCCGTATGGACCGGGTTCGCGCCTGCCCGCCCGGCCTCTAGCGGCCGCGGTGCGAGGCGGTGCGGCGGAAGGTGACGCTCATGCGGGGAGGGGCGGACGCAACCTTGGGAATCGAATGCTCCCAGTCCTGCTGGCAGGAGCCGCCCATCACCAGCAGGTCCCCCGACGCCAGGGTGAACGAGCGGCTGCGGCCCCCGCCCGTATGAGCCGGATTCGCTTGCCGATCCGCTCGGCCTCTGAGCAGGAACCGGCGGGGCCCGCCCAGCGACACGATCGCCACCACGGCGTTGGCAGGGTCGATCCCGATCCGGTCGCTGTGCCAGGCCACTGAGTCCTGGCCGCCCCGGTAGTAGTTGACCCACACCGAGTTGAACGTGCAGCGGTAGCGGGCTCCCAGGGCGGCGGCAATGTCGTCGAGGACGGTGGGAACGCCGGCCGACCGGGGTCTCAGGTGGGCCCCCAGACGGGGCTCCTCCACCATCTGCCCGTACATCGGGCGCTCGGCCCGGGTCCAGCGCAGGTCCGCCGCGAGCCGCTCGAGGAGTTCGTCGGCGCCGAGCAGCCACCGGGGCGCCACCTCGATCCAACTCCGAGCGTCCAACTCCAGGTGCTCCACCGCCGCCGAGGTGTTCACGGCCGGCTGCCCCTGGGCGAACAGGTCGCCCTGGAGGGGTCCCACGTCGGCCTGAGTCCCTGACCGGCTGCCCCATCTGGCGCTCGATCCAGCACCCGATCCGGTGCCCGACCTGGCAATCGTCACGGCGCCAATCTAACGAACATACGTTCGTTGTCAAGCGGAGATTGCGCGGACTCCCGGCAGACCCGAAGTAGCGTGCGCGGCGGTGCTATTCCCGACGTTCACCTTCGCGGCCTTCTTCGCCGTGGTCCTGCCGGTGAGCTGGGCGCTGAGAAGGTACCCGCTGCCGTGGAAGCTGTTCGTCCTGGGCGCCTCGTACTGGTTCTACGCGGCCTGGGACCGGCGCTTCGTGCTGCTGCTGGTGGCCATGACCCTGGTGAACGCGGCCGCAGCCCGGCTGAACCGGCGATTCACTCACCCCGGCGCCCGCCGGGCGACGGTGGCGGTGGGGGTGGTCTTCGACCTCGGGGTGCTGGCCTTCTTCAAGTACTACGGCTTCTTCACCCAGAGCCTGGAGAGCAGCTTCGGGATCTCCAGCCCGGCGCTGAGCATCGTGCTGCCCATCGGCATCTCCTTCTTCACCTTCCAGGCCATCAGCTACACGGTGGACGTCCACCGGGGTGACAGCGATCCCGCGCCGCTGCTCGACTTCGCCGTCTACCTGTCGTTCTTCCCCCAGCTGGTGGCCGGGCCGATAGTCCGGGCCAGGGAGTTCCTCCCCCAGATGCGGTTCCCGCGCCGGGCCCGCCACCGCAGCACCGCAGCCGGCCGGCGCGAGCTGGAGGACCCGGTGCAGCTGGAACTGTGGTCGGACCGGGGCCTCGACCGGATCGAGCTGGGCCGGGCCGCGCAGCTGATCGGCAGGGGGATGTTCAAGAAGGTGGTGGTGGCCGATTTCCTGGCCGGGGCCATAGTGGACGAGGCGTTCGCCTCTCCGGGCAGCTACGGGGCCGTCGACGTGCTCTTCGGGGTGTACGGCTACGCGGTCCAGATCTACGCAGACTTCTCGGGCTACACCGACATGGCCATCGGGGTGGCCCTGCTGATGGGATTCCGCTTCCCGCAGAACTTCGACCGGCCCTACGCCGCGGTGTCGATCCAGGACTTCTGGCGGCGCTGGCACATGACGCTGTCGCGCTGGCTGCGCGACTACCTGTACATCCCCCTGGGGGGCAACCGGCGGGGCCGGGTGCGCACCTACATCAACCTCCTGGTCACGATGGGGCTGGGCGGACTGTGGCACGGGGCGGCCGGCGTGTTCGTCGTCTGGGGCCTCTACCACGGCGCCGGGCTGGCGGCTGAGCGGCTGGCCGGCCGGGTTTGGTCGACCAGGACCTCCAGGAGGCCGGCACGGGACGCCGGCCCGGCATCGTCGCGGGCAACCGCGGCACAGGGTGCCGGATCCGCGCTCGGGGCGTGGCTGCGGGTGCTGGCCGTGTTCCACTTCGTGTGCGCAGGCTGGGTGCTGTTCAACAGTGAGACCCTGTCCCACGCCGGCGACGTATTCGGGCGTCTGCTGTCGGGGTGGGGGACCGGCAGCGAGTTGCTCACACCGACGGTGCTTGCCGTGATCGCAGGGTCCATCCTGGCCCAGTACGTGCCGCTCGCCTTCGCGGGACGCTGGTCGAAGCGGTTGGCGGAGGCCCCCGCGGCGGTGACCGCGGCCGCGTTCGCGGTGTGGACGATGATCGTGGTGGCGCTCGGCCCCGAGGGCGTCGCCGACTACATCTACTTCCAGTTCTGATGCGCCGGCGGAATCTGCTGCCAGTCCTGATGCGCTGGCGGACCTCGGAACAGCCACCCTCGGCGAAGCGCTCCCTGCGCAGCCGCGCCCGGGAGCAGAAGCCGGCGATCGGGCCGGTCAAGCGGCTCCGTCTCCGGCGGACGCGGCGGCGGCTGAGCTTCGTGGTCGAGGCGGTGGGCCGGAGGCTGCGACGGCTGAACCGGGCGGTGGGGAGGATCAGGCCTCCGCTCCCCGACACCGCCGACCACGAGACGCCGACCAAGTCGGTGACGGCCTCGGTGCTGTCGGCGACCCTGTGTCTGGGAGTGGCCGCCCTGCTCGTGAGCGGCAAGGTCGTGGAGATCGCCGACAGGCTGCCTCTGGGCCCGGATCGGGACCGCTGGCTGGAGGCGGCCGCCGGGACCGACGATCTGGCCAACAGCCTCTCACTGAACCGCCCCTACGACCTGCTGCGCGACCTGCGGGGCGCCGGCGACGAGGCGGGCCAGCAGATCGATGTGATCGGCGATCTGGAGGACCTCCTGCAGCTCGAACTCGGCACCGACGCCGAGCAGAACGGCGATGCGAGAAGCCCTGCGCCGGCGGCCGTACCCCGCGACGCTCCCGACGAGGTCGCGGACGCTGCCGTTGATGAGTTCGCCGAGGCGCCCCGCGAACCCGGCAGCTCGCCCGACGGCGCGCCGGGAGAAGCCGACACGCCCGACGACGCGACCGGAGAACCCGACACGCCCGACGACGCGACCGACGGCGCGCTCGGCGAACCCGGCAGCACGCCCGGAGAAGCCGACACGCCCGGCGAACCCGGCGAATCCCTGGCGGCGCCGACCACCACGACGCCGGCCACGGCTTACGCCACAACCACTACGACGGTGCCCGAGGGCCCGCCGGCCTACGTTCGCCCGGTGCCGGTATCGGCAGACACCCCGCTGGGAGTCTGGGTGGCAGGCGACAGCCAGGCCCTCTTCCTCGGACAGGGCCTGCGGCGCGACAGCCCCCTCAAGGACCTGCTCGACATCACCCTCGACCAGCGGCACTCGACCGGCCTGTCCCGTCCGGGCTACTTCAACTGGCCGGTCCACTTCTACGCCATCGCAACGAGCTACAACCCCGAGCTGGTGGTGGCCACCCTGGGCAGCAACGACTGGCAGTCCATGACCTCCGAGGACGGTGACCTCCTCGGCCGGGGGAGCGATGAATGGAAGCAGGAGTGGTCCCGTCGCCTCGGCGTCGCCTTCGACGTCCTGCAGGCGCCCCACCGGCAAGTGATCTGGGTCGGCCTGCCCCCGACCCGCCGCGACGACTTCCGGGAGGGATACGCCCTCATGAACCGGCTCGCAGCGGCTGAGGCCGCGGCGCGGGACTTCGTCACCATGGTCGACATCTGGGACATGTTCGGCGGAGACGAGCCCTACCGCGCCGCGGTCGCGCCGCCGGACGACCCCGAGGCCAGGCCGGTGACCGTGCGCCAGCAGGACGGGGTGCACCTCAACCGGGCAGGAGCGCGCTGGGTGGTGGAGGCGATCACCGGCGAGATCGCGCAGATCATCGACAGGATCAGCCCGCATACGCTGCTCGGGTAGGCGAGCGAGGCCGGCTGATGCCCCTTCCTCGGCCTCTTCAGTTGTCGCTGGGGTTGCGGGGATACAGCCGGAGGCGGTTCAGTTCCCCGTCCTGGCGGGCGAAGACCTCCCACCACAGCTCCTCGGGAGCCTCCACGAACGGGTCGGCCCCTGCATGGTCGAGCACGAACCAGGCGTTCTCGTCCAGCTCGCCCTCGAGCTGGCCCGGCGCCCACGCCGCGTAGCCGGCGAAGATGCGCACCTGGTCCAGCCCGCCGATGTCGCCCGGGTTCTTCTCCAGGTCGATGGTGCCGATCCGGCCCACGACCTGCGACCAGTGGTCGTCGGCATCGTCGAGAGCCACCGACGCCAGCGCGATCACCGAGGACTGGCTGACCGGACCCCCCACGAACACCACACGGGGCTCGCTCACAGCCGTCTCCCACTCATCTATGGCTCCCTTGACGGGCAACTCGCTCGGCCGGTTGAGCACCACTCCGAGGGCGCCCTCCGCTCCGTGCTCGAGCATCAGCAGCACCGTCTGGCGGAAGTTCGGATCAACCAGGCTCGGGGCGGCCACGAGCAGCTTCCCGCGAGTCGATTCCATGCGTGGGGTCTTCCAGGTAGGGGACTGGTGGGAGCGGCACGGTGGCGATCCGGCGACCCGAGGCAGTGGCGGTACGGCGGGGTGGCGGTGTGGCACGATCTAGGGTCGTGGTGTCGACCATGCCGCCGGTGCTGCTCACGATAGCCGCTTCGGACCCGTTGGGGGGAGCAGGCGTGCAGGCCGACCTGGCCACGTTTGCGGCCCTCGGCGTGCATGGTGCCAGCGCGCTCACTGCGGTGACAGCCCAGTCGCTGACCGCGGTCACGGCCTCCGATCCGGTTCGACCGAGCCTGGTGGCCGCCCAGATCGACGCCGCCGTCGACCACCTCGGAGTCGATGGAGCCAAGACCGGGCTGCTGCGCCGGCGTGAGATCGTGGAGCTCGTCGCCGAGCGAATCGAGCGGGGCCGGCTGCCCGCCCCGGTCGTCGATCCAGTGATGGTCGACGGCAGGGGAACCCGCTTCGTGTCCGACGACGTCGAGGACGCCTACCGCCGGCGGCTGTTCCCGCTGGCCAGGGCGATAACCCCCAACCGGGGCGAGGCCGAGCTGCTGGCGGGCAGGTCGCTGCCGGACGCCGAGGCGGTGCTGGACTGCGCCCAGGCGTTCCGGGACCTCGGCGCACCGACGGTGGTGGTCACCGGCGGCGGCTTCGACGGCGATCCCGACGACGCGGTGATCACCGCGTCGGGTGACGCCTGGATCGTTCGGAACCCGCGGATCGCGACCGACAACGTCCGGGGCAGCGGCTGCACGTTCTCAGCCGCGCTGGCCACCAACCTGGCCCTCGGTCGGGACGTGCGGTCGGCGGTGACCGCGGCCGGGCGGTTCGTGCGCAACGCCATCGGGGCCTCGGCCGGGTGGATCTTCGACGGTCCCGGCCCGGTTTCCCACGCCCAGGGCTGAGAGGCTGCGCAGGTCGGCGGGCGAATCCGGCACCTACGGGCGCAGCCGTGGGCAGTGTTGTCTCGGTTTGGGCGGCCCGCGAGCGCAGCGAACAAGAGCGGGAAACACCACCCTGCACCACGAGGCGGCTTCACCTACCCGCGCACGTTCTGAGCGGCCGGGAGGACCGGCGACCCAGCCGGATGTCCCCCTGGTTTCACTTCGCCGCTCACTTTACATAATGTATATTTCCGGCGGGAGTGGTACCAGAACAAGCGACGCCTGGGCGGCTTGTGCGCACGCCGGGCCTGCATCTCCTAGCGCCGGCTCGAGGGCGCTGAGCGAGGCCACAGGCGTGTAGCTTTGTGAGCCGTGCCCCGACGACTCGAGATCGAACTCACCAGCCGGCGAGACGACGGCACCTGGACCTGGAGAGCTGCCGGCGCGCGGCAGCCCAAGGGCGAGGTCTCGGGCGACCTGGTTCCCGACGCGGCCGCGGTCGGGTTGGTGCTGAAGGCCGAAGTGGACGGCGGGCTCGACGGCCTGGAGATCACCGCACTGACAGCTCCCCGCTCTCGTGCGGAGCCTGAGGGACGGCTCGAGCTGATCGGCGGTGGCGCGGCACCGCCGGTGACCACCAAGCTGGTATCGCGTTCCGGTCGCCGGAGCCGCTCCGACCGCGGCTTCCCGGACGACGACGAGCGCGCCCCGGGCGGACGGCGGCGCGGTCGCGACCAGGGCGAGGGACGCAAGGACCGCGACCGCAGAGACCGGTCCGAACGCGGTTCGCGCCGCAGGGACCGCGACAGTGACGGCGACAACAGGGGCGACCCCGGCCGCAAGGCCCACCGCGGCCGCGACGACCGCGGCCGGCGCGACGAGCGCGGCTCCGGCCGCGACGGCGAGAGAGACGGCCGGCGCGACCGGCGCAGCAGCGAGCAGAGCTCCTCGAAGGGCGCCCGGTCCAAGGAAGGCAGGCGCCCGGCGAAGGCTCCCCGCACGAGGACCCCCGGACTCAAGGCCAAGCGGGTCCATCGCCAGGCTGCGCTGGAGGCCCTTCCCGACGAGCAGAGACCCCTGGCACGCGAGATCCTCAAGGGCGGGATCCCCGGCGTGCGCCGCTCGATCGAGCGGATGAACAGCAAGGCTGCCCAGGCGGATCTCCCCCAGATCAAGTCCGAGGCTGTCCTGGCGCTGGCGGAGCAGCTCCTGCCCGTCCTCAAGGCCGCCGAATGGCACGATCGCGCCGATGCGGCCCTCGCCGGCATCTCCAGGATCGACCTTCGGGACATCCGCTCGGTGATCGCGGCCGCCGACCGAGCCGCCCGCGACGACGAGACGAGGGCGCTGGCCGAGAGTCTCCGAGCCGGGTTGATCCAACGCCTGGAGGTGGACCACCGGAAGTGGCTGGACGAGTTGGCCGCCACCATCGGCGAGGGTCGCACCGTCAGGGCGCTGCGAATCAGCTCCCGGCCGGTGAAGCCCGGCTCGCCACTTCCGCCCGATATGGCCGAGCGGCTCGCCGGCATGGCCGCCGCCGACTTGAACCCGACCGCCAGCCAGCAGCGCTGGGCCACCGTGGTCGACTCGGTCGCGGTCTCCCCGGTCCGCACGCAGGTGACACCCGCCGGCATTCCCGAGAGGCCCACCGACGACCTCCTGGCCGCCATCCGGAAGCTGGCGGAGCGGGTGCCGCAGATCGCCGCCCTCTTCGGCATCCAGTCGGAGCCGGCCACGCAGTCCAGAATGCGCCCGCCCCCTCCCCCGCCGAAGCCCGCAGACGCCGAAGCCGAAGCCAAAGCGGAAGCCGAAGCCCAAACCGAAGCGGAAACCGATACCGAAGCCGATACCGAAGCCCAAACCGAAGCCGAAGAATCTCAATGATCGACTGGAAGGGCCGCTGATCCGCGGCTGACCCGAGTCGAGGTCAGACGATCGTCGGGATCACCCCGTGGTCGTGGAGGAACTCGGCCAGCCCGTCCACTAGCCGCAACCCGGCGACCTCCGAGACGGGCCACCACCGGGCCTCGGATGCGTCGCTGCCGGGACTGGGCGTGAGATCGCCGGCCACCGTTGCCTCGAAGTCCAGGATCACGAAGTGCCGGTCGTCGCCGATGCGCTCCACCCAGCCCACCAGCCGGCCGCAGATCCCGTTCAGCCCGGTCTCCTCCTGCAGCTCGCGGGTCACGGCCTCCATCAGCATCTCGCCGGGCTCTACCCGTCCGCCCGGCACAGACCACTCCCCCACCCCCGGCGGGCGGCCGCGCTTCACCAGCAGCAGATCATCGGCGCGACGGACGATCGCGCCCACGGCGACCTCCACCCCGGTGATCATCGACGAGGCTCGGCGGTGTCTGCCAGCGAGCGGTGCACGGTTATGGATCGTGCGACCAGGCCGTGCGTCTCGAAGAAGTTCTTCGTCTCGCGGTCACCGGGCAGGGCCAGGCTGTCGACCCCTATGCAGGCGCGCCGCCGGGCCCAGCCCATGAGCTCGCCCATCATCGCCTCCCCCACCCCGACACCGCGAGCCTCGGGCATCACATAGATGTCGGTGACGCGCCCCAGCACGGCGCCGTCGTGGAGCCCGACCAGGCGGATCACCCCGTAGCCGACGACCGCCTCGTCGACGGTGCCGACCACCACCAGCGCGTCATCCGATCGATGGTCTCGATCCAGGCTCTGCTCCAGCGGCTCGGTTCGCGCCTCCAGTCGGGCCCACACATAGCCGCCGCGGCGGGGAGCCAGCTCGGCCGCCGCCCCGGCCGCCAACTCGACCACCGCAGCGATGTCGGAGTCGGCGGCCCGTCGAGCCCCCTCGTCAATCGCGGTCATCGGACGGGCGGGCGGACGGCCATGGCATCACTCGGGCGCTCAGCCGCGGAAGATCCTCTCGATGGACTCGCAGGGCTCCTCGCCCGACGGGCACACGGGACTCTCCCGCGATCCGAACTGGGTCATGCTCACGATGAGGAAGCACTGGTTGCAGGTCCATTCGTCCGAACGCGGCGGCGCCACCGACGGTGCAGCCTTGGCCGGGCCGGGGGCCTCCTCCTCCTCGTCCTCCTCGTCGTCGTCGCTGGCCGCGATACGGTCCCGGAGGATCTCCTCCAGGTCGGCCTCCACGTCGCTGGGGTGAACGTCCTCGTCGTCGTCGTCCTCGGCCGGCAGCGGGACGTCGTCGTCGTCCTCGTCGTCGTCCTCGTCCTCCAAGTCGGCTTCAGCATCGTCGTCGACGACGGTCTCTTCGTCGTCGTCGAGGTCCTCGTCGTCGTCGTCGAAGTCCTCCTCACCATCGAAGTCCTCGTCGTCGTCGAAGTCCTCGTCCAGTTCGCCGTCGAAGTCATCGCCGTCGCCGAAATCGAGATCGGCGTCGTCACGAGGGAGTCTGTCGGTCATCTCTACTGCTGAGGGGTCGGGGTCGGGGGACGTGGGCGGATCATAGACACAGATCAACGGAGTGCGACGGTATTTCGCGGCGGTATCCGCGGCGGTACGGCCACGGGGCGCTCGCCGGCCTACAAGCTTGAAGACGGGTGTGCCTGTGCTGCCCTCTGCTGCTCGGCCCGCTTCTCCGCGTCGAGCCGGCCCAGCCCCAGATCCTGCTCGTGGTTGACGAACGACATGAGCTCCGCGACCGCGGTGTGACCGGCCTCCTCAGCGATGAGACGGTGCATCCGCTGGCACACGCGCCGGTAGGCCGGATGGCCCTGCAGGGTGGTGCGCAACTCGACCATGTGCATCGCCTCCCGCGCGTTCAGCTGCATCGAGTAGCGCACCCGGTAGGCCAGAGCGACCGCGTAGGCGGCCTGGTCGGGCAGCTCGGCGCTGAGCGCCTCGTAGAGCCGGGCCGACCGGGCCATCACCTCGTCGAACTGCTCGTCCACACCGGCCGCGCCGACCGCTTCGGGCCGGACGAAGCCGTGGCGGGTCGACAGGGGCTGCCACTCGATGGTGAGCATCCGGTGGCGCTGCAGGTCGCGGAACGCCCCGTAGTCGGACAGCACGTCGAACCGGTAGTAGACGCGCTCCAGGGCCCGGCCCGGCCGGTGGCGGCGGTTGGTGCGCTCACCGCAGTACGACCGCACCACGTCGATGCGCTCGGCGGGTGACATGGACCTCACCCTGGCCTCGATGGTGTGCTCCGGAAGCGACGTGTGGGGATACAGCATCGCGGCGATCATCTTCGTCTCCCCGTCGGGGTCGAAGTCCGTCAGCTCCACCGAGTCGTCGGTCACCGGGCCTCCGACGGCGTCGCCGAACACCCGGTCCGCCAGTTCGTCCATGGCGGCGCGGTTGTCCGCCAGGTAGCGGGTGGTGAGCTCGCCCCGGTCGGGCAGGTCCACCCGCTTGAGGAACGAGGGGATCACCTTGCGCAGCTCGGTGAGCATCATCTCGGCGTAGAGGCGCGATTCGGGGAGGGGGTGGGCCCGCATCCGCAGCAGCAGCGCCTCGTAGGACTGGCCCGGCCCGTAGATGCCCACGTTGCTCAGGGACGCGGCCGGGAGCATCCCGCGGACGGAGTCCAGCGCCCGGGCCTTGATGGCCTGCCGGTAGGCGAAGTCGGAGTCGCCGTCCTGCTTGGGAACGTTGGCCCGGAAGAAGTCCTGCATGACGGGGACGAGCTCCGAGTAGGTCGAGAACATGCGGTCTATGTCGCCCACGTAGCGGGTCCCCAGCGACGAGTTGAGCACCTGGGCGTCCCGGTAGTAGCGGTACCGCCCGCCCAGCCGCTGGTCGTAGGCGATGTAGCGGGTGCTCTGCTCGAGGTAGGCCATCAGCCGGCCCCACTCCAGCACCTTGGTGAGGAGGTTGGAGGCCTGCTCGCAGGCCAGGTGGACGCCGCCGAGCTGGGCCACGGAGTCGTCGCCGTACTCGAAGAACACCCGGTCGTACAGGGCCTCGGCCCGGCGCAGGCCGACGGTGGCGTCGATGGTTATGTCCCCGGTGATGTCCAGGTCGTCGACGAACTCGTCGAGGAACAGCCGGCGCAGGCTCGACATCGAGCGGGAGTAGCGGGCGAACAGGGCGCCCTTCACGACCTCGGGCAGGTTCACCAGCGCGAACACCGGCTGGTCGAGGTTGGTGAAGTAACGGCGCAGTATGTCGGCCTCCTCCGCAGAGAAGGTCTCAGCCGCGTACAGGGTCACAGGGCGCGACCCTAGAGGCGCAGGCATGGCTGCGCGCGGATCGCGGGAGGGGTCAGGAGGCCGCGAATGCGGCTCGTGCGGCCGACATGGCGGAGGCGTCCAGCCAGCAGTCCAGAGCAGTCATGGCCAGCACCTTGGCGCCGTCGACGACCGCCGAGTCGCCCCGTGGCCCGCGGGCGTACTCGGCGAAGGCCGGCGTGTGGATGGCGACATCGTCGGGAGCCACCTTGACCATCGGGTGTATGGAGGGGACGGCGTAGCTGACGTTGCCCATGTCGGTGCTGCCCACCACGCGGGCGTCGGAGCCGGAGACGGTCTCCCTGCCGACCGCGGCGAGGTTGTCCAGGTAGCGGTCGAGCAGCACGGGGTTGTCGTTCATGTCGGCGTATGCCGGGTCCCCCCATTCGATGTCCAGCTCGCAGCCGGCCGCGTCGGCGCCCGCCCGCAGGCAGGCCGCCACCCGCTCCTTGAGCGGCTCGAGGGTCGACAGGTTGGTCGAACGCACGTACCACTCGGCCTCGGCCGTGGCCGGGACGATGTTGGCCTTGGTGCCGCCGTCGATGAAGATCCCGTGGATCCGCTCGTCGTCGCGGATGTGCTGGCGCAGCGCGGCGACCGCGTTGTAGCCGAGCACGGCCGCGTCGAGCGCGTTGCGGCCCATCTCGGGGGCGGCGGCGGCATGGGCTGCCGCCCCGGTGTAGCGGGCGTTGAGCCGGTGCACCGCCACCGCGTGGAACACCTCGAGCTCGTGGTTGGCGGGATGGATCATCATGGCCGCGTCGGCGTCTGAGAACGCGCCCGCCCGCAGCATGATCTCCTTGCCTCCCCCGCCCTCCTCCGCGGGGGTGCCCATGACCGCCACCCGGCCGCCGGCCTCGCCGGCCAGGGCGGCCAGGGCGAGGCCCGCGCCCAGGCCCGACGCGGCGATGATGTTGTGCCCGCAGGCGTGGCCGATCCCGGGGAGCGCGTCGTACTCGCAGACCACGGCGACCAGCGGCCCGTCGCCGTCGCCGGCCCGGGCCTCGAAGGCGGTGTCGAGGCCGTAGGCGCGGCGCTGCACGGTCAGTCCGTGCTCGGCCAGCACCCCGGTCAGCAGGTCGTGGGCGTGGTGCTCCTCGAAGCAGAGCTCGGGCCGTTCATGGATGCGGTGCGACACGTCGAGCAGCTCCGGTGCCAGCCGATCGATCTCGTCGCACGCCCGCTGCTTGGCTTCAGTGATCTCCATGGCGACGATCCTAGGCCGGTCCGGAGGCGGCGGGGGTGGGGATCCACACCTCCAGGGCTCCGGGCTCGACTCGCAGGCTGAGGGTCCGGGCCCGGCCCAGGCGGCGGCCGTCAAGGTAGACGTCCAGGGCGGGGTCGAGGTCGTATTGGGCTGCCGCGATGCGACGCTGGGTGATGCGCGGATGGGGGACATGGGTTCCTGCGGGCAGGCGGCGGCGGGCCGCGAGGCGCACCGAGAGCGGGGGGCCGGCGTCGAACACGTCGAGGCGGCCGTCGCCGGGATGGGACCGGGGCGCCGCGTTCCAGCGGCCGATGAACGATGCGTTGGCCGCCACCAGCAGGCGGCCCCGCCACCACGAGCGGCGGGCTACGAGATGGGCGACGAACCATCCGAGCCGCCCGTCGATCAGCGCCGCGCCCACGTCGACCTCGAAGCGGGCTCCGGTCCCGGCCGCGGGCCCCGACGACGCCCTGCGGCCCTGGACCATCCCGAGGGTCCGGGCCAGGTCGCCGCCGGTGAGCACCACCGGCGGCAGCGGCCGGCCGGCCCGGCGGGCCTCGGCGACGATCCGGCCGGCGGCGACGTCGCTGTCCGCGGTGGAGGCGTCGGGCGGGATCTCCCCCTCCTCGCCGAAGTCGACACCCCATCCGCGGCCGCGGCCCCCGATCACGCCGCCCCCGGCCGGGTTCCGGCCGCGGAGCCGGCATCGTTGTCGTCCACTGCACCCGAGGCGGCCACCACTCCCCTGTTCAGCGCCCGGACCGCCTGCTGCGCGGCCCGCGCCGTGTCGGCGTTCGGTGCCACCGCCGCGATGCGGCGGCACAGATCGATGACCTGTTTGAGGTTGCGCACCAGGTCGCCACCGGAGAAGCCCTCGTCCAGCAGCGCCTCGAAGGACTCCTGTGCGGCCCAGCGGTGAGCCGCGGGCGCGAAGCCGGTCTCCAGCGACCGGATGGGTTCCACCCCGAAACGCTGCTCGGTCCGGTGCAGGTCGTCCAGGTCGGCTTCGATGCGGCGCAGGCGGCGGTAGGCGGCTCCGGACGGGATCCACACTTCGGGCCTCCGTCCTGGCGACCGGTGCTCGTAGGTGAACGCCGACAGCACCGAGGCCAGCTCGGCCGGCGACAGCCCGTCGAACCGCCCGGCGTGGAGGGCCTCGGCCACGGCCAGGTCCGCCTCGTGGAAGACGCGCGACACCAGCACCCCGGACGCGGTGGGCTCCCAGCCGTCGAGATGTCCACGGGAGCGCAGCACCGAGGCCACCGCGTCGAAGCGCCCGACGAGGTTCGCCGACGACGAGGAGGTGTCGGCCTGGTGCTGGGCGAAGGAGCGGCCCAGCAGATCGCGGGCAGCGGCGACGGACGTCCGTCCCAGCAGGCCGGCCACCATGTTGTAGGTGGGACGGAAGGCCGAGCGCAGCTCGAAGGATCGGCTGGCGGCCAGCGCCGCGATGTCGGCGAAGCTGCAGTCGGTCGACCACAGCATCACCGCCCAGCCGCGGTCGTCGATGCCCCGGCGGCCGGCCCGGCCCGTCAGCTGGGTGTACTGGGCCGGGCTGAGCGGCGCGATGCGCTGGCCGTCGTACTTGGTGGGCTTGTCGATCACGACGCTGCGGGCCGGCATGTTCACGCCCAGCGCCAGAGTCTCGGTGGCGAACACCACGCTGACCAGGCCCTCTGAGAAGCAGTGCTCCACGGTCTCCTTGAAGACCGGGATCATCCCGGCGTGATGCGACGCGATGCCGAGTCGGAGCCGGTCGGCCCACCGGCGGGCTCCCAGCGCGGCGAGATCGGCCCGGTCGAGGCCGGCGAGCCGGGCCTCGACGATGCCGTCGATGCGAGCGGCCTCGTCGTCGCTGGTGTAGCGGGCGCCGTCGCGGGCCAGGCGGGCCGCGGCCTGATCGCATCCCTTGCGGCTGAACACGAACCAGATGACCGGCAGCAGGCTGCGCTCCTGCAGCTCGGCCAGCAGGTCGATGCGCCGGGGAGGCCGCCAGAGACCGCCGCGGCCGTTCTCCCCGCGTGCAGGAGGACCCTTCGACCCCCGGCGCCCCCGGTCCGCGGGACGGCCCGAGCCCCGGCGCCCCCGACCTGCGGGACGGCCCGAGCCCCGGCTCCGGTGCGTCGTCGCGGGCGCGTCGAAGCGGCTTCCCCGAGGGTTGGGGCTGCCGTCGGTGAGGATGGGAACGATCTGCACCGTGTCGGAGCGGCGACGGCCCACGGCGTACAGGTTGGTCAGCGGCACGGGCCGCCGGCTCTCGGCCACCACCGCGGTCGGGCCGTGCACCCGGTTGAGCCAGTCGCCGAGCTCGGAGTGGTTGGAGACCGTGGCCGACAGGCACACCAGCGCCACATCGGCAGGCAGATGGAGGATCACCTCCTCCCACACGGGCCCGCGGTAGGGATCCTCCAGGAAGTGGACCTCGTCGAGGACTACCGCCCCGAGCCTGGCGTCCACCGCGCCCGCGTAGATCATGTTGCGCAGCACCTCGATGGTCATCACCACCGCGTCGGCGTCGCCCGCGATGACGTTGTCGCCGGTCAGCAAACCCACCCGTTCCGGTCCGAGCCGGCGGCAAAGGTCCCGGTACTTCTGATTGGACAGGGCCTTGATGGGGGTGGTGTAGAAGGCCCGACGGCCCCCGGACAGGGCCGTGTCGACCGCATGGTCGGCCACCACCGTCTTGCCCGAGCCGGTCGGAGCGCTGACGAGCACCGACCGGCCGGAGTCGAGATGGCCGATGGCGCGGCGCTGGAACTCGTCGAGTGCGAAGCCAGTCTCGGCCGGCCCCGTCACCGTTCAGAGGCCGGGCTCACCGCCCCGCCGCCTCTCGCTTGCGTCGCCGGCGGCGGGTGAGCACGCCCCACAGGATCGCGAACTCGTAGAAGGCGTACATGGGGACGGACAGGGCCATCAGGGTGAAGGGGTCGCCGCTGGGGGTGATGACCGCCACCAGTATCACGATTCCGACCACCGCGTAGGAGCGGATCCGGCGGAGGGTGCGGTTCTCTACGATCCCCATGGCCTGCAGCCCGATGAGGACTATCGGGAACTGGAAGGCGATCCCGAAGGCCACCATCATCTTCACCACGAAGCCGAGATACTCCTTCGGGCTGAACAGCGACACCAGGTCGGGGCCGCCGATGTCCTTCAGGAAGTCGAGGGCCCGGGGCAGGCTCCAGTAGGCCAGCGCCGCGCCCAACGCGAACAGCAGCACGCCCGCCGCCACGAACGGGACCGCGTAGCGCTTCTCGTGGCGGTACAGGCCGGGAGCGATGAAGCGCCACCCCTGCCACAGCAGCACCGGCATGGCCAGGGCCAGGCCCGAATAGCCGACCAGGGTGAGCCGCACGCTGAAGGGCTCGAGCGGGCTGGTCACGAACAGGTTGCAGCCGCCGTCGGGACCGAACAGCGCGGAGTCGACCCGCTCCTCGGGCGGGAAGGTCCGGCAGTACGGCTCCAGCAGGAAGTCGAGGATGAACGGGTAGAGGATCCAGCAGGCCATCGCGCACACCGCCACGGCCACCGCCGACTTGATCAGGCGGTTGCGGAGCTCGCCCAGGTGCTCCATGAGCGTCATGTGGCCGCCCTCGTCGAGGTTCTGGGGGGCGCCGTCGTCGTCGGTGTCGGTCATCGCTCAACCGGGCCGTGCTCAGGCCGCATGCTCGGAGCCGGAGTCCGGCTCATCCGGGATCCTGCCGGGACCCGAGTCGGCCTCGTCCGCGGCGTCCGCGCCCGAGTCCGCCTCGTCAGGAAGCGGCTCCGCGCCCTCCTCGGGCAGGGCGGTCGACCCATCGGACGCCTCGCCGGCCGCCAGAGCCTTGCGCTCGGTGGAATCGGTCCCTGCGGCTGAGTCCGAAGCCTCAGGAGAGTCCTCGGCGCCCGCGCTGCCCGCAGCAGCAGCAGCAGCAGCAGCAGCGGCCGATGCCGCGGGTGCGTCGCGGAGCTCCTTGTCGGCCGCCTTCAACGTGTCCTTCATCTCCTCGATGGGCTTCTGAGTCGCCTCACGGAACTCCTTGTCGGCCGCCTTCAACGTGTCCTTCATCTCCTCGATGGGCTTCTGGGACACCTCGCGGAACTCCTTGCCGGCGTCCTTCAGGCTCTCCTTCGTCTCCTGCAGGGGCTGGGCCGCCTCCCGCAGTTCCTGCTGGAAGCCCTGTCCGATGCGGCGGAACTCCCCGACCACCCTGCCGATCTGGCGGATGGCGGGCGGCAGCTTGGTGGGACCGAGCACGATCAGGGCGACGAGCAGGATTACAAGGACCTCCATCCCGCCCAGATTTCCCACCGTGGCAGCCTAAGAGGCCGAGCGAATAGGCGTGCGCGAACGGCCTGCACGAGCGAGGCCGTGGCCCGAGCGGCCCGTGAGCGCAGCGAACAAGAGCGGGAGTGACACCACTGGGCCGCGAGCCGTTTGCAATCAATCCGCGCACGTTCTAGGACCAACGGCGACGCTCGTCGTTGCGGCCCGCGATCAAGTGAACGCCCGGAATCCTGCTGTCGCGGCCATCGCGACCAGGATGACGACCACCATGGACGCTCTCCGCCATGCCGCCAATGCACCCGCGACGACACCGACGACTCTCGCATCCAGCGCGAGTTCGCCCGCTCTCTCCCAAGTCATCAACGCCACGAGCGCCGAGAACAGCGTGACCGGCAGCAGAGACACCAGCGGTCCCAACCGCTGTTCCACGATCCTTCCGAGCGTGGTGACCCCCAGGACCCTGATGCCATAGGAACCCGCGGCCAGCGCAGCCAGCATCGGCCAACTCACCGGGATGCTCCCCGTTCCGGTTCGGAGTCTTCTCCCTCGCCCGGACGCGGCTGTCGCCGGGCCCGAACGAGCGCCGCGGGCGCCAGAGCCACCACCGACAGCAGTATCGGAACGCCGGGGGCAGTTAGCGGGACCGCACCCAGGGCCACGGCCGCAGCCACCACAGCCGCGACGCGGCCCTCCGGTGTTCCCAAGTGGGGCACAACGAGAGCGACGAAAATCGCCGGGAGCGCAGCGTCGAAACCCCATGTCTCGGCGTTGCCCATGACGCCGCCGAGCGCGGTTCCGGCCACCGACCCCGCTATCCAGCACAGCCAGAGGGTGACACCGGTGAACCAGAAGGCCCCGGCGCCGTCTCGACCGTTGGTCTGCGCCACGGCCATGGCGGGGCTCTGGTCGATCACGAACTGGGCTGCGACCAACCGCCCTGGCAGCGATGAAGGCAGGAATCGCCGCACCACTGGGCCGTACAGCGCGTAGCGGGCCACCAGCAGCAGGGCCGAGCCGACGGCCGCGGCCTCGGTTCCGCCGCTGTCGATCACGCCCACCACCACGAACTGTGCCGCCCCGACGCACGCCAGGGCCGACATCACGACAATCTGGATCAGGTCGAACCCGGCTGCATCAGCGAATACGCCGAAGGTCACGCCGATCACCCCGACCGCAAGGCTCATCGCCAAGCCGTCACGCCAGTAGGGCTGGATCCGAGTCCACATGTCAGCGTCCGATGCCCGCGAGGGGATCGACGATCACCGGCCACTCACTCACAGTCGTTACCCGTTTCCGCCCGGCCATGGCGGCTGAACCCTACGAGCGAGTCCGGGTGTCGCGAATGCTGGGCGGCAAGATCGGTCAGACCAGAGCGCGCAGAATGGCGGTCACTGCCATAGCCGAGGCCACCACCACTAGCAACGGGGCTTTCCGCCAGGTTGCCAGCGCACCGACTGCGACCCCGGCCACACGGAAGTCCAACACCAGTTGGCCCGCATCCTCGAAGGTCATCACCACGATGAGAGCCGAGAACAGTGCGGCCGGCAGCAGTGCCACTACCGACCCGAACCTCCGCTCGACGACGCTGCCCAGCGTGGTCACGCCCAGCGCCTTGAGGCCGTAGGAACCCGCCGCCAGCAGTATGAGCAGGGGCCAACTCACGAGGACACCCCAGAGTCGTTGCCGACCTCACTCGTGCCTGTTCCAGACGAACCCCGGCGTCGCTGGACGAAGACCGCAGGGAGGAGGGCCGATACGGCGAGCAGGATGGGGATGCCCGAGGCGGCTACGGGCACTGCACCGAAGGCCACCGCGGCCGCAACCGCGGCGGCGGTCCGACCGGCCGCGGTGCGCACGTGAGGGGCCAGCAAGGCGACGAACATCGCGGGGAAGGCAGCATCGAGTCCCCAGGTCTCCGGCTCGCCCATCACTGCCCCGAGGAGGGCCCCGGCGATAGAGCCGCCGTTCCAGAACAGCCAAAGGGTGGTGGCTGTGATCCAGAAGGCGCCGGCCGCGTCCCGGCGGTCGTGCTGGGCGGCTGCCATGGCCGTGGTCTCATCGATCACGAAATGGGCCGAGGCCAGCCGGCCCAGCGTCGCTGCGGGCAGGGTCCGGCGAGCCACCGGCCCGTAGAGCGCGTTGCGGGCGGCCAACAGCAGCGCTGACCCGACGGCCGCGCCCCCCGACCCGCCGTCATCGATCACACCCACCGCCGCGAACTGCGACGCTCCGGTGAAGACGAAGGCTGACATGACCATGATCTGGGCCAGGTCGAAGCCGGCAGCGTCGGCGAACACTCCGAATGTCACGCCGATCACCCCGACGACCAGGCTTACGACCAGGCAATCGCGCCAATACGGTCGCTTGTCGCGCGTCATGCCCTCACCCACCCAGCGAGCTGCGTCCGATGGGTCACGCCAAGCGACGGTGCAGTTCGGCCACCAGTAGGCGCAGCTCGTCGGAGCAGCGGTCGAAGTCTTCCTGCTCGCCGGCACCGGGATCGACGACTTCCTCCCACGGCTCCATCGCAAGTGAAGCCAAGCCGAGGCAAGCGATCCGCTGTCCGATATCGCCGGTTGTGGGCAAGTCGCGGGCCAACCGGCGCAGCGACCCGGTGATCAGGGCTGCCTCGGGCAGGTTGCGCCGCACCCACGACAGGTGCAGTGGCTCCATCACGACCACCAGATCGGCGTCGGCTGCGTCGGTGGCGCGGAACTGCCGGGACCGGTGGGCGTGGTCGACGAGCGCGGGGCGGGCCAGCGCCGACCGGGTGCGGGTTCCCATCGGGTGGCCCTCCAGCGCGAGGATGCCTGCACTGCGCACATCGAGTCGCCCCTCAGCGTCGATGTCCCGCAGCATGATCGCGGCCATCGGCGATCGGGCCGCGTTGCCGGTGCACACCATGTACACCACTGGCCGCTCGTGCATCTCCGTCACCAGCCTCCCGCCGCCGGCACAGCGGCTGAACCCTACGACCGGATGCGATCGACAAGACGCCATACGTCTGTGCTCGGATTGGACCGAGAAGGCGATTCGTTGTCGCGATGCATCTGGTCGAGACTCCGAGCGCGCCGCTTGGCAGCCTCATAGCCGTCCTCAAGACTCTCCCATGCAACATCCGGGACACTCTTGCCCCTGATGAGGTTCAACTTCGTTGCGTCCCTCTGGATGTCGCTGCGGTGAACAGGCCCGGCCCGGTCCTCTACGTGCAATACCAGCCACAACTCGAAGCACGGATTGGAAACGGCTACGTTGACGTCGCTCTGCCTCGCCTCGAAGATCGCCTGCGAGCGGTTCGGATGCTCGTCCACATCAAACACGCACCAGATCTCGTCGAAGTCGGCTACGCCGTGACGCCGCGTGTTCACGCTGCTCCGACGGAGTTCCGCCTGAGCCCGACTGACCAGGCTCATGGGATCAACTCCGGACTCGCCCCAGTCGATCCGAACGCCGCTGTTGAGCCTGGCCCAATGGTTTAGATAATCGCGTTCCGTCACGCGCCCCTCCGTGTGGACCCGGATGACGCGAACTCTCTCAGAGGTCTTCCCGCCTTGCGGGACGACTCTCCGGCGGACCTTCCGTCGCGGCCGGTTCACGCGTCTACTAGGCCAAGCGCGCGCTCCGCGTCAGCTGGGTTCATCAAGGGAACCGCTCCGTAGCGACCATGGAGGTAGCGTCGCTCGACCGCATCGTCCCGCCGTGGCGCAAAGTCCGTGAGCGGATAGAGAGAAGTGACACCAGCGAGGTCCTTATTCGTGAACCAGATCTGGTCGCGGCCAATAGAGCGCCGGTCGCTGTCTCCGAGCACGCCCGTGTCATGCGAGTTGAAGATGAGTTGGGCGCAACGCGGATTCGTGTGATCGTCCTGAAACAACCTGATGAGACTCCTCACGATGTGAGGGTGCAGGCTCGCGTCAAGTTCATCGACCAGCAGAACTGTCCCGCCGTTCAACGCGCTCAATACCGGACCGATCAAGCTGAGCCACGCTTGCGTGCCCTGGGACTCGTCCTCGGGCTCAAGTTGCCACTCTCCGGCAGGACTGGAGTGCGTGAGCCTCATTGCTCCTTCGATCACAAGCTCATCATCGGTGCCGATCGCTTCACGACTGTTGTGGGCGCCGCGAAGAGCCTGGCGCACTCGCTCCACCAACTCGGGATCGGGTGGCTCCTTGTGAGCATCCACAACCCCGAGATCGGCATACCGCAACAGACTCAGCACGCTCGGCTTCGTATGCGGCGACTGCACTAGATCGGCGGTGAGGGCGGAACCCCAGCCGCGCTTGGTCGGCTTTGTGAGCAACAGATTCGATTGGAACCACCCGTACAGCGCTTCCAAGCCTTCGATCTCTGCGGCGCCCGCTACTGAGAGCAATAGGTAGTGGCTGCGAAGGAGGCTTCGGAGCACGCGGCCCGAGGATCGGAGAGACGACCCGAGGGCAACGCTGTCAGGTTCTCGATGGAAGACCAGCGCCTGCCTGCCTTTGGGGAAGTGATAGGCGTATTCGCTGAGAACCCGGCGGTCATCGATGTCAAACCCGTACTGCCAGCGGACGCCTCCGACGATGAGTTCGGTCTCGAAGCTCGAAGGGCGTCCTCTGCTCTCCCCGTCGAGCAGGAAGGGGCGACGACCCATCGATTCTGTCGGATCCTTGCGATGGAAGGACTTCATCACCGCAATGCACATGTCCTCCATCGCTTCGAGGACCGCCGTCTTGCCCGAGGCGTTGGCGCCAAAGATCCCTGCGACAGGCAACACCGAGATCGGTCTGTCGCTCCCTGCGACCGAGACACGGCGGACAACACCCTCCTCGGACATCCGGGTTCCAAGAAACGACAGGTGGACCTCGTCACGGTAGCAACGGACGTTTCTCGCTGTGAAGGACAGTAGCGCACTGGTGCCAGATGAATCTAAGCCAGTTGTAATCATAAGAAGCATTCTACGGAAATTCCGTAGAAAACACAATTCAAATGTCCTATGGGCAGCGGATCGAGTGTCAACGAAACTCGGACTTGCGGATGCTCTTGGGGTCGATCACGTTGCGGATGAGGTGCAGTTCTTCGTCGGTGGGGAGCCGGCTGGCCGGAACTTCTTCGGGCATTGAGAGTTCGAAGGGGGAGGCTGCCAGGACGCCCTCGAGCGACACGCCGGGATGGATCGAACGCAACTGCATGGTGCGGTCGGGTGTCGCGAAGTCGTAGGCAGCCAACTCGGTGACGATTCTGCGGATCTCGTGGAAGCGGCCGCTGGGTTCCGGCAGCTCCGCCACCCGGTCATAGCCCGGACCCGACACCACGTCGACACTCTCGGAGAACGACCGGGCCTGATTGGGGATCCAGTAGCTGGTGGTGTGGTTGATCACGTTGCCGGGGGGGCCCCGCAGACCGAGAAGCTGGGCCTTGGGCTTGCGGTAGTCGCCGATCGCCGCGAAGTTCTGGTTGCCGTGCCGGTCGATCTGGCTGGCGCCCATCACCACCTGGCGGTGCCCCGACCATGCCTGGTCGAACACCGTTCGGAACGGCAGGTAGCCCTCGACCACGACGCCGGCGTCCTCGCCGCCGGGAGCGCCAACGGTTGCCCCCAGCGGCAGCGTGCCGACCACTGCATACGCGATGGTGTCGGTGAGCATGAGGTCGGGCTCGAAGCTGGCCCGCGCCAGCCTCCCCGCCGCCACCGGGAACGGACCCATCGGATGGCACAGCAACTCGCCGTCGCCCCTGAAGGCCTCGGCCAGCGCCACCAGGCAGATCTCATCGATAGTCGCGTCGCTCATCGTGGCGCTCCAGAAGACTCGGCTCGCTCGGCCAGGCGGGCCCGGTAGGCGTCGTGGGAGGGAAGGTCCAGCCAGTCGGCACAGAACTGAGCCCAGACGTCGGGGTCGCGGGCCGTGGCCGCGTACTCCCGCTGGAACGCCTCGTCCCGGCCGTAGTCGGGCGGGCATTCGGTGAAGTGGGCACCGCCGGGGGCTTCCACCACGCCGTCGGTGTGAAGGCGCGGGATCCTGAGGGTGTGGACCGATCCCTCCTTCAGCAAGTCCTCGGTGGGCACCACCCGCTCACACGACATGAAGGTGCGCTCAGCGGCCATGGCGAACAGGTCGTCGAAATACAGGTCCGGCCCGAGGAACTGCCCATTGCCGGCCGCGTCGGCCCGGTTCATGTGCACCAGCGACACGTCGATGTCGAAGGCGGGCACGGCCACTAGTTCGGTGCCGTCGCCGTAGGGGCTGGTCACCGTCTTGAGATCGGGGTTGTAGGTGAGCATGTCCGATCCGAGACCAGCCCTGGTCGGGTAGAAGGGCACCCGGTGCACCGCGGCCAGCAGGCCGAGGTAGAAGGCGCCCTCGTCGAACTCGCGGGCCTCTACCGAACCGGCCTGGCGGGCAATCCGGAAGTGCGGCTCCAGTGGGATGGAGTCGAGCGACACGAAGCCGTAGGTGATCTTACGAACCCGGCCCGCGGCGCACAGCATGCCGACGTCCGGTCCGCCGTAACTGACCAGGTGAAGGTCCCG
>JAPOQG010000348.1 GCA_026710865.1 Acidimicrobiaceae bacterium
CAGATCGCCCCGTAGCCCAGATCCTCAACCTCGGCGGCCAGCTCCACGGCGTTCGACGGCGGCACCTGGTCGAGGATCCCGGTCCAGATCCCGACGCGCCCCAAGTCGATGTCGCCCATGCTCACGGGCCGCAACCTACCGCCGCGGCGGACTCTCCACCATGCTCGCCCTGCCAAGCGAATGCGATTAGTGTGGTATAGTTATGGCATGACCAGGATGCGGGTCAGCACGACCGTCGATGGAGGGCTCCTTGACCGGGCTCGTGGCCTTGAGGACTGGCCCAACGATGCGACGATGATGGACGCTGCCCTTGATGCCCTCACATCCCGCTACCGGGAGGCTGAGATCGACACCGCCTATGAGGCCTATGACCGTCTCCCCATGGACGAGCCCGACGAGTGGGGGGATTTGGCGTCCTTCCATGACGCGAACCGCCTGCACAGACAAGAACTCGGATCGACGGGCGGAGAACGCCGGGAGCGGCAGGACGGCGGATGACGGCGGAGCCCGTCCGGCGGGGCGAGGTCTGGTGGTGGGAGTCACAGCACGCCGGACGGCGACCGGTCGTGGTGCTGTCGCGCGACTCTGCACTCGACCGGCTGAGGACGGCGATCGTCGCGCCCTGCACTACCACGATCAGGGGCCTTCCCACCGAAGTCGTGCTCGAGCCGGGCGACGACCCGGTTCCGTTGATCTCGGCCGTCAATCTGGACTCCGTTGAGAACGCTCCGAGGGCCCTGCTGGTGCGGAGGCTGGGTCGTCTGAGCGATGAGCGCATGGGCCAGATCTGTGATGCCCTGCGCACGGCTGTCGCCTGCGCCGGATCCTGGCAGCAGTAGCGGCGGGGCCGGCGCCGTGCTCAGGTGTCGGCCTGGCCCAGGTAGGAGGCTCGCAGGTCGGGGTGGGCGAGGAGGTTCTCGGCGGTGTCGTCGAGCACTACCCGGCCGGTCTGCAGCACCCAGCCCCGATCGGCGATGGACAGGGCCATGTTGGCGTTCTGCTCCACCATGAACACGGTCAGGCCGGCCTGGTGAATCTGCTGGATCAGCTCGAAGTTCTGCTGCACCAGCGCGGGGGCCAAGCCCATCGACGGCTCGTCCATCAACAGCACCCGCGGCTTGGCCATGAGGGCCCGGCCCATGGCCACCATCTGCTGCTCGCCGCCCGACAGCGTGCCCGCCTTCTGGTTGAGCCGCTCCTTGACTCGGGGGAACAGCTCGAAGATCCGCTCCATGTCGGCGGCGATGCCGTCGGCGTCGGTGCGCAGGTATGCGCCCAGATCCAGGTTCTCCCGCACGTTCAGCCGCTTGAACAGGCGGCGGTTCTCCGGGACCATGGTGACGCCCCGGGCCACCCGGTAGCTGGTGGGCCTGTCGTTGACGACCTCGCCGTCGAGCACCACCTCGCCGGAGGTGGGCTCGAGCATGCCGAGCAGCGTCTTGAGGGTGGTCGACTTGCCGCTGGCGTTGCCGCCCAGCAGGCACACCAGCTCGCCCTCGTAGATCGACAGGTCGACGTCCTTGAGGGCATGCACCGCGCCGTAGTGGGCGTTGACCGACCGCATCTCCAGCAGTGGGGTCGGGGCCGACTGGGCTGCGCCCATCACGCGTCAGTCCCCTGGCCGAGATAGGCCTCGATGACTTTGGGGTCGGTCGACACCTCCGCGTAGTCGCCCTCGGCGATCTTGGTGCCGTGGTCGAGCACCACCACCCGGTCCGAGACCTCCCGGACCACGTCCATGTGGTGTTCGATGACCACGATGGCGAAGCCCCACTCGTCGCGCAGCCGGCCGATCATCCCGGTGAGCTCCGCCGACTCGACCGGGTTCATTCCCGCGACCGGCTCATCGAGCAGGATCAGCTTGGGCTGGGTGGCCATGGCCCTGGCGATCTCCAGCCGGCGCCGGTTGGCGTACGACAGGGTGAAGGCGGGCTGATCGAAGCGGTACCCGACGAGCCGGGAGCCGAAGAAGCTGAGGACCGTCTCGGCCCGCTCGCGGATCTCAGCCTCCTCACGGCGGAACGACGGCGTGTAGAGCAGCGCGCCGAAGGCGTGCTGGCGGGTGCGGCAGTGCTGCGACACCATCACGTTCTCCAGCACCGTCATGTTGGCGAACAGCCGCACGTTCTGGAAGGTGCGGGCGATGCCGCGGGCGGTGACCCGGTTGGGGTCCAGGCCCATCAGCGAGCTCCCCTCGAAGAGGATGTCTCCCCCGGAAGCCTCGACGGTGGCGGTGATGGCGTTGAACAGGGTGGTCTTGCCCGCGCCGTTGGGGCCGATCACCGAGACGATCTCGCCCTCGTGGACCTCGAAGTCGAGCTCGTCGAGAGCGTGCAGGCCGCCGAAGTCCACGCTCAGCCTCCGGGTCTCCAGCAGCGGCCGGCGCGCAGTGCCGTTGGCGGCGGTCATGTCGCCACAGCGGCCTGCGGGCCGTCGCCGTCGTCGCCGTCGAGGTCGTCGTCGACCTGGCCCTTGAGCCAGGCGTCCTGGGCCATCTCCTGCTGGTGCAGCTCGCGCGAACGGCGCACGCTGGGTATCAGGCCCTCGGGTCGGGCCAGCATCATCCAGATCAGCAGCGCCCCGTAGATCAGCAGCTTGAACTCTGAGAACTCAGCCAGCAGGCCCGGCTGTTTGGGCCCGCCGAGCACGCCGATCAGCACCGCGGAGCCCGCGATGACTCCGACGATGCTGCCCATGCCGCCGAAGATGACGACGACGAGGATGACGATCGAAACCAGGATCAGGAAGCTGTTGGGGAACACCGACCCGACCTTGGCCGAGAAGATGGCGCCGCTGAACGACCCGAGGACCGCGCCCACCACGAAGGCGAGGAGTTTGACGTTGACGGTGTTGATGCCCATGGCCTCAGCGACGGTCTCGTCCTCGCGGACGGCCATCCAGGCCCGTCCCAGCCGGGATCGCTCCAGGCGCCACGAGACGTAGATGGCGATGGCGCAGAAGGCCAGCACCAGGTAGAAGACCCGGCGCGGGTCGGTGCCGGCCACGTCGGTGAGCCCGAAGATGCCCGCTCCGGGGATCTTGGTGATGCCCTGGGATCCTCCGAACCACCCCGACAGCCAGTCCGACAGGAAGATCAGCCGGATGATCTCGCCGAACCCCAGCGTCACGATGGCCAGGTAGTCGCCGCGCATGCGGATCACCGGCGCGCCGATGAACAGCCCCACCAGCCCGGTGATGACCACCACGAAGATGAGGGCGACCAGCCACGGCAGCTCGGGGTTGATCCTCGGGGACGTCGCCGCGGTCAGCACCGCGGCCGAGTAGCTGCCCACCGCGAAGAAGGCCACGTAGCCCAGATCGAGGATCCCGGCCAGCCCCACCACGATGTTGAGGCCCAGCGCCAGCAGCACGAACAGCCCGACGTTGGCTAGCAGCTCGTTGGTCAGCTTGCCCGCGAACAGCGGCAGGACGATCAGCAGGGCCCCGGTCAGCACGATCAGCCCGGAATTGGCCCGGGTGCGCTTGGCGCCCTCCAGGGAGGCGATATGGGTCCGAGCCTGGCGGATCCGCCCTCGCCCCAGCACGGCCAGCACCCCAGACGCCGCGGCCAGGCCCAGCGCGCTGCTCCAGTTGATCCCGCCCCGCCGGGCGTACAGGCGGTCGGTCAGTGCTTCCAGCCTCATGCCTTCGGCCAGGTCCACCACCAGCGGCTCCAGCACCGCCGCGCCGCCCACCGCGAGAGCCATGGTCACCACCGCCCGGCGCGCCGCCGGGCCCATCAGCCGCAGAAGCCCGCCCGCCGCGCCGACGGCCGCTCCTATCAGCAGCCAGATCACCACCGCGAACCAGGTCTCGTTGCCGAAGCTCAGCAACTCGGCCAGGATCGGGCTCCAATTGACCAGCGGCTCCCGCAAGTCGAAGTTGGCCAGCAGCACCGCCAGCAGCGACACCCCACCGCCGGCGACAGCCCCGCACGCGATGCCGCCGACCACCTCCTGGGCGCCGGCCGCGTGCACGGCCATGCCCTCGCGCTTGATCTGGTGGCCGACGCGGTGCCCGGCTGCGAACGGCACGATCAGCAGGGTCAGGTAGCCGAGGCTCAGCACCGGCTTCACGACGACGCGCTCGTCGAGGCGCACCGGCATGTTCGACAGGGCGATGAAGATCTGCGCCGCCGCGCCCACCGCTCCCATACGCACCAGGCGCCGCCAGTCCTGGGCCAGTGCGGGCCGTGCCGCCGCCGGCGAGGGCTCGGCCGGGACGCCGGCCGCGCCGGTCTCGGGGGGCAGGGTGGCGGTCACGTGCGATCCTCAGCAGGCAGGCGTTCGCCGAAGATCCCGGCGGGACGCAGCAGCAGCACGCCGATCAGCACCGCGAAGGCCACCGCGTCCCGCAACTGCGACACGCCGCTGACCCCCAGCGGCTCGAGTATCAGCAACGGGCCGACCGACTCGGCCACCCCTATGGAGATCCCGCCGGCCATGGCACCGCCGAGATGCCCGATGCCTCCCACCACGGCCGCGCTGAACGCCTTGATGCCGGGCAGGAAGCCGGTGCTGTGGATCACGCTGCGGAACAGGATCCCCCACAGGATCCCGGCGAGGCCGGCCATGGCGCCGCCCACCGCGAAGACCTTCACGATGGTGCGGTTCACGTTGATGCCCATCAGCGCGGCGATCTCGGCGTCCTCGGCCACGGCTCGCATGGCCTTGCCGCCCTTGGTGTGCTCCACCAGGTACCACAGCACCAGCATCGACACCGTGGCCACCACCACCACCAGGATCCTGGCCCCCTCGATCTGCATGAAGGTGTGCTTGTCCTTCACCCAGTCGGGCACATCCGGGTAGGACTTGGCTGCGGGGCCCAGCAGCACGATCGACGCGTTCTGGATGAAGAACGACACCCCGATTGATGTGATCAGCGGTATCAGTCGGGGAGAGCCGCGCAGCGGCCGGTAGGCGACCCGTTCCATGATCACGGCGGTCAGGGTGCACACGATCATCGAGACGATCACGATGAGCACCAGCGACCCGATGAAGTTGGATTCCCACAGCCCGGCGTCGGCCAGCTTGTTGGAGGTGATCATCCCGGTCATGGCGCCCACCATGAACACCTCGCCGTGGGCGAAGTTGATGAACCCGAGCACGCCGTAGACCATCGAGTAGCCCAGCGCGATCAGGCCGTACATGCAGCCCTGGGCCACCCCGGAGACGACCAGACCCCGGAACTGGGCTCCGGTCAGGCCCGTGGCGTCGGGGTTCGCCCACCGGGCGAACGGGTTGTCGGTGTCTATCTCCTGGGCGATGAAGGCCAGGATCCCGACGGCGACCACGGTGAGGATCGCCACCCGCAGGAAGGTCAGGAACCAGTCGACTCCGGAGCGGGGCGCCCCGCTCCTCGTGCGACGTCGTCTCATCATCGAAGCGATCCTAGTTCTAGAGGCCGAGCGGACAGGGCTTGAACCTCAGCGCCGGACCCGAAGGAGCGGCCACGGATCGGGTTCGTCGGCGATGTCGACCACGACCATCGACGGCCCGGAGTGGGCCAGCGACCCCGCCAGCACCGCCGGCAGCGTCTCGGGGCTGGTCGCTCGCTCGGTCCTCACGCCGAAGCTCTCCCCGAACGCGACCCAGTCGGGGTTGCGAAGGGTGGACGCGATGGTCCGGTCCGGCCCGAAGCGCTGCCGCTGCAGGCGCTGAACGTTGCCGTAGGCGCCGTTGTCGAACAGCAGCACGGTGGTGTTGATGTCGTGCTGCACCGCGGTGGCGAGCTCGGTGGCGGTGAACAGCATCCCGCCGTCGCCGATGATCGTGAGCTGGGGCCGGTCCGGCGCCGTCGCCGCAGCGCCGATGCCGTGGGCGACGCCCGCGCCGAGCGTCCCCGCCCCGCCGGTGGCGAGGTAGGTGCGGGGTCGGCGGTGCTCGTAGCCGATGTGGGCCACGAAGGCGATCTGGGTCACGTCCTCGACGATGATCCCGTCGTCGGGCATCACCGACCGGATGGCCCGCAGGTAACTCAGCTGGGGCTCCAGATGCGCGATCCGCTCGAAGTGCCGGGCCCGCAGCTCGGCCAGCTCGGAGGTGCGGTCCTCCCGACGACGGTTGTGCCGGCCCAGGGCGTCGACGAGCAGCTGGCACGCCTCGGCGGCGTCGCCGTGAACACCGACGGTGCCGGTGCGGTAGCGGTCGAGCTCGGCCGCATCGATGTTGATCTGCACGATCTGCTGCGAATCGCGCACGCCCCATTCGACATTCGGGAATTCCATGCGGGTGCCGATGCCCAGCACCACGTCGGAGCTGGGCCACAGGTCGCGGCCCATCGTCAGGTAGGCGTGCAGGCGATGGCGCGTGTCGACCACGCCGAGTCCCATATGGCGGGCGAACACCGGCGCCTCCAGCATCTCGGCCAGCTCGGTGACCGGCCCGGACGCATCCTGGGCGCCGCCGCCCACCATGATCAGGGGACGCTGGGCCCGGCCCAGGATCCGGGCGGCCTCCTCGATCCGGCCGCCGTCGATCGATGGCGTGACGGCAGCGGGTTCGTCGAGGATGCCGTCGGCCGGCCGGCTCCACACGTCGACGGGCACCTCCACGGCCACCGGGCGGGGAACCCCCGACACCAGCTCGTCGATGGCTCGCTGCCACACGCCGACGGCGTCGATGCCGCGGCCGATGTAGTCGGTGTGCTTGGTCACCTGGCGCAGCGCGGCCGCCGCATCGGGCAGGTCGTGCAGGATTCCCGTGCCACGGCCCCGCCACATCGACGGCACGGCGCCGATCAGGGCCAGCACCCGGGCGTTGCCCCAGTAGGCGCTGGTGAGACCGGCTGCGGCGTTGAGCATCCCCGGGCCGGGCACCACGCACAGCGCGGCCGGGCGGCCGGTGACCTGGGCCGCGCCCATTGCCATGTAGGCCGCTCCCTGCTCGTGGCGGGTCGCGACGGCGGTGATGTCCCGGGCGTCGACCAGCTCGTCGAAGAAGTCGTCGTTCTGCACGCCCGGGAGGCAGAACAGCGTGTCCACGCCCAGCGCCCGGAGCGCCTCGACCGCGAGCCCGGCAACGGTCGGCGACCGGCGCGGCAGGGTCCCGGCGCCGATCGAGGTCATCGCTGGGCTGCGCCTGGAGGCCGAGCTCGGGGTCGGCTCAGCCCACGACGCAGGTGTTGACCATCTCGCCCACACCCTCGATGGCGGTGCGAACCACTGTCCCCGGCGACAGCCACTCCTTCGGGTCGCGGGCCATTCCCACGCCGCCCGGCGTCCCGGTGGCGATGATGTCGCCCGGGTCGAGGGTCAGGATCGTGCTCAGATCGGCCACGAGCTCGGCCGGCCCGAAGACCAGTTGGTCGGTGTTGGAGGACTGCTTGATGACGCCGTCGACGGTGCATCTCACGTCGAGTCCCGAGCCGTCACCGATCTCGTCGGTGGTTACCAGCGCGGGGCCGACCGGCGTGGACCCCTCGAAGGTCTTGCCGGCCAGGAACTGGATGGTGCGGGTCTGCCAGTCCCGGATCGACACGTCGTTGAGCACCGTGAACCCGGCGATGGCCGCGGCTGCCTCGGACAGGCTGGCGTTGCGGACCTCACGCCCGATGACCACCGCCAGCTCGACCTCCCAGTCGGCGTTGGTGGACACTTCCGGCGGTGGCAGCCGGATCGGGTCATGGGGGCCGGTGAGGGCCCTGCGGTACTTGGCGAAGTAGATGGGCGCGGTGGGCAGCGGGCTGTTGGTCTCGGCGGCGTGGTCGCGGTAGTTCAGCCCGACGCAGACGATCTTGTCGGGGGCCGGCACGACCGGAGCCAGATCCGCGCCCTCCAGCGGAACCGCGGTGCCCGCATCGTCGACAGGCAAGGCACCTGAGGTGACCGGCCCGGCCGCCAGAACGGCCCGAACGTCGGGCGCGTCGAGGAGGACTATCTCGTCTCCGGCCACCCGACCAGCTCGGGTGGCTCCGTCGATTCGGACGGTTACGAGTCGCATTGGGTTTCTCCGGTTGGGCGGGGGATGGGGGCTAGTCGATGTCGATGTCGCGATGGTGTGCGGCCAGCGCGTACACACCGGCTCGCACCGGCCCGTGGCGCTCGACGCCGTCGCGCATGCGCTGAAGGTAGTCGGACCACTCGATCCCGCAGAACGCGGCGAAGTGCATCAGGATCTGGCCGTTGACGCCGAGGTGGTAGAGCAGCCCGATGTCTGGCCCGAGGAGGGCGCCTCGCTCCTCGTCGTCGAGGTCGTAGCCGGTGATCGCCTGGTGCGGGTCGGTGCGGTAGGCCTGCTGGACCCGCTCGTCGCGGTTGAGTTCGTACAGGAACTTCTGGACGTTGTACAGACTCATCGAAGCGCCAGACTACCAGCGTGTTCTGCGCACGTTTGATACCCGACGCCCTACTGGTAGATCACCAGGTCGGGCACCGGTTCCATCGCCTGGACGTCCTCGGGGGTCATCAACGGCTGGTCCTGGGTGAAGAACAGCTTGAAGGCCGGTCGCTGCGAGGGCCTGGTGACGGCGAACAGGCTGTAGCCCCGCAGCTTGGCCTGGGGGCTTCCGATGCCGTCCATGTCGATCGTCAACTCGACGCCCGGGTGCCTCTCGATCACCTCGCGGTCGTGCAGCATGCGACCGGCGAACTGGTGCACCATCAGCATCTTGGTGGGCAGCCCTTCCTCCTCCACCAGCGCCGAGAGGTAGCCCAGCACTTCGTTCACCTGGCCGCCGGTGATGCCGCCGATGGCCAGGCCGGGGCGGACGCCCAGCGGCTCGGTCGCGAACTCCGGGTCCAATGCGATGTGCACGAACGGCTCGCGCAGGAAGTCCTCGAGCAGCTTCACCTCCGTCAGGGGATCGCTCCAGCCGATCTGGGTGTCGAGGAAGAGCAGCATTCCGTGCTGGCGTGCCGCCTCGACGTAGGTGGCGATGCGGTCGTGGGAGAGCCGGTGGAGCCAGTGGCCGTCCGACGTCGGATTCGCCTGGGCGACGCCGGTGATGAGGTGGAAGGCCCCGATCGCGCCGCGCGGGCCGTTGAGCCGGTCGTAAAGCTCCACCCACGCGGTGATCTCCTCGGCCACCTCGGCGGGCGTTCCATGGCCCAGCACGCCCATGGCCCGAACCCCGGGGTGACCGTAGAACGCGACCACCTGGGCTCTCGGCGGGACCACCGCCACCGGTGACGACCATGACCACACGGGCTTGCTGCTCGCGTACAGCAGGCGCCCCAGCGGCATCTGGCGCTCGCCCCAGTCCCCGTCGAGGGCGCGCACCCTCAGCCCGACCGTCACGACCCCTTCGGCGAGCCGCCGCGCCACGGCGCGGACCTCAGCGTCGGGGACGGCCACCGGAGAAGTCGCCCGCCATCGGAAGCGCTGGCTGCTCGCTGGCATCATCCGCCTTCGCGGCAGCCGGCTCTCGCTCCAGGCGCCCCGGTCGGAGCGCACCTGCAGCGCGACCTCGACGCGTCCGTCGGGAAGCCACCGCGCGCCGACGCGTACTTCGACCAGCCCGTCCGGCTCTGCTTGGAGGGCGGCCGCCGCCGGACTCACCCCTACGAGCGTCAAGGAGACCGCCAGCACGGTCGCTGCCGCGCAGGCCCGCCGTGTTGCCCGTCCGAGCCTCCTGATGCAGTCGCGCCGTACGCCGGGGACGCGCACAAGACCGGCCGGGACTCCGGTCAGGGCGCGAACTCGAAGACGACGTTGGCCAGGCTGGCTTCTATGTCATCGGGATCGAGGTGGTGGATGACGGTGGTCTTCTGCGAGCCGCAGTCCCCGAAGCTGTCGCAGTTGATCGTGCCGATGATGCCGCTGTACCCGCTCACTGCGTTGAGGTATTCCCTGACACCGGCCCGGTCGATGATCAGAGTGCCGTCGCTGACCCCGGACGCGGCCGCTATCGCCTCGAGCAGCAGGGTCGCGGCGTCGTAGGCGTGGGCCCAGTACGGCGCGGATGGAGGCTCGCCGTAGGTCTCCTCATAGGCGTCCAGCAGGCTCTCGGGAGTCTTGCCGGTGCTCTGATTGGACGTGGCCCCGAACCGCAGGTCCGGCCCCGAGAAATAGACGCCGGCCGACTGTGGCAGCGACATGAACCCGTCGTTGAGCAAGGCGGCGTCAGTCAGCAGGACCGCCTCCTCGAGGCCGGGGACCCCCGGCGCCTGCTCGGTCAGGAAGTCGCCCGCGGGCTGGAAGACGGGAAAGAACAGCGCTTCGGGGTTGCCGGTAGCGACCTCGGTCAGCACCGGCACCATGTCGGTGTCCTCCTTGTTGATGGCCGAGAAACCGATGACGGTGCCCCCGAGCCGCTCGAAGCTGTCGGCGAAGGCCTGCGCTATCGAGCGGGAGTAGGGATCGCCGTCGTGTATGGCTGCGGCCGAGGCCAAGCCCAGTCCCTCGCGAGCGAACCGGGCCATGGCCTCGCCCACGAACAGGCCGTTGTTGGAGGTCCGGTAGTAGCCGGCGCTGTGGTTCAGGCCGGGGTTGCCGGCCAGGTCGGAGGTGAGCGTGGGCGACGTGTTGGACGGCGCGAAGAGCACCATTCCCGCCGCGGTCACCAGGGGAGCGGCGGCGACGGCCGCGGTGGAGCACGACGGCCCGATCACGCCGACAACGTCCTCGTCGGCGACGATGGTCTGGGCCGCGGCCTGGGCTCCGTCGGGGGAGCACAGGTCGTCGTAGCGGGTGCCGAGGTCGACATCGAAGCCGTTCACCGGACCGAAGTCGGCGACGGCGAGCTCGACGCCGCGCTGGTTGGGGATGCCCAGATAGGCCACGTCACCGGTG
This sequence comes from Acidimicrobiaceae bacterium, assembly GCA_026710865.1. Lineage (GTDB taxonomy): Bacteria > Actinomycetota > Acidimicrobiia > Acidimicrobiales > Aldehydirespiratoraceae > Aldehydirespirator. The sequence continues at coordinate 10,731 of JAPOQG010000348.1, forward strand.
ATGGTGTTGAGCGAACGGATCTGGACGGCCTCGCCGGCTGGAACCTCCACAATGCCGAGGGACCCGTCGCCGAGGCGGCCGGGATCGGGAGCGTGGGCGGTGTCGTCGGCGCCGCTGCAAGCCGCGGCCGCCAGCACCGCGGCCGCGGCGACGGCCACGGCCCTCAGCCCGCAGCGGAGTCCCAGGTGCCGGCTCGGCCTGTGCACGCGGGCAGTATCGCACACGGAGGGGCCGGCCTCGGGGCAAGCACGGACAGGCGGCGAACGCCTCGCGGTCAGGGCAGACTCTCCGCCGTGGACAGCGGCGTCTACGGCCTGCTTGGACAGCGCTTCGGCCGGGGAATGGACCGGCCGTTCCTGCGCGTGCCGGGCGAGGCGGCCGTCACATACGGCGAGATGGACGCCCGGTCGGCGCAGGCTGCCGGGTGGCTGGCCGGCCAGGGAGTGTCGGTCGGCGACCGAGTGGTGGCGCAGATCCCCAAGTCGGTCGACGCAGTGGCCCTCTATCTGGGCGTGCTGCGGCTCGGGGCGGTGTACGTGCCGCTCAACACGGCCTACACCTCCGCCGAGGTCGACTGGTTCGTGGGCGACGCAGAGCCGGCCGTCGTGGTGCTCGACGAGTCCGCAATGACCGCCGGGCTCGATGCGGCCAGACCCCTGCGCAGCGTGGTCGAGCGCCAACCCGACCATCTGGCGGCCCTGGTGTACACCTCGGGCACGACCGGACGGCCCAAGGGGGCCATGCTCACCCACGGCAACCTGGCATGCAACGCGCTCACGCTCAACGAGGCTTGGGCCTTCCAGCCCGACGATGTGCTGTTGCACGCTCTGCCGATCTTCCATGTGCACGGCCTGATGGTGGCCCTGCACACCGCCATGCTCAGTGTCTGCGAGGTGCTCTTCCTGGAGCGGTTCGATGCGGCCGAAGTGCTGGCGCGGCTGCCCGAAGCGACCGTCATGATGGGAGTGCCCACCCACTACAGCCGGCTCATGAGGCTCGAGGGCTTCGCTGCGGCCGCATGCGGCCGCATCCGCTTGCTGATCTCCGGGTCGGCGCCGATGACCGCCTCCCTGCACCGGGACGTGGCCGGCCGGACCGGCTGCGAGGTGCTGGAGCGTTACGGGATGAGTGAGGCTCTCATGATCACGTCCAATCCCTATGACGGCGCCCGGGTGGCGGGAACGGTGGGGTTCGCTCTGCCCGGCATCGGCGTGAGGGTGTGCGCGGCGGATGGCAGGCCCGTGGTCGGACAGGTCGGGATGGTGCAGGTTCAGGGCCCCAACGTCGGCCCCGGCTACTGGCGGCGGCCTGACGCCACGGCCGAGTCCCGAACGGATGACGGCTGGTTCATCACCGGCGACGTCGGCCGCCTCGATGCCGGGGGGCGACTGACACTGGAGGGCCGGGCCGGCGACATGATCATCTCGGGGGGCCTCAACGTGTACCCCGTCGAGATCGAGCAGGCCCTGGACGCCCACCCGGCAGTGGCCGAGTCCGCGGTCGTGGGCCTCCGGCATCCCGACCTCGGTGAGGCGGCGGCCGCCTTCGTCGTGGCGGAGCCAGGCACCGCCGCTGACGTCGACGAACTGCCCGCAGCCCTCGCGGACACACTCGGAGATTTGGCCCGGTTCAAGCACCCCAAGCGCTACGTGTTCGTGGAGAGCCTGCCCCGCAACACCATGGGCAAGGTCCTCAAGGCCGAGTTGCGGGTCCGGCACGGCCGACTGTTCCTGGACTGAGCGCAACGGTCCGCCCGGCGTCGGGCCCGCAACGATTGATTTCCGGTGCTGGTCGGAGAGGCCGGAGTCTGCACGGGCCTTCCCCCATGTGACCGGCGTCTCCACTGATTCAGGTCGGGCAGGCCCGGTCCACCGGGGAGCGCAGCGAAAGGGAGCGGGGCACACAGCCTCGCCGTAGCCTCTCCGAGATGGCGCAGGGCGCGACGAACAACGTTGTCCTGACCGGGTTCATGGGCACCGGCAAGACCACGGTGGGCCGGATCCTGGCCGAGCGCCTCGGCTTCGACTTCGTTGACACCGACGAGGTGATCGAGTCGCGGGCCGGGCCCATACCGGAGATATTCGAGCGGATGGGCGAGCCCGGCTTCCGCGAGCTGGAGCGCTCCGTGGCCCGCGGGCTCGCCGGTCGCACCGGCCTGGTGATCGCCACCGGGGGGCGGATGATGCTCGATCCCGAGTGCGCAGCCCGCCTGGAGCCCTCGGCCCACGTGGTCTGCCTCAACGCCACTGCTGAGACCACCCTGGAACGGATCGGCGACACCGCCCAACGGCCCCTGCTGAACGTCGCAGACGCCCCGAGCCGGGTGAGGGAGCTGCTGGCCGAGCGGGCCGAGGGCTACGGGCGGTTCATCTCGGTGGACACCGACGGGTGCACCCCCGACGAGGTGGCCGACGCAGTGATGGCGCGGCTCGGGCTATAACTGCGCTATGGCGATAACGATCCTGGTAGTCAACGGCCCCAATCTCAACCTGCTCGGCGTCCGCGAGACCGACATCTACGGTGACGGCACGCTCGACGAGTTGATGGCCGGCGTCACAGCCCACGCCGAGTCGCGGGGCGCGGTCGTCCGCCATGTGCAGTCCAACGTCGAGGGGGACCTGGTGGACGTCGTGCAGGCCGCGGCGGCGGGCGGGGACGGCGCCGCTGACGGCGTCGTGCTCAACGCGGGTGCCCTGACCCACTACTCGATCGCGCTGCGCGACGCCATCGCCGCGGTCGACGTGCCGGTGGTGGAGACGCACCTGTCGAACGTCTACGCCCGGGAGGACTTCCGGCACACCTCGGCCGTCGCGGCCGTCTGCGCGGGGGTGATCGCCGGCTTCGGCGCAACCAGCTACCGGCTCGCGGTGGACGCCCTCATCGACCTGCTGGCCGGCTAGCTCCGCGACCCGGTGTGCCCGAGCCTCCGACCCCCTGAGCGGCTGGCGTGGCAGGCGACGCCGTGATGCTCGAAGTGGACGGCCGCGAGGTGCGCGTCTCCAATCCGGGCAAGGTCTTCTTCTCGGGCCGGGGCGAGACCAAGCTCGACCTCGTCGAGTACTACCTGTCGGTCGCCGGGCCGCTGATGCGGGCCATGGGAGGCCGGCCGGTGCTGCTGGAGCGCTATCCCGACGGCGCCTCGGGCAAGTCGTTCTTCCAGAAGCGGGTTCCCAAGGGAGCGCCCGAGTGGCTGACCACGACGGTGGTGAGCACCCCGAACGGCACGCTGTCCAACGCCATGGTGGCCGCCGATGTGGCCCATGTGGTCTGGGCCGTCAACATGGGCTGCCTCGGATTCCACGTGTGGCCCTATCTGGCCGAGGCGCCCGCGTTCGCCGACGAACTGCGCATCGACCTCGATCCCCAGCCCGGCGTCGTCTTCGACCAGGTGCGGGAGGCGGCCCGCGAGGTGAAGGCCGCATTCGACGAACTGGCGATGCCCGTCCACGTCAAGACTTCGGGGCGCCGGGGCCTGCACGTCTACGCCCGGCTGGCGCCGCGCTGGGACTCCTACGCGGTGCGGGCCGCGGCGGTGGCCCTGGCCCGGGAGACAGCCCGGCGCCGCCCCGACCTGATCACCGACGCCTGGTGGAAGGAGGAGCGGGGTGAGAGGGTGTTCGTGGACTTCAACCAGAACGCACCCCACAAGACCGTGTTCGGGGCCTGGTCGGCGCGTCCCCGGGCAGGGGCGCAGGTCTCGGCCCCCATCGGCTGGCACGAGGTAGACGATGTCGAGCCCGAGGACCTGACCATCGCCACCGTCGGCGACCGGGTGGCGCGCACCGGCGACCCGTGGGCGGCCATGGACGGCGAGCCCGCCTCGTTGGAGCCGCTCCTGGGGTGGCACGCTCGCGACATGGCGGCCGGCCTCATGGACGCTCCGTGGCCCCCGGTGTACCCGAAGATGCCGAACGAGCCGCCCCGGGTGGCGCCCAGCCGGGCCGCCCGCACCGCAGAGGAGGGCACATCCTGATGAAGCCTCGCCTGTCGATGCACCTCGTCAACTTCGCGGCCGAGCCGCCCGGTGAATGGCAGCGCATGTTCGATCTGGCCGTCGCCGCCGACCGGGCCGGCATCGGCCGGCTGGTGGTGTCCGATCACGTGGTGTACGGCGAGCGCCTCGACCGCTACGCCGACCCGGCCCGGGGCGGCCTCGCCGGCGGCCGCCAGCCCACCGGCCCCGACGGGGCCTGGCTGGAGCCGCTCACCGTGCTGGCCATGGTCGGTGCTCTCACTGAGCGGGTGCGGCTCTGCCCGATGATCCTGCTGGCCGCGCTGCGCCGCCCGATCGTGCTGGCCAAGACGGCGGCCACCATCGACGTGCTCACCGGCGGGCGGTTGGATCTGGGCGTGGGCGTGGGCTGGCAGCAGGAGGAGTACGAGGCCGCGGGGCTGGACTTCTCCGACCGGGGGCGCCTGCTCGACCACACGCTGGAGGTGTGCCACGCGTTGTGGACCCAGCGCAGTGCTTCGGTGGACAGCGCCGAGCTGAGTTTCGAGGATGTGCATCAGATGCCGAAGCCGACCGCGGGGACGGTTCCGGTGTGGGTCAGCGGCACCGTCAACCGGCGCTCGATGACCCGCCTGGCCCGTTTCGGCTCGGGCTGGATCCCGTGGGGACCCGACGCTGCCGACATCGCGTCGGGCATAGCCAGGATGCGTGAGGCGGTGGCCGCCACGGGCCGGGACCCGGCCGGGATCGAGGTCGCCGGGAGGCTGCAACTGGAACGCGACTCCGGCGGGGATCCACAGGTCGCGCCCACGATGGCCCCGGTGCCGGGCCTGGTCGAAGCCGGCGTGACCGACTTCGGCATCGGTCTGCGGCCCCCGCCGGGCGCCGAGGCCGCGGCCGAGTACCTTGCTCCTTGGGCGGAGGCATTCAATGAGGCAGCCGGCCTTCCCTTGTGACCCGGATCTTCGCGATTGTCGGCCCACATGACCACAAGGCGCGAAGACTCCCCGGGGCGCCGAGGCCGCAGTTCGGACAGAACGCGCAGCGGGCCCCGCAACCCGTTCCTCGCCGACAGCGGCAACGCCATGGCCCACGGCCGCTGCGACCAGCAGGACAACACCCCCGGCGCCGGCCCCGAGGGCCCGACCGAGGTTCTCGACCCCGCCGACATCCAGTACGCGCCGCTGGGACCCGGCCACTTCGGCGGGCTGATCTCGGGGCGCTACGCCGACGGCCGGCGGGTCATCTGGTCCAACGGCCGCCAGACCATCGCCAAGCTCGACTATGAGACCCTCGAAGTGCTGGCCACCCTGCCCACCGGCACCGAGCCCGTCACCGACAGATGCGAGCTCGAAGCCCTCGAAGCAGGTCTAGACAATCTCGACGGCGACGATGCAGTGGCCCACGCCATAGGCATCGCGGTGCGCTTCATGACCGGACTCGACGGCATCTACTCGCTGCTCGACTGCGACCACACCCTGTTCCTGGGCCGCAAGGACCACGCCGCGGCCTACGTCGAGGCCGATCCTGACGATCCGGCCAGCCCCATCGTCGAGCGGGACCGGTGGCACCGGCCCGACGGCATCGACGGGTACTTCGTCGGGATCAACATCACCTTCGACGGGCGGCTGGTGATGACCACCGACCACGGCTGGGTGGTGTGCGTGGCCCGGGACTTCAGCGACTACGACGCCATCCAGCTGCCCGCCGCCGCCACCGACGCCGCCGATCACTGCGCCCGCCAGGCCGCGGCGCGGGGCAACACCGGCTACGGCTGGGTCCGCACCAGTTCCTGCACCGGCGACGACGGCGGCATCTACGTCAGCTCGGTCGACACCGTCCACAAGGTGGTCTGGACGGGCGAACGGCTGTCGCTGGACCCCGCCGACGGGGCCTGGTCGGCCCGCTACCGCAACGGCGGTGGCGACGGCTCGGGCACCACCCCGTCGCTGATGGGTTTCGGGCCCGACGAGGACCGCTTCGTGGTGATCGGCGACGGCGACGATGTCGTCAACATCACGCTGCTGTGGCGCGACGAGATCCCCGAGGACTGGGAGCAGCTTCCCGGCGCCCCGTCGCGGCGGATCGCGGGGATCGGGCCGGCCAACATGGGCGACCCGGCCCGGGCCGGGATCAAGACCGAGCAGTCGATCACCGTGTCGGGCTACGGCGCGATGACCGTCAACAACGAGCCCGCCTCGCTGCCGGCCGGATGGCCGCCCGACCGGGCCCGGCTGTTCAGCTTCTTCTTGGGCCACAAGCCCGAGTACACGCCCTACGGCCTGCACAAGTACGAGTGGGACCCGGCCGAGCGCCGCCTGGAGGAGGCCTGGGTCAACACCGAGGTGTCGTCGCCCAACTCGGTGCCGTTCGTGTCCGAGAGGTCCGACCTGGTGTACACCTGCGGCACCCGGGACGGGAGCTGGACCATCGAGGCGCTCGACTGGACCACCGGCGAGAGCCGCTTCCACTTCGTCGTCGGCGGGTCGCGCTACAACACCCTCGGCGGCGGAGTCACCATCGACGACGACGGCCGCCTGCTGTACGGCACGATCTTCGGCAAGGTCCGCATCCTGCGCTGAGCGTCCGTCTCCAGCCTCAGCCGGGCGCCATGCTGCGGAAGATCCTCTCGTAGGCGTGATGCTCGGCCATGCGGCGGGCGATGACGGTGTTGCTCTCCGACATCCACTGCCGAGCGCCCGGGTCGAGCCGGTCGTTCAGGGACCGCTCCATCCGGTCGACGAGGAGAGCCCTGAGCTGTGGGTCGATCTCCCCGTCGAGGAGGTCCTCGATCTGTGGGCCGACGACCTCGTCGAGCAGGTACTCGCCCGACTCGTCGATGTCGAGGTCCCCGCCCAGGGCGCCGGCGGTGCGCCGTGTGCCCTCGTAGGCGGCGTAGTTGGCCGCGGTGCCCTTCATGGCGAATTGCCCGGCCGCCTTGGTGGCCGCCCTTGCGCCGCTCTGGCGATACACGGACTTCACCCTGTCCACCACCTTGAGGGCGCCCCGCACGCCCGACGAGGACAGCCCCGGCAGCGGGACGAGGCCCAGAGCGAACAGCGACGCCGTGTCCCAGTCGGCGTGCAGCGTGTAGTAGAGCGCCCGGGCGCCGTCCAAGACGTCCCCGATGACGGGAAGGAACGACAGCACGTCGAGCATGCTGCCGTAGCCGATCCCGCCGCCGGAGCGGTGGTGGGCGCGGTCGTCGAGCACCTGCCGGACCGCGTCCGCCTCCTCCGCCGTCAGCGTGTAGTCGCCAAGGAAGGCCTCGAAGTCCTTCCGGCTCATCAAGCCGTCGGGCATGCCCTCAGCGGCGGCGTCGATGGCGGCGAGGTGGGGCAGCAGCGCCGACCAGGCCGCGGACTTGTCCAGGAAGGCGTCGATGTCGTCGCGGCTCATGAGACCGTCGCGGTCGTCGGGGTCGAACGAGAACTCGCCCCCGTGGGCCGCGTCGAGATAGTCGTCGTTGTGCTTGGCCGTCTCGACCTGGTCGAAGAAGCGGTCGTGGTCCAGCAGCCAGGCCGCGGCCTCGGCGGTGGCCGAGTCAGTGGAGTGAACCGCCCACCGCAGGTCACGGCGGGACAGCAGCCCGTCAGCCTGGTCCGGGTCGCCGCGGGACTCGATCATCGTGAACTGCGCCCGGATGTGCTCCAGTGCGGCGAGGCCCTCGTTCATCTCGGGTCCGCCGGCCAGCACGATCCGGGTCCGCTCCTGGAGGTCCGTGGCGCTGTCTCGCAGCTCGCCGGCCACCCGGCGGACTCCGGTGGGCACGTCGGGCACCGGGCCTCCCAGCAGTGACGAGGCCTCTGCCAGCGGCCCCACCAGCGCCTGAGCGTCCCAATCGAGGTCCTGCGCGGCCGCCTCCATCCGCTGCTGGAGCTCGACCGCCCGCACCGTGTCCAGAGCCATTAGATCTGCCATGAAAACTTATGAAAGCATATGTGGAAGCCATTTGCAACCTATCAGGGTGAACAATTCGGCGTGACGTAGGGCAGGCTGGCCATGTGAGCGCCGCACAGGTATCCGACTTCTTCGCCGTCCTGGCGCTGGGGTCGCTGGCGATCGGGGGCCTGAGCCTCGCGGGCGCCTTCGCGCCGATGGCTCCATCCCGGGCGCTCCAGCTGCGGCCGGTACTCCTGCCTCTGGCGTTGACCATCGCCGCGGTGGCGACCGCCGGGAGCCTCTACTACTCCGAGGTAGCCGGATACCCGCCCTGCGAGATGTGCTGGTACCAGCGGATCGCCATGTACCCGCTCGTGGGTGTGCTGGCCGTGGCGGTGGCCCGGCGCGACCGCCGGGGCGGCTGGTACGCGCTGCCGCCGGCGGTGGTCGGCCTGGGCCTGTCGGTGTACCACTACCAGCTCCAGCTGCGACCGGGCCAGGGCTCGACCTGCGATGCGTCGGCCCCCTGCACGTACCGGTGGGTGGACAGCCTCGGGTTCATGTCGATTCCGTTCATGGCCGGATGCGGCTTCATCGGAGTCGCGGGATTGGCTGTGCTTTCGCTACGGTCGGGCCGGCACCGGTCGGCCGGCGACGGCAGCGAACCGATCGGCGGCCGATCCATGAGCGAGCAGCCAGAGGCCGAGCGGGAGGGCGTCACGTCATGAGAGCATTCGGGAGGCACCGAGCGAGGCCGTGGCCCGAGCGGCCCGTGAGCGCAGCGAACAAGAGCGGGGAACGACAAGCCTCACCGCGAGACGCGGGCCGCCGACTGAGGGGCTTCTGATGAGCAACCGGCCCAAGGTCCAGAAGTCACGGAGCGGCTCCCGGCCGTCCGGCGAACACCCCGAGACGGGCTCCAACCCGCTGCTGAAGTGGCTGATCGTCGGCGTAGCGGCTCTGGTCGTGGTAGCGGTGGGCGTCGCTTTCCTGGCCGGCAGGGATGCCGAGCAGCGGGCCCAGGACTCCGGTGCGCTCGAGGTCTCCGATGTCAGCATCGAGGGCGAGCCGCTGCCGGTGTTCGACGGCGAGGAGCCCGATCCCGCCATGGAGAGGGTGGCTCCCGCCTTCGCGGCCACCACCTTCGACGATGTGGAGGTCAGCGTGCTGCCCGGAGACGGCACCGCCAAGGTGATCGGCTTCTTCGCGCACTGGTGCCCGCACTGCCAGCGGGAGCTGCCCCGCCTGTCCGGCTGGCTGGCGGCCAACGACCTGCCCGCCGGTGTGGAGGTGATCGCGGTCAGCACGGCGGTCGACTCGGGCCGGGGCAACTACCCGCCGTCGGCCTGGTTCGCGCAGGAGCAATGGCCCGCGGTGGCGGTGCGCGACTCCGAGAGCAACGAGATCAGCGACGCCTACGGGCTGCGAGGATTCCCCTACACGGTGGGGATCGACGCCGACGGCAGGGTGGTCGCCAGGGTGAGCGGGGAGCTGAACGACGCCGCCTGGGAGTTCCTGCTCGGACTCGTCGCCCC
>JAPOQG010000350.1 GCA_026710865.1 Acidimicrobiaceae bacterium
GAGAGAGAGCAGCCGCGCGCCCACGCCACCACCCCCCCCCCCCACCCCCACCACCACCCACCCCCACCCACACCCGCCGCCCCCCCCCCCCCCCCCCCCCACCCGACCCCCCCCCCCCCCCCCCCCCCCCCCCGCCCCCCCCCGCCTACGAACCCCCCGTCCCCCCGTCACACGAACCACCCCCCCCCGCCTACGAATCCCCGGTACCGCCGTCACACGAACCTGCCCGAGCCGGCGCGCCCGCACCCGGGCTCCCCGACCTCGGCCCCATTGAGCCCGAAGTCCCGTATGTGGAGGCCGAAGCGCCCCGCATGCCGAGCTTCATGCCCTCGCTCACCGGCGCCGAGACCGCCGCGCCGGCCCCGGAGGCCGACGTGGTCGCCTCATCGAACCGGGGCCTGGCCGGCACCGCCATAGGCGACGCCATGATGCTGTGGCAGCTGTCCCGGATCCGGCGCCGGCGTGGCGGGCAGCCCGACGCCGTGGACCCCATGGAGGAGTCCCTCAGGCAGAGCGCCCGGGTCGACACGCTCAACTTCATCGAGGTCGCCATGCGCCACCTGCGGGCCGTCACCGTCGGGCAGTTGCGCGAGAAGCCGGCGGTCCTGGCCGTGCGGGTCGGCACGTACGGATTCGAGGTTCTGCTGAACCGGCCGACCCAGGGGCCCCCCGACGGATGGCAGACAGCTTCCGGCGGCTACGTGCTGGAGTTGCCCCAGGGGGTCACCGCCGAGGACCTCGACACCACCGCCCAGGGGCCCACCCTGTGCCCCGCCCTCGTCCCGGTGGGCGACACCATCGAGGGCCCCCTGCTGCTGAACATCGAGGAGATCGGCTGCCTGATCGTGTCGGGGCCGGGCTCGCCGTCGGTGAACCTCCTCAACGCCGTCGTCGGAACGCTGGGCTCCTCGCCCCTGGCCGGCGACATCCGCATCATCACCGTCGGTCTCGACACGCCGGCGGGCCTCCCCGGATGGGACCGGGTCCACTCCACCAGCTTCGACTCCCCTCAGCTGGAGGAGTTGCTCTCGACCGCCCACACCGGCAGCGGCGCCTTCCTCGATGTCCTGGTGGTCGGTCCCGGCAACGACCTGCTCATCCAGCGGGCCGGTCAGGTGGCCACGACCCCCGGGTCGCGGCTGGCCCTGGTCGGGGCCACGTCCTCGGTGGCGGCCCGCTGGCCGTGGCGGATCCACGTGGACGAGACCACCACCGCCGTGGTGCATCCCATCGCCTGCACGATGGCCGCGGCCCAGGCGGCCGCCCCTGCAATGTCCCAGCTGTTGAGCGAGGCCGCAGATCCCTCGCTTCTGGCTCCCCCGAGGTTCTAGACGATGCCTGACCAGTCTTCCCCGTCGCCGGACGGCGTGCCGGCGCGCCCCCGGACCCTCAAGTTGCCGCGAGCACGGATACTCGCGCTCGGCGGTGTTGTAACCGTTCTTGGCCTCGTCGCAGCAGCCTGCGGCGGCGGTGACAGCGCAAGCGGAACGGTTCAACCAGACGCAGGCGGCTCCGAAGCCGCCGTCGCGGAGCCCGTCGCCTCCAGCGACTTCATGGCGACGCGGCCCGGTGCCGGCATCGCCGCCGCAGGAGGCAACCTGCAGGCGATCCGGGGCGACAATCCCTGCGAGCAGCCTGGAGCAACCTCCGAGCCCATCGTCGTCTCCTACGTGGGCGCCAACCTTGCTGAGCTGGACGCCATCGGTCTCGAGGCCCTCGTCATCGAGGAGCCCGGCCTGATCATCGAGGCCTACGTGAACGAGGTGAACTCCAACGGCGGCATCAACGGACAGTGCGTCGAGTTCGTCAACCACCTCTGGAGCCTGGCCGACCCCGCCGGGAGCCTCACCCAGATCTGCACCGATCTGGCCACACAGCAGCCGGTGGTCCACATGACCCTCAGAATCAACGAGACGACGCTCGAATGCGCGACGATCGGGGCGCAGCTTCCCACCATCGGTCTGTACGCCTTCACCCCGGCCGCGACCCTCGAGCGGACCGGCGACCGGCTCTACGTCGACGACGGCACCGTCGAGCGCCTGCTGTCGGCCAGCCTGGACGTTGCGCTCTCGTCGGACGCGATCAGCGGCAACGATCGCGTCGGGCTGCTTCACGGCATATCCGACATGGCCGCGTCCATGAGAATCATCGAACGCTTCGGATTCGACGACGTGCCGGCCGCACACGTTCCAGCGGAGTTCTCCGACCTCTCGTTGCTGCTTCAAGAGAAGCGGGTGCGCCTGCTGGAGGGCGACCTCACCGCCGACGAAGAAGCACAAGCGCAACGCAACCTCGCGGCTATGCCGCCCGAGCAGTCCGAGGTGTTCGCTCAGATGGAGCAGTTCTTCCTCGACGCAGCTGCCCGCTTCAAGGACGCCGACGTCACCGCGGTGGTCGCCACCGCCGACTGGGCCGACATGCGGCGGATGATCCGGGCCGCTGAGTTGATCGACTGGACCCCCACATGGGTCGCCAACGACATCCAGCCCGCCACGATCGTGCTGGCCGACGTGCCCAAGCGGCAGGCCGAGAACCTGATCCTGGTCAGTTCCCGCCGAGCCGCCGGCGACGAGATTCCAGCACTCGACCAGGGCTGTGTCACCCTGCGCAACACCGCGGTCGCCTCCGAACCGTTCTCTCACCGGCTCCACACCGATGCCTGGACGTTCATCACATCCATCTGCGACTACCTGGACGTGTCATTCAGCGCCATGACCCGGGTGCAGGGCCCGATCAATCCGGACACCTTCGCAGAGGCCCTCAAGGACACCCAGTACGACACCCAGTACGGAGGGCTCATCACCTTCGCCCCCGACGATCCCAATGGGGCGGAGCGTTTCAGGGTGCTGCAGGCCGACCCCGAGTGCGTGCTCAATTTCTGGGGCTGCATGCGCTCCACAACCGACTGGCTCCTTCCGGCCAACCTGGCCGGAGCGGGCGCCGGGTAGCGGAGCAAGCATCCGCATGGCCCGCCGTCCCACGCTGCGAGTCCTGGGAGCACTCCTCGCGGCCGCGGCCCTGCTGGCGGCATCCTGCGGCAGCGGGGGTGGCAGCACCACCGTCACCGCCGATCCGGCCGCTGCGGCTCAAGAGTTGAGCCCCCCGCGGTCTGATCCCGTGCGGGTCCGCCTGGCCCTGGCCCCCGACCCGGTCTGGGAGTGGCTCAAGGGCTCGGGCACCGTCGACCAGTGGGAGATGACCCACAACATCAGGATCGAGGCCAGCAACCCCTTCGACCAGTTCTCGGCGTTCGCCGGCGGCCACGTCGACCTGGTGGTGGTCAACGCCCTCGACGTGCCCCAGTTCGTGGACCAGTCCGACCGCGAGCCGGCCATCGTCGGCAAGTACACCACCGACCGCAGCATCCTCGCCGTCAAGCGCACATCGCGGGCCGAGGGCCTCGACGACCTCGTGGAGGCAAGGATCGCGGTCTCGAGCTCGCTGGGGCCCACCCTGCTGTGGGGACTGATAGCCGAGGCGCTGCACGGGCTGGAGCTCGGGGTCGACGGCGCCGACTTCGATCTGATCGTCGTCGATGCGGCCGGGGTCGCCGATCTCGTCATGAGGGGCGACGCGGACGCCTGCATCTGCACGCCGGACTTCGCGGTCCCGTACCTGGCCGACGGCAAGATGAGAACCCTCTACGGCGGCAGGTCAGCCGCAGAGATCTACGCGCAGGAGGTCGTCGGCGACCCTGACGCCCTGCCGATGGCGGACGTCTTCCTCGTCGACCGGCCCTGGCACGACCGCAACGAGGCGGCCGTGGCCGCCATCCTGGAACTGTGGGATGCCGGACTCGAGGCATGGCAGTCGGAGAGGCGCGACATCATCGCCGACTATCCCCACCTGTTCTCGGTGACCACCGACGCGGAGATCGCCTGGATCTCCGACTACGCCACCGAACACGACTGGGTCGTGTCGTCGGTCCACATCACCGCGAGCGAGGCCGCGGCCCACGAAGCCACCTTCGCCGAGATGCAGCGGATCGGCCTGTTGGACGCCGACGCCCGCAAGCCGGACCTGGACACCGGCCACGAGTCCGGCACCGACACCCACGACGAGCCCGACACCCACGACGAGCCCGATGCGGCCGCCGGACATCGCCACAGCGCGGCCTCGGCACGGCCCGAGCCGCCGGAACCGGCACGAGGATAGCCATATGCTGACCGTCCCCTCAGTCACCCCCGACGCCATGTCCGAACTCTCCGCCCGCGAGATGCGCCGGGCGGTCGTGCGCCGCTGGTTCTTCCGGTTCAGCGTGCTGATCGGCTGGATCGCGTTCATCGGCGTCTGGTACCTCTTCTCACGGGTGGTCTTCAATCCCCAGCAGCTCCCCGAGCCCCACGTCGTGGCCGGCGAGTCGTGGACGCTCATCACCGAGCGGGACTTCCGAACCAACATGCAGGCGAGCCTGTTCCGCGTTCTGGCCGGCTTCCTGCTGGCCGCGGTGGCCAGCACCGGGCTGGGCTGGCTGATCGCCTACAACGCCTGGTGGCGCACCCTGCTGCGCACCATCGTCCAGTTCGTGGTGAGCACGCCCATCGTGGCGTTGGCCATCCTCACGCTGGTCGTCTTCGGCGTGTCGTCGCTGGGCCCGATCATCACCACCGCGCTGGTGGCCACGCCCTACATCATGATGAACGTCGCCCAAGGGCTCACCGGCGTGGACCGCAGGCTCATCGTGATGAGCGAGTCGTTCGGCCGCACCCGCTCCCAGATCATCTCGGGGGTGCTGTTGCCGTCGTCGCTCATATCGGTGCTGGCCGGGGCCCGGCTGGCCTTCGCGGTGGCGTGGCGCATGGAGCTCCTCACCGAGATCTTCGCCGCCTCCGAGGGGGTGGGCTTCCAGATCCGCCGCAGCTTCGAGAGCTACGACGTGCGCGGCATGATCGCCTGGACGGTGCTGTTCATCGCGGTGATGCTCATCTTCGAGAACCTCGTCTTCCGCCAGATCGAACGCCGCATGCAGGGACGCACCGCCTAGCGCCCGCCGACACCGGAGCCGAATGACCCATGACCGACGTCCCCAGGACACCCGCCGACACCGAGGCCGAATGACCCATGACTGACGTCGCCCACAGCGCCCCCGCCCAGCCGGGACCCAACGAATCGGCAGCCCATGCCCCTCCCGGTGCGCCCGCCCCGCCGAGGGCCAACGACGCCACGACCTTCGCCAGCGGCTTCCAGGAGCTCCCCACCCTGCCCGCCGGCGACCTGGGCCCGGCCGGCGACCGGGCCTACTCCGCGCCCCGCCGGGTGCTGCGACGGCCGTGGGTGGTGCAACTGATCGCCTTCGCGATCCTGCTGGCGATCTGGCAGTACCTCGCCGTCGCCGGCGACCGGGTGCCCAGCATCGACGAGGTCGTGTCGTTCATGGTCACCGAGATCACCGGCGGCTCCCACGGCGGCGTTCTCGTCGGCGAGTTCTGGAGCCCGCTCGGCCTCAGCCTGCAGCGCTACGCCATCGGACTGGCCATCGGGATCCCCGCCGGGGCGGTGCTGGGCCTGCTGCTCGGCGCCTCGAACTGGGTCCGGGGGCTGCTCAACGACACCACGCTGGTGCTGCTGGCGCTGCCCGCGGTGGTGTGGGCCTTCCTGGCGTCGCTGTGGTTCGGCCTCAGCTCCACCGCCCCGATCGTGGCCGTGGTGCTGACCGCCATCCCGTTCGTGGCCATCAACCTCAGCTCCGGTGTGCGCAGCATCGACCCCGCGCTGATGGAGATGTCCAAGTCGTACAAGGTGCCGCGCCGCAACCAGATCGTCGACCTGCTGCTCGGCGGGACCCTGCCCAACGCCTTCACCGGCGTGCGCCTGGCCATCACCACCGGATGGAACAGCCTGCTCATCGTGGAGTGGTTCAGTGCCACCGCGGGGGTCGGCTGGAGGGCCCGGTTCTGGTACGACGCCCTGCGCTACCCCGGCTTCGTGGGCTGGATCTTCCTGTTCGTGCTGCTGATCACCGTGCTCGACCGGCTCGTGCTGCGACGCGTCGAGCGCCAGGCGTTCCAGTGGAGCCAGAAGCCGACGCTCACCTTCGCCGAGGACTGGGGCATGTGATCGCGCTCCCCCGGCGCACCACCCAAGATCACAACACCAACAGCGCAACAGACCGACACCGCAAAGACTGCAACACCAAGTCCGCAATAGACCAAGGAAGGGCCTGATGGCGACTGTCCTGATAGAGAACTTGACCAAGATCTACCCCCCGACGGTCACATACTCGCACCGGGTGCAGGCCCTCGGCGGGGTGAACATGTCGGTCACCGGCAACGTGTTCGTGGCCGTGCTGGGACCCTCGGGCAGCGGCAAGACCACGCTGCTCAACATCGTGGCCGGAGTGGAGACCCCCACCTCGGGCTCGGTGCGGGCCGTGCAGGACGGCGTGCCCGCCCAGGTCGGCTACGTGTTCCAGGAGCCCCGGCTGCTGCCGTGGCGCACCGTGTTGAACAACATGCTGTACGTGCAGGACCGCAAGTCGGACCGGTCCCGGCGCGAGGCCGAGTTCTACCTGACCATGGTGGGGCTCAACGAGGTCGCCCACCTGTACCCGTCGCAGCTGTCGGCGGGGATGCAGCAGCGGGTCGGCATCGCCCGGGCGTTCCTGGTGAACCCCGACATCCTGTTGATGGACGAGCCCTTCAGCCACATGGACGCCCTCACCGGCCGGTCGCTGCGCGAGTACCTCCAGAGGGTGTGGCTGCACACCCGCAAGACGGCGCTGTTCGTCACCCACGACGTGTCCGAGGCGGTGGAGCTGGCCGACCGGATCGTGATGCTGCGCCCCGGCGGCGTGGTGTTCGACGACATCCCCGTCAACCTGCCCCGCCCCCGCAACCCCGACGACCCCGCGGTGCGGGCCGTGGAGGGCGAGGTGCTGCGCCGGTTCGACTCCATGGAGGCCGC
>JAPOQG010000352.1 GCA_026710865.1 Acidimicrobiaceae bacterium
CAGCGAGCAGGCCCGCGAGGCGACCGGGCTGACGGCCGTAGCCATCTCGGGCGGCGTCTTCCAGAACCGCCGCCTGGTGGAGTTGCTGGTGCCCGACCTGGAGCAGTCCGGCTTCGAGGTCCTCCGCCACCGCCAAGTCCCGCCCAACGACGGAGGCATCTCGCTGGGCCAGGCAGCCATAGGCCGGGCCACCCTGACCAGCGGCAGCTAGCGTTCAGATAGCAATGGCCAACGCCCACCGGCGAATGACGAGTGAGCGCAGCCAGGTTGTCAAGCATTCGACAAGCGGGCTGTATGCTATCGCTCGTGCCGCAACCGCCTGACCAATACCCAATTGTCCGTCCGGCAAGGATCGAATCAGTGAGGATCCGCGGATTCCGGTCGCTCAAGAATGTCGAACTCAAGAATCTGACGGACGCCGTGGTACTGATTGGCGCAAATGGCTCTGGAAAGTCAAACTTCATCCGCTTCTTTGACATGCTTAGTTGGATGCTCAAGTCACGGCAGTTAGGTGAGTTCATCG
Organism: Acidimicrobiaceae bacterium; assembly: GCA_026710865.1. Lineage (GTDB taxonomy): Bacteria > Actinomycetota > Acidimicrobiia > Acidimicrobiales > Aldehydirespiratoraceae > Aldehydirespirator. The sequence goes on from JAPOQG010000352.1 coordinate 524, forward strand.
AACGGCAAGGAGGTGCTGATGACCAACTCTACCGTGGCAACCGCTTCACTCCGCGCGTGGAGGCTGAGATCGAACTACGCACCAATCAAGGAAGGAACGACTATAGCTTCGCACTTATGCATGGTGCTCCTGATCGATTCTTCTTCAGCTCAGAACGATTCCGCTTCAGCAGGTTCGACCCGTGCGAGGAGGCCCCGTGGCAATCCTTGGAGGCTGGACATCGTGAGGCTATGATAGTAGAAGCGGCTCAGTCGGATATTCCTGGAATCAACCAGACAACCGCTTCCGTGATTGTCCGTCTCTTGCGGAACTGCACTGCCTACCAGTTTCACGATACATCCGCTAGTTCCGACATCAAGAAGGTCTGGAGAGTCGATGACAATCTCTGGCTCCGCTCGGATGGGGGCAACCTAGCAGCAATCCTGCATTACTTGGAACACCATGACCTCCGGAGATATGACCTCATCTGTCGGCACATCGGTCGGGTTCTGCCCGTATTCGATCGTTTCGCCCTAGAGGCGCGCTACGGGAGCGTGCAGTTGAGATGGAAGGCAAGGGGCACCGACCGTTCCTTCGGTGCTCATCTGACGTCTGACGGTTCGCTCCGGTTCTTCGCACTAGTGACTCTTCTGAATCTGCCGCCAGAAATGATGCCCGACGTGATATTGCTAGACGAGCCGGAGTTGGGCCTGCATCCTGCTGCCATCACCTTGGTAGGCGACATGATCCGGGCGCTCTCGGAACAGCGGCAGGTCATCGTCGCGACGCAGTCACCTCTCCTAGTGGACTGCTTCGAGTTGGACGAGATCGTTGTTCTAGAGCTATGCGAAGACGCCACAGTGTTTCATCGACCGAGCCCTGACGAATACCAGCATTGGCTCGATGATTTCACCGCAGGAGAACTATGGCAACAGAACCTCTTCGGCGGGCGCCCGTGATCCGTCTGGCGGTCGTTGTAGAAGGAGAGACCGAAGAAGAGTTCGTCAAGAAGGTACTCGCGAACCACTTGATCAATCATCAGGTCATTGCACAACCCATCAAGCCACGAGGGCGCAGCGGACCTAGTGGAGGCGCGATTCGCGTTGAACGTCTCGCGGCACAAATGAACCGGCTGCGCCGGCACTTTGATGTTGTAACTTCGCTCTTCGATCTTTACGGCTTTCCAGGCCGAATAGAACTCGAGACGGTTGAAGATCTCGAGCAGCGAATTGACACGGAGATTGCGCGGTTGGCTGGAGAGGACCTGGATAGCTCAGTGGTGTTCTCCTATATTCAGAGGCACGAGTTTGAAGCCCTGCTATTCTCCGAGGTCGAAGTCTTCTTGAATGTCCTCGCGACATTTCCTCTGCCGATCGAGTCGCTGCGGAGAATTCGCGCTGAATTCCCCACTCCAGAGGACATAGACGACGGCCCCGCAACGGCACCGAGCAAGCGCATAATGCAACTCGTGCCGGGCTACCGAAAGAGAACGTACGGTCCCATTCTCGCCGAGGAGACCGGGTTGACGAGGATCCGCCAAGAATGCCCGCGATTCGACTCCTGGATCAGCCGTCTGGAGTCGCTGGCCACACAGGCGTGACTGCGAACGAACACTGCCACACAATCAGGATGGGACACTGGCTCTTGGAGACGGATAGCGTTCCGGCATCGGCGTCCTGGGAAGCGGAGCGTTGACACCATGAAGATCGGAGTTGTGGGCAAGGGCGGCGTGGGCAAGACCACGCTGAGCGCGTTGCTGGCCCGGTCGCTGGCCGGTCGCGGTCGGCGGGTGCTGGCCGTCGACACGGACTCCAACCCCAACCTGGGACTGTCGCTGGGACTCGATCCCGTCGCCACGGAGGCCCTTCCGACGGTGCCGAGATCGATCGTTGTCGGCTCCCGGGGCGACCTGACGGTGGCCGAGTTGATGGCCGACTACGCAGCCGAGACCCCGTCGGGGGTTGCCGTGATGTCGGCACTGCGGGTGAACGAGGCTGCGGCGGGATGCACCTGCGGCGGCCACGCCACCGTGAGGAGCCTTCTGGGCGAGGCTCTCGACACCGAGACCGACGACACCATCGTCGACATGGAGGCCGGTATCGAGCATCTCAGCCGCTCGGGCGGGACCCTGGCCCACGCCGACGTGCTGGTGCTGGTCATGGAGCCCAGCCTCAAGGCGGTCATAACCGCCCGGCGAACCATCGCCCTGGCCCGTGAACTCGGCATCCGTGCCTGGGTCGGTGTGGGCAACAAAGTCGGCGACGATCAGCAGGACCTGCTGTCCCGCCTGTGCGCCGACCACGAGGTACCCCTCGACGTGGTGGTCCCCGCTAGCCGCGACATCGCGGAAGCCGACCGGATGGGCACCCCGCTAGCGCCCGGCGGGGCCTCCGGCGTGTGGACCGCGGTCGAGTCCCTCACTGATCGGCTCGTAGACCGAGCCAGCGCGCCGGCACCTCCGTAGCCGAGACTCCACTCATGGGCTGGGCAGACTGCCAGCCGCGCTGCGGGTTCTAGCGGGAAAGGGTGCGCCTCAGGAAGTCGTCGAACAGAGGGACGGTGAACGCCGTGTCGCCATGGGCAGGGCTGTAGATCATGCCCTTGGCGATCAGCGCCGACCGCCGGGGCGCCACGGACTGCACCCGCACGCCCAACTCGCTCGCGATGTCGCCCGATCGGTGCGGACCGGGGCCCAACTCGGCCATTGCCCTCAGATACACGCGCTCTCTGGGCGTAAGGCGATCGAACCGCACCCGGAAGAAGTCCCGGTCGAGAGTGTCGGTCACGCTGCGGCTCGCCGCCGTAACGTCATGAAGGGCTATCAGATCTCCCGGGGCTGCATTCCAGGCGTGATAGCCCCATTCCTGAACGAAGTACGGATAGCCCCGGGACTCGGCGATGATGGATTCAATCGCCGCCGGCTCGAAGCGCGCCTGCTGGGCCTCAGCGGGCAACAGCAGAGCGTCGCGGGCCTCGGTGGATGTGAGCGCACCGACTTCGGGGAAGGAAAAAAGACGCTCGGTGTAGGTGCGCGCCTGTCCTGCAATGGCACGCAGCTGGGGAAGACCGGCGGCCACCAACACCACCGGCAGGTTCAGCTGGGTTGTGCGGTGTATCGCGCCAACGGTCGCCCCCATCTCGTCGTCCCGCAAGTACTGCGCCTCGTCGACGGCCAGCACGATGCCACTCCCGCCGTTGGCCGCCGCCTCCCCGGCGGCCACCAGTAGATCCGCCAGGTCCTCCGACAGGACGCCTGAGTCGGCCAGCCCAGGCGTGGCATCAACGCCAACGGAGATAGCAGAGCCGTCGGGCAGATGCAGGGCAAACGACCTGAGCGCCCCGAGCGCTCGAGTTGCGGCCCGCCTCACCGGGCCCTCGGCCATCTGCAGCAAGACTCGGCGGAGCCGGATGGCGAGGAGTTGGCTGAAGCTGCCCGAGTCAGAAGCCTCAATGAATGCCGTCCGGGCGCCTTCCTGACCTGCGACCTCCATGAAGCGGTTCAGCAGCACGGTCTTGCCCGTGCCACGCAAGCCCAGCAACATGCAGCTCTTGCCGGGGCGCCTGTCGAGAGCACGCCTCAAGGTCACGCCGAAGTCGTCAATCACGAGGTCGCGTCCCACTAGCGCCGCAGGCTGTGTTCCTGCGCCCGGCCTGTACGGATTGGCAAGTCGGTCCATCTCGGCCTCCATCAATAGGCACCGGCCGTTCCCGGCACCGGCCTGTCGATGCGATGTTGACCCTCGGCGGCAAACCGCATTCGGGTCAACCGAGTTTACCCTAGTTTATGCAAGTTATGTTGATCTGGATAACTCTCGTAAATATAGCAGAGGGGTGCAACTCCGAGTTCCGGCGCCTGTGAGCAGCCAAGCAGCGGTGCCTGCCGCCCAGCGAGTGCGGCCAGCGGCGTTCAGTCGTTGTGGCGGTGGCGGTGGTGGAGGTCGGGGACGTGGGGGTGGCTGTGCACCCTGGGCCGGTGGCGGTGGACGTGGGTGTGGCGACCCTCGGCGGGGTCGTCGTGGGCGTGGTCGTGGTGGTCGTCGTCGTGGCTGTGTTCGTGCTCATGCTCCGTCGCCCCGTGGGCGTGGGTGTGGTCGTGGGCCGACTTCAATGACACACCCACTCCGGTGGCTGCAATCGCCACCGCGATCAGCTGCGCGACGGTGACCGACTCGCCCAGCACCGACCAGGCGATGACCGCGCCGATGAACGGCGCGGCCGCGAAGATCACCTGGCCCCGGGCCGCGCCCAGGTCCCGAGCGCCCTTCACCCACAGCGTTATCGACGCCCCGTAGCCGGCCGCGCCGATGGCCAGCCCGGCCACGATCTCGCCGAGACTGACATCGGTGGCACCTTCGGCGAAGGCGAGGCCCAGCCCGAAGTTGGCCAGGCCGGCCACGAGCCCCTTCAGCAGGACCACCTGCTCGGGGCTGAGCTGGTCGATCTTGGCGGTCACGCCGTTGTCGACGCCCCAGGACAGGCAGGCGGCCGCGATGAGCAGTGCTCCCAGGCTCAGCTTGAACCCGGGTTCCCAGGCAAGCACGACGCCAGCGGCCGTCACCAGCCCCGCACCGGCCAGGACCCGCCGCCCCAGGTGCTCGCGGAAGATCGTGGCCGCGAGCAGCACGGTGGCGGCCAGCTCCAGGTTGAGCAGGATCGAGGCTGTGGCGGCGGGAGCGCGGGCCAGCCCGGCAACCAGGAACGCGGGCCCGACAGCACCACCGGTCGCCACCGCCACCAGCGCAGGACGCCAGTCGCGCCGCAACGCCACCGCGGTGGGGGGCGAGCGGACCACCGAGGGCACCACGGCCAGGCCCGCTCCCAGATACAGCAGCCCGGCCAGCATCAGCGACGGGACCTCTCCGGCCAGCTCCGACGCGGCCGGCGCCGACGCACCGAACAGCACCGCGGCCAGCAGGCACCGGACGATCCCCGAGCGACTCATCGGCCAAGCGTCCCCGTCAAGAGCGGGCGCGGATAGGTGATGCCGCCACACGCTACGGCCGTGTCATTCCGCTCTCGTTCAATGCGCTCACGGGCCGCCCCAACCAAGGCAACACTGCCCACGCCTCGCGCCGTATGGGCCGCGTCGTCCCGCCTATTCGCTCGGCCTCCAATCATCAGGCTCGGTCGAAAGCGTTCTTGTCGACGTCAAGGTCCCGCACAATCGTCCGGATCGTCCCGGTTCGCAAGTCTCGGCCTCCCCAGTTGGGAATCGTGGTTCGTGCACCATTGACGGGATTCCGCCAGATCTCGTGAGAGCCCCGCGACTGACGGTCGAACTGGCAGCCGAGCGCCCTCAACCTGCGTGTGAGTTCACGGTAGGTCAGACCGCCACCACGAGCTCGCCCGCACCGGCGAGGGCCGCGGGGAGCTCGTCGCCGTGCGCCTCGCAGGATGCAATGAAGTCCGCCGCTACTCCCTCAAGGTGGGACAGGGCCTCTTCGGCGGTCGCGCCCCAAGCCCGGCAACCCGGCAGGATGGGAACTTCCGCCAGATACAGGTCCTCCGTCTCCGTGGACGGACCCCTCACGGTGTATGGGAGCCTGTACTGCTCCGGCATGGCTACGCCTCCGATTGATTCGCGACTCACACGATAGCGAGCCGGACGAAGCGAAGGCGCCGCACGGCTCAGTCCGGTGGGGTGCCGGTGTTGCTCTTATCCCCGTCGCACTCAGCAAATCCGGGGAAGTGGGTCGCCGACCAGCATGTCGACGATTCTGGTGCCGCCGAAGCCGGTGCGCACCAGCACCAGGCCCGGATGCTCGTCGGTGACGGCACCCACCACACAGGCGTCGGCACCGGCCTCGCAGCCTCGCATTGCCTGGACCGCGGTCTCGGCATCGGTGGCGGGAACGACTGCCAGCATCTTGCCCTCATTGGCGATGTACAGCGGATCGAGTCCCAGCAGCTCGCACGCGCCGGACACCGCGCCCCGCACCGGCAGCGCCCGCTCGTCCAGTTCCACGCCAAGCCCCGACGCCGCGGCCAGTTCGTTGCAGGTGGAGGCCACCCCGCCGCGGGTCGGGTCCCGGAGCCACCGGGTGGCCGGCACAGCGTCCAGGAGGGCCGAGACCAGTTGATGCAGCGGAGCGGTGTCCGACGCCACGTCGGCAGCCAGGGCCAGGTCGCCGCGGGCCACCATCACGGCCACGCCGTGGTCCCCGATCATGCCCGAGAGGACCAGCGCGTCCGATGGCCGCACGGCCGCGGCGGCCAGATGCGTCCCTGGCCTCACGAACCCGACGCCGGTGGTGGTGATGTAGCAGCCGTCGGCCGCGCCCCGCTCGACCACCTTGGTGTCGCCGGTCACGACAGGAACTCCCGCGGCCGAGGCGGCCCGGGCCACGTCGTCCACGATGGCCCGCAGCTCCTCGACCTCCAGTCCCTCCTCCAACACCAGCGAGACGGTGAGCGCCACGGGCTCGGCACCCATTGCGGCCAGGTCGTTGATGGTGCCGTTCACGGCCAGGTCGCCGATGGAGCCGCCGTTGAAGCGGCGGGGAGTCACCACGAAGGCGTCGGTGGTCACGGCCAGTCGCCGGCCATCACCAACCTCGAGCACCGCTCCATCGTCGAGAGCGTCGAGCACCGGATTGGAGAACGCGGGCCGGATGACAGCCTCTAGCAGAGACTGGCCGGCCCTGCCGCCAGCACCGTGGGCCATGGTGATGGTGTCGTCGGCGAGTTTGGGGGCGCGCCGCCGCCACGACTCGACCCGGGCCAGCACCGCCTGGCGTGCCTCCAGGTCGTCCTCGAATGGCATCAGCCGGAGGCCGAGCAAATCGGTGGGCGCGAACGGCCCGCAAGAGCGAGGCCGTGGCCCGAGCGGCCCGTGAGCGCAGCGAACAAGAGCGGGAATGGCACCGCTGCGACGCGAGAGGCGCTCACCTATCCGCGCTCGCCGGCGGCGTGGACCGGGATGCGCGACCGGCTCGAGTACCGCCCGTAGTTGTAGTAGGCCGCGCAGGCTCCCTCCGACGACACCATGCAGGTGCCGATCGGCGTCTCGGGGGTGCAGGCCGTTCCGAAGACCTTGCACTCCCACGGCCGCAGCGCTCCCTTGAGGACCTCGCCGCACTGGCACGCCTTAGGGTCGGCGACCCGCACGCCGGGAACCTCGTAGCGCAGCTCGGCGTCCCACGGCGCGAACTCGGGCGCGATGGCCAGCGCACTCTGAGCGATGAATCCGAGGCCCCGCCACTCGAAGTGCGGCCTGACCACGAAGGCCTCTTTCAGCAGCTCCAGCGCCCGACGGTTGCCCTCGCCGGACACGACCCGCCGGTACTGGTTCTCCACTTCGCAGCGCCCGTCAGCGAGCTGGCGCAGCAGCATCAGCACCGCCTGCAGGATGTCCACCGGCTCGAAACCGGCCGTGACCAGGGGGCGGCCGTACTGCCCGGGAACGAACCGGTACGGATGGGTGCCGATGACCGTCGAGACGTGCCCCGGGCCCAGGAAGCCGTCGAGGTCGAGTCCGGGCGAGTCGAGGATGGCCTTCAGCGGCGGGACGATGGTGACGTGGTTGCAGAACACGCTGAAGTTGTCGACCTTGCGCTCGCGGGCCTGCAGGAGCGTCACCGCGGTCGAGGGCGCAGTGGTCTCGAACCCGACGGCGAGGAACACCACCTGGCGGTCGGGGTTCCGCTCGGCGAGGGCGAGGGCGTCCAGGGGCGAGTACACGATGCGGACGTCGGCGCCGCGGGCCTTGGCCTCCAGCAGGGTCGAGTCGCCTCCCGGCACCCGCAGCATGTCCCCGAAGCAGCACATGGTCACGCCGTCGGCGCAGGCGACCGCGACGGCGTCGTCGACCCGGCCCATCGGGATGACGCACACCGGGCACCCCGGCCCGTGGATGAGCTCGATGCTGGCCGGCAGCAGGGACTCGATGCCGTGGCGGTAGATGGCGTGGGTGTGGCCCCCGCAGACCTCCATGAACTTCCTCGGCGGCTGTTCGGCGGCCGCCTCGGCGATGTCGGCCAGGAGGCGCCGGGCCGCTTCGGGGTCGCGGAACTCGTCGACGTACTTCACGGTGCTGCCTCCGATGCCTGACCGGTGGCCGCGAGCGCGCCCGCGGCTCGCTCGCAGAGTGCGCTCATGAGCGCGGCCTGGGCCTCCTGGATGCGGTGCACCGACATCGACTGTACGACGAGGCTGTGGTCCACGCTCGGGTGGCCGGTGAACGACCCGCCCCCGTAGCCGCTGAGACCCACCGTCGTCATGTCCATGGCCGCCGCCCGGTCGAAGGCGGCGAGCAGGTTCCGGGATGCGCCGCTGGTGCTGCAGCCCACCAGCACGCCACCGGGCTGACCGAAGGCGTCGAGCTGCCGGGAGAAGATCCGCTCGGCGCCGAGATCGTTGGCCAGTGCGGTGGCCACGGCGTAGTCGGTCGAGAGCGACTCGGCCGCAACGCCGTGCGAGCGCAGCATCCGAGCCAGCCGGGCCGCGTCGGTGGCGCTTCCCCCGTTGCCCATGGTGAGCACCCGCCCGCCGGAGCGGGCCGCCCGACCGATGGCTGCACCGGCGGACTCGAGCGGGCCCCGGTTGGACTCCAGCGACTCGCTGGCGAGCCGGTCGGACTCGTCCCGTTTGGCGTCGGCCGACGCCCGCAGCGCCTCACGCAGCGACGCCTCGTCGTCCTCGGCCGCGTCGAGGAACGGGTACAGGAACCCGGTGGAGTCCCCTCCAGCGGCGCCGGCGCTGCCGACCAGGCCGGGATGCTCCAGCGCCACCTGGACCAGCTCCCACAACAGGTGGTAGCTGCGAACGATGGAGATGTCGGCTTGGTCGCCCGAGATGAAGATGTCCGCGGCTACAGCCGGACCCGTGGAGTCGCCTGACTCCCCGATCACGAGCGTGACGTCCGTCGAGCCGGCAGCAGCGGCCTCCGATGGCGCCACCGCGGCGGCCAGAGGGCGGGTGCCGGCCACCACGGGATGGACGAACTCGACCGCCACATGGTGCGCGTGGTCAGGCGCGCCCGGCGCCCGAACCGCGAGCCGCCGCCCGGCGGTGAAGGCGCGGGCCAGCCAGAGCGCCGCGTCGACCGGGCGAGCGGTGCAGTCGATGGCCGAGCCCACGTCTGCGGTCATGGCACAAGACCGCGGCCAGGCTCTGGACCGGGGCTGCCCGCAAGCCGAGGCGAGGACGATCCGCCGGTCATGGCAGGTCGCTGCTGAAGGCCTCGATCTCGTCGTCGTACACCGAGCCCAGCTCCCGCATGAACGCCAGCGTCTCGGCTGCCTCGGCCGCATCGATCCTCGACATCGCGAACCCGACGTGCAGCAGCACCCAGTCGCCCACGGCCAGGGGCTCGTCGTCGACCATGATGGTGTTGACCTCCCGCTGCGCGCCCTCCACATCCACGATGGCCGTGTGCTCACCGGTGGGATGGAGCTCCACCACCTGTGCGGGGATGCCGACACACATCAGACGCCGGCCTCCGCCTGCGATCCCGTCGCTGCCCTGGCGGGAACAAGGTTTGCGAAGAGTGCGCCCACGGCGGTTACGAGACCGTCGCCGGGGCGGTGGTCGAGCAGAGGCCGCGAAGCGGCGTCGGCGGCCATCACACCCTCGGACCACGGAAGGACGCCGACAAGTTCAAGCCCGTGCCGTGTGCAGAACTCGTCGATGGCGTCGGAGTCGGACGGCTGCCGGCACTTGTTGGCCACCACCGCCACCCGGCCGATCGAGGTCTCGGCGGCCAGCGAGGCCTGCAGTCTCACGGCCTCCAGTGACCGGTAGTAGGGCTCCGCGACGAGAAGCAGAACGTCGGCGTGCCGTGCGGTGCCCCGGCTCAAGTGCTCGGGCGACGCTTCGAGATCCAGCAGCGTGACCGTGCCCGCCGCGGCGTCCCCGAGATCAGCCAGCAGGGCGCTCACGGTGGCGTGGGCTGAGCACATGCAGCCCTCGTCGGCGTGCTCGGGCATCCCCATCCGCACGAGGCGCACGCCGTCGGGCGCCTGTGCTGCGTGGCGCTGGAGCACCTCGTCGACCGGCGCGGCCAGGCGGGGGCCGTCGAAGCGGCGCGACACCAGCGACGGGGGCAGGAACGGCGGCACCGCGGCGGAATCGACTCCGATGGCCGCATGCAGGTTGGGATTGGTGTCGCCGTCTATGGCCACCACGCTCGCACCCGACCGGGCCAGCAATCGGGCCCCGGTCGCACAGATGGTGGTCTTGCCGGCTCCTCCCTTGCCCGCGACCGCGATCCTCATGGGCGTGTGCCGTCTAGCGCCTCGAAGTACTCCAGAGCAGAGGCGAGGCCGTCACGGACCATGACCAGCTCGCCGGCCGCGGCCGCGGCCGAGGCTCGCCCGGAATCGGTCAACGAGTAGAGGCGCCGGTCCGGCCCCGAGAGGGAGGGAACCCACTGCGAGGTCACCAGCTCGCGCTGCTGCATGGTCCGCAGGGCCCTGTAGACGGCCGCGAGGTCGACCGACAGCCCGAGAGACCGGACGGTCTCGTACAGCTCGTAGCCGTAGGAAGTGCCGTCCCGTTCCAGGCTCAACAGCAGGAACCCGCTCAGGAACCGCCGCGGGAGGCCCTCGCTCTTGTCAGCCGGCATGGTCGTGATCGTGGCCCAGGCGCTGCGCCACGCAGGCCTCGGCCTCGTCGACGGAGGCATGGCACCAGCAGTCGTCGCTGCACTCCCCGTGGGCGGGCTTGGTCAGATCGGCGAACGCCTCCTGGAACTCCCTGGCGCCCCGCTCCAGCCCGAAGTCCGACAGCGCGAACCAGTCGCCGTCGCGCACCAGGTAGCCCTCCTCCACCAGGCGGTCGAGGTAGGTCATCCCGATGGCCGCGTCCACCCCCAGGAACCGTTCGATCAGGCCGGGATCGACCACATCGCCGAAGCCCTCGCCCCTCAGCCAGTACATGACCTGGAGGATCTCGCTGCGCCAGTAGAGGGCTGCCAGCGCGCCGGACTTGGGTGACGCAGCCGGCGTGCTCACGATCCCGCGCCGAGGCGCTCGGCCTTCGCCGACACGCCTTCGAGCGCGCCGGCGATGACGGTGAGCTGCTCGTTGACCCGGGTCACCGACGGTCCGACGGAGGCGCACTGCGTCTCGATGGCGCGGACGCCGAAGGTGACCTTGCCGAGGGACTGGGAGATGCGCCGCAGTGAGCGGGAGATGACGATCAGGTAGGTCGCGAGGGCCCCGACGAAGACCACGATCTCGACCACGGTGAGGATGATGAGGAGTGTGCGCATCAGTCGTCGCCCCCTGCCTGGGCTAGCGCCTCATCCAGGAAGGCGTCGTGCTTGAGCGCCTCCTCGGTGAAGACGTCGAGGCGGACCGTGGTCTGATGCAGCATCCAGGTGGTGGCCGTGTTGCGGGCCACCTGCTTGCCCGTCTCCCAGATGGCGTCCGAGCCCGACTCGATGCGGCGCACCTTGCGGTAGAAGATCTGCAGCAGCAGCACCGCCACCAGGCAGACCACCAGACCCAGCGCCAGGGTCAGCCACCAGAGCGCGTCAGTGCTCATCGTCAGCCCCCGTCCCTCGAAGCGAGATGCTCTCGCACTGCGCCCGCCCCCGCGGTGATCCGCTCGATCGCCGAGTTGACGTCGTTGACCGCCCACAGCGGAGCGGTGTTGTCGCGTGACTCCTGCAGCGCGGCCAGGATGGCCTCGGCCTTCACCGCGGCCCGATGAGCGCCTCGGATCATCAGCAGCAGCAACACGACGACGGCGAGGATCAGAACGCCCCCGATCACGTAGCCGATGACCCATCCTGTCGTCATGGACCCTCCCGCAGCCGTTCCGGCGGTCCGGGCCAGCATAACCCAGCGCCTCTGCTAGATGCGATTCGCACATAGTGTTAGGCTCGGCTCGTTGGCAGATCCGAGTTCGGGAGGCTTTGCTCGTGGCTCAGTACACCAAGGTCGTGCCCGGTTCGACGCACGGCGAACTTGAGGCCAAGCCGCTCATCACCGACCCCGACGACCCGCTGGCGCCGGTCGCCCTGCGCAGCCCCCAACGCCCGAAGCGATCCGAGTTGGTGTCCCAGGGGCCGCTGGAGAAGGCCTACCTGTTCTGGATCGTCGGCGCCAGCTGCGACGGCTGCACCATCGCCATCTCCGGAGCCACCCACCCGCGGGTCGAGGACCTGCTCACCGGCCGGGTTCCCGGACTGCCCCGCATCGAGCTCGTCCACACCGTGCTGTCGGTGGAGTCGGGCCCGGAGTGGACCGAGAACCTGCGCCTGGCGGCCGAGGGCAGGCTCGACGCCCCCTACCTGATCTTCTGGGAGGGGTCGATCATGGACGAGACCGTCTCGGGCGAGTACGGCTACTGGATGGGGCTGGGCGAGGATCGTGCCGACGGCCGCCAGATCACCAGCCTGGAATGGCTCGACCGTCTGGCTCCCGGCGCCGCCGCGGTGCTGTCCATCGGGACCTGCGCCTGCTGGGGCGGCATCCCCGCCGCGGCCGGCAACCCCACCAACGCCATGGGAGTCATGGACCACCTCGGCAAGGACTACCGGTCCGCTCTGGGGCTCCCGGTGATCAACATCCCGGGCTGCTCACCGGTGGGCGACAACATCACCGAGACGGCCGCGGCGGCTCTGCTGTTCCTCAACGGCCTCGCGCCGCTGCCCGAGTTCGACGAGCTGGGCCGGCCCGCCTGGCTGTTCACCGAGACCGTCCATCGCCACTGCCCCCGGGCCGGCTACTACGAGGAGGGCGTGTTCGCCCACTCCTATGGCGACAAGGAGTGCCTGGTCGAGTTGGGCTGCTGGGGACCCATCGTGCAGTGCAACATCGCCGAGCGGGGCATCGTCGACGGCCACGGCGGCTGCATGAACATGGGCGGCATCTGCATCGGCTGCACCATGCCGGGCTTCCCCGACAAGTTCTCCCCCATCTACGAACGGCCGCCGGGTGCGCTGCTGTCCACCAACACCAACCGGGTGATGGGCGGGTTCATACGCCGGATGCGCCAGCTGTCACAGACCGACAAGATGCGCTCGGCCCGCTGGCACGACAGCCGGGACCTGCCCAGCGGCTGGGGCCGCTACAAGACCCAGCCGGTCGGGGCGGAGCGCCTCATCCACCGGCTCTACTCCCGCAAACAGCATTCTCACGAGGGAGGGCGCTGACCGTGAGTGCACAACCAATGGCTGCATCCCTGCACGCGCTCGCGGCCGCCCGGTCGGACCGAGAGCGCCTGAACCGAAGTAAAGGGCGCTGACCCCTCATGTGTTTCAAGAACCTGCCCATCACCTTTGACGACAGCGGCAAGGCCCGCCTGGCCGAGGGGGTCAGCGACCCGTACGCGGTGGCCGTTGCCGAGCCGCGGGACTTCGTCCGCGGCGCCCTGGACCGGCGCAGCGCAGGGGCGCTGGCCGCCCCGCCGCGGCTGCGGGAGTGGAGCATCGACCCGGTCACCCGGGTGGCGGGGGCGCTGGCCGTCCACACCGTCCTCGACCTCGAGACCCGCACGGCGGTCGAGGCCCACTCCATGGCGATGCTGTTCCGGGGCTACGAGATCATCCTCAAGGGCCGGGACCCTCGCGACGCAATCGACATCTCGTCAAGGGCCTGCGGCGTGTGCGGTGGCGTCCACGCCTCGGTGTCGTCCCTGGCGATCGAGATGGCCTTCGGGATCCAGCCCCCGCCCCTGGGCGTGTGCGTGCGCAACCTCGGCGAGGTGGCCGAGATGTTCTACGACCACCCGCTGCACCTCGGGCTGCTGGCCGGGCCCGACTACTCCACCGCCATCGTGTCGGTCACCAACCCCGAACTGGTCGATCGGGCGTCGGCGACCCTGGCCCCGCACGCCGACGTCCACGGATTCGTCACCGTCAAGGACATCATGGACGCCCTCAACCCGCTGGAGGGGTCCATCTACCTGGAGTCGCTGGAATACACCCGCATCGCCCGCAAGATGTGCACGCTGATGTACGGCAAGTACCCGCATCCCTCCACCCTCGTGCCCGGCGGCGTGTCCACCACCGTCAGCACCACGACCTTCAACGAGTACTACGCCAACCTGGGCAAGATCTTCGACTACGCCAAGCGGCTGGCCGGGATCTGGGACGACATCTGCGACTTCTTCCTGGAGGCCAATCCCGCCTACTCCGATGTCGGCCTGCGACCGTCGAACCTGATCCAGACCGGCATCTGGGACGACCTCGAGGTCTACGACGCCACCTACGCCAACATCGATGCCTGGGGGCAGGCCCGCTACTCCGCGCCCGGGATCATCAAGGAGGGCGAGCTCCTCACCACCAAGCTCACCGAGATCAACATGGGCATCGAGGAGTTCGTGGAGCACTCCTACTACGACGACTGGACCACCAACGGCAACGGCAACATGCGATTCCCCACCGACGCGCTGGGCAACCCGCTGTCGCCCTACCACGCCTGGAACAAGGAGACCATCCCCCGCCCGGAGGGCAAGAACTTCAAGGACAAGTACTCCTGGTCCACCGCCCCCCGCTGGGACCGCACCTCCATGGAGACCGGCGTGTACGGGCGCATGTGGACCACCGCCATGGCCCAGCAGCTTCCCGACAACCCGTACATCGAAGCCACCGGCGACGGACTGCGCATGCTGCTGCCCGCCCACGACCTGCCCGAGACCGAGCTGTTCTGGAGGGTTCCGGAGAAGCTCAACGCCTTCGAACGCAACCGGGGCCGGGCCTACGGCGTGGCCTTCACCGCGGCCATCGGGATGATCTGCCTGATGCAGGCCTTCGAGTACTGGCGCAAGGGCGAGACCAGGGTGTCGACGCCGTTCAAGGTTCCCCGCGACGAGCGGGTGTCAGCCGGCTTCTGGGAGGCAGGGCGGGGCTACCTGACCCACCACATGCACATGGACAAGGGACGGCTGCTCAACTACCAGATCAACACGCCGTCAACGTGGAACGCATCACCCCGGGACCCCTTCGACAATCCCGGCCCCTACGAGCAGGCCATCATGGGAACGCCGATCCTGGAGAGCGTCGGCGACGACGACATCAAGGGCATCGACATCCTGCGGACGATCCGCAGCTTCGATCCCTGCATGCCGTGCACCACCCACATGGACACCGGCCGGGGGGTCATTACCCGCGAGGTCAACTCGTGCGGGTGCACACTGGAGTGATGCGGGCCGCACAGGACGGCACTCCCGACAATCCTCCATCCCCGGCGACACCGCCCCGCCGCGCCGCCGCGGGCGTAGACCCAGGCGCGACCCCCGCGACGTGGGCGGAGCGCGACGAGGTGCTCGACACCCTGCTGGGTCCCGGCGCTCAGGTGAGACCCGGCCGGGATGACGCCGGGCCGGGCTGCACGCTGGTGGGAGGCATCGGCCTGCCCTGGCTGCGCGACCTGGACTTCGGCACGAATTGGCTGGCCCGGGCCGCCTCGCTCGTGTGGCCCGACGACGTGGTGCTCGAGGACCTGTCGTACGCGGCCCACCGGGTAATGCACCGGCTCCAGGAACTGCAGCCGGCACGGGTGGTGCTGCTCGGCTGCATGCCCCGGGGCACCGGACCACCCGGGACGATCCGGCGCTACCGGCTGTCCGGGGTGCCCGATCCGGACCCCGGCGAGGTGCATGAGCGCCTCGGCGAGGCGGTGGGGGGCATCGTCGACCTGGACCACACCCTGGCCGTCTGCCGGCATTGGGACGCGCTGCCCGACGACACCGTCGTCATCGAGGTGGAGCCGGCCGAGAGCGAGTTCGGCTGGGGATTCTCGCAGCCTGTTGAGGACGCGGTGGACGAGGTGCTCGCCATGGTCCGCCACGAGGTGTCACGTTGAGCGAGACGGGATCACCGTCGAGCCGGCTCGGGCTCGGAGTCGAGCCCGCGGCCGCGCTAGGAACGGGATCATGACCGCGCCCGACGAGCTGACCTACGGCGAGATCCTCGAGCGAGCGGCCGAACTGGCCACCAGCCTCCTGGAGTGCGGCGACGAGCGGGTGGCCGCCGAGGCTGAGGAGCTGCTCGACTGGCTCGACGCCTACCACCGGGAGGGGCTGGGCCGGCTGGTCGAGATGGTGCGCCAGTGGCGCGGCGAGCTGTTCCTGGAGCAGGCGGCCCTGGATCCCGTAGTGGGCGAGCTGCTGGCCACCTACGGCCTCGGCACCGACACCGACTCCGCCGCGGCCGAGCGGGTCATCCAGTTGGCGCTGGACGAGGTCCGGCCCTACATCCACTCCCATGGCGGCGAGGTGGAGGTGCTCTCCGTCAGCGACGGAGTCGTGCAGCTGCGGATGCACGGCACCTGCAACGGCTGCACCGCGGCCGACGACACGGTCACTCGCCGCATCGAGGTGTCGCTGCGCGAGCACTGGATCGACTTCAGGCGGGTCGAGATGGAGGAGCACACTGAGGCGCCCCACCCGCCGCCCAGCCCGGGCGAGACCTCCACCGGTCTGACCATCGGGCCCCGCCGGTCATGACCACGGCGGCAGAGATCGACGTGAGCGATCTCTGCTTCGCCGCCCGGGCCCTGGCCCAGACCCATCCGATGACCGAGGAGTCGCTGCGTTACAGGCAGGCGTGCTTCGAGCAGGAGCGGGAGCGCCAGCCCGTGACCGAGTTGGCCGACTGGGCC
>JAPOQG010000405.1 GCA_026710865.1 Acidimicrobiaceae bacterium
AGCCTGACCGCGGATCAGCTGTTCACCAACGAGTTCATCGACGAGGGCATCGGCCACGGCTTCTAGCCGCGGGGTTCGTCGTCTGACGCAACGCTGATCGAAGGGGGCCGGCGCCCAGGCGCCGGCCCCCTCAACGCGCCCCGGGGCGATAGCTCAGACGTACGGCTCGGTGGGGCTGTCGATGCGTGACACCAGGAACTCGCCGGCGGTTACAGGCTCGTAGCGCTCGGGCCGCTCGGCGGTGACGCAGCTGCCGATGGTGGACACCACCACCGACGGGTCAGGGTTCACGAAGAACGGGATCGAGAACCGGTCGGCGCCCGACGAGCCGACCACCCGGTGGGGCGTGGACCGGTAGCGGTCGTTGGTCCATCGGGCCAGCATGTCGCCGAGCTGCACCACGATGCCCCCCGGAGGGGTCGACACCGGCACCCAACGGGAATCCCGGAGCAGCTCCAGGCCCGGCACGCCGTCGGTGGCCAGCATGGTGATGGCCCCGTAGTCGGTGTGGGGCGTGCTGTAGACGGGAGCGGAGCCGTCGTCGAGGCGGTCACACGGGGGGTAGTGGAGGAACCGCAGCCGGCACTGCGGCTGCGACATGCGGGCCGCGAAGAAGCCGGGCACGCCCAGCGTGGTCGCCAGAGCCTCCAGCACGGCGTGGGCCGCGCCCAGCGCGGCGGCCTGGTAGCCGCGCACCGCGGCCGCGAACCCGTCGCATCCGAGCGCCTCGACGGCTTCGATGTCCACTTCGCCGGCCAAGCCCATGTCGAGGTACTCGGCGGCCAGGCTGGACCGGCCCATGTAGGCGGCGCTCGAAGGTGTGCGAGCCTCGATCCGGTCGGGAACGTAGCCGTAGCGGTTGACCCTCGGCACCCCGTCCTTGACTTCGGCGGGCAGCCCGAAGAAGGTGCGGGCGGCGTCGAAGGCCGTGCTGAGCTCGGCGTCGATCCCGTGTCCGGCCAGCACGAACAGGCCCTCGCTGGCGCAGGCGGCCTCGACCTCGGCCGCGACTCTCCGGTCGCGGGCGCTGGAGGTGCTGCCTGCCACCGCCGAGATGTCGACGGTGGGGGGCTCGAACGCCGCGGGCGGCGTGTTGGCGGCCTTACCAGCGGCCGGCGGTGTGTGCGACAATCCGCCCATGACTGAGAGCCAAGCTAGGGCGACCGTCGGCATCGGGCCAACCAGTGCCGAGCCCGCGGCGGCTCTCGGCGACGGCCGGGCCTACGGCAGGCCCGCGGGCACCTGGGACCCCGACCTGGTCGAGACCTCCGCCGGCACCCCGGCAGGGGAGTTGCTGCGCCGCTACTGGCATCCCGTCGCCCTCAGTTCCGCCGCCACTGGGATCCCCCGCAAGGTCCGGATTCTCAGCGAGGACCTGATCCTGTTCCGCGACGGCGCGGGCCGGCCCGGCCTGGTCGAGCCCCGCTGCTGCCACCGGGGCACCACCCTCTACTACGGCCGGGTCGAGGACGACGGGATCCGCTGCCCCTACCACGGCTGGCTGTTCGCGGTGGACGGCGCCTGCCTCGACCAGCCCTGCGAGCCCGACCGGGGCCGCAACCGGGCCTCCTACCGCCAGCCCTGGTATCCGGTGCAGGACTACAACGGCCTGGTCTTCGCATACATGGGCCCCGCCGACCGCCAGCCGGTGCTTCCGCGCTACGACATCTTCGAGGACCTGCGCGACGACGAGGAGATCGTCATCATCGACCACTTCGCCTTCGGCGGTCCCACCGTGGCGCCCTGCAACTGGTTCCAGACCCACGAGAACGCCATGGACCCGTACCACGTGTTCATCCTCCACAACGCCATCAGCGGCCACCAGTTCGATCCCAAGCTGGAGATCTGGCCCCGCATCGACTGGCAGCGCCACGCCTGGGGCGTCACCGCCAGCCAGGACCGGGACCTGCCCGACGGAACCGTGCTGCACCGGGTGACCGAGATCCGGGTGCCCACCATCAGGGTGATCCCCACACCGACGCTCACCGTGCTGGGCAAGACCAACAACATGTCGTGGGCCGTGCCCATCGACGACACCCACACCTGGGTGGTGTCGATGCTGCGGAAGCCCAAGGACCGCACCGCCCAGGGACTGCCGAGCTACGCCGACGGAAAGACCTGGTTCGAGCTCGACGAGGAGGGCCACCAGCGCAATCCCGGCGACTACGAGACCCAGGTCGGCCAGGGCCCGATCACCCTGCACTCCACCGAGCGGCTCTCCTCCAGCGACCGGGGCGTGTCGATGGTGCGCCGCCAGTTCATCGAGCAGGTGCAGGCGGTGGCCTCCGGCGGCGACCCGGTGGGCGTCAGCTTCGATCCCGACCAGCCGCCGGTGTCGCTGCGGGCCGGCAACTACATCGTGACGCCGGGCGACGAGTCACTCGCCAACGAGTACTCCTACGTGGACCAGTAGCGGTCGGGCCGCCCGCGCCGGTTCAGGCGGAGCGATGGACCCGGGTCTGCTGGTCGGCTGAGGCGACCAGCCGGCCGCGGCGGTACACCCGGCGCGACATCGGGGCGTCGGCCACCGCGCCCCGCAGCGACGGCGCGTCGATGGCCACCACGTCGGCGGGATCGCCGGGCTCGAAGTCGACCGGGGCCAGGCCCATCACGCGCCGCGACACGTTCGACACCATGTCGTAGGCATCGGCGGGCAGGCGGTGCCCGGCCATCACCGCCAGCGCGGCCGTCTCCAGCGGGTCGCTGCGGCCCACCAGGTTGAACGGGTCCTGCACGTTGTCGGCTCCCGCAGCCACCACCGCGCCCGCGTCGAGGAGGGCGTCGATCGCGGTGAGGCCCCGGGGCGTGGCCACCGGGTCGTCGCGCCCCTGCAGGAACAGGTTGGTCTGGGGCAGGGTGATCACCGAGATGCCCGCCGCCGCGACCTCGGCGGCCACCGCGGCCTGCACGTCGGGCGGCTGCATGCCCAGGCTGACGCAGTGGCTGGCGGCCACCAGCCCGTCGAAGCCCTTGTCGCTCACCTGGCGGGCCAGCTCCCGCAGGGTCAGCACCGACGGGTCGAGCGTCTCGTCGGTGTGCAGGTCGATGTCGAGACCCGCGGATCCTGCCAGCGCCAGCACGTCGGAGATGTGGGCCGGCGGGTCGTCCTGGAGGTTCGGGCAGCCCCCCACGAGGTCGACCCCGGCCTCGACCGCCTCCTCCAGGGCGCGGACGTTGCCGGCGCTGTCGGGGCCGGTCATGGGCCAGCCGGTCAGGGCCACCATCTGGAAGTCGATGAGGCCCTCCATGGCCCGGGCCGCCTCCTGCACGGCCAGCACGCTGGTGATGCCGATGTCGGCGGTGACGTTGATGTGGGTGCGCACCGCGGTCACCCCGTGAACGAGCAGCAGCTCGAAGGCCTCGGTGGCCCGCTCCACGGTGCGCTCGTAGGACAGCCGGCCCTTCTCCGCGGCCGCGAACCAGGCCTGGATGGCGCCCATGAGGTCGCCCTTGGGGTTGGGCACCTCGTCGGCGGTCAACGCCTTGTCGAGGTGGGCGTGAGGCTCGGCCATGGCCGGCAGCAGCAGCCAGCCTCCGAGGTCGTCCACATCGGCGCCGTCGTCGATCGCGGTCGTGCCC
>JAPOQG010000230.1 GCA_026710865.1 Acidimicrobiaceae bacterium
CATGGTGGACATCGGCGGGCTGCACTTCGTGCCGGTGATGCACGGGCGGCATTTCAACGCCCCCGCCCACCTGGTGTTCACCGCCGGCGCCCGGGACGTGAGCGATGTCTGGGTTCAGGGGCGGCGCCTGGTGCAGGGCAGCGAAGTGACTTCCGTCGATGCGGCTGCGGTGGCTGCGGAGGCCCAGGCTGCCGCCGAGGAACTGTTCGAGCGCCGGGAGGCCCTCAAGGGCAAACCCGTCACCCCGCTGTGGTGAGCCGACAACCTCCGCCCACCTGAATTGGCAGCGAAACGCTCCCGAGAGGGGCGAAGCGCTGCCAGTTCACGCGGCACTTCGTCGCACCCCTCGAATTGGCAGCAGCATCACCCCTATGGGGGCAGAACGCTGCCAGTTCGAGAAGGATGGATCAGCCGGTAGCGGAGTCGAGCCACTCGCCGGCGATGCGGCGGTGACGGCCCAGCATCTCCTCGACGCCCGCGGCAGCCAGCCGGCCGTCCTCCACGAGCAGCTCGCCGGCCACGATCGTGTGGCGGGCGGCCACCGGCCCGCAGCGCAGCAGCGCCTCGACCGGGTCCGACAGCGCGCCGGCGAAGGCCACCCCCTCGGTCGGCCACACCACCAGGTCGCCGGCACGACCGGGCTCCAGCGCGCCGATGTCGTCTCGCCCCAGGCAGGCCGCCCCGCCCAAGGTGGCCATCTCCAGCGCCTCGCGGGCGTCCATGGCCTCGGGGCCGCCACGCAGCCGGGCCAGCAGCAGCGCCCCGCGGGTCTCGAGCCACAGCGAGGCGCAGTCGGTGGAGGCCGAGCCGTCGCAGCCGATGCCCACCGGCACGCCCGCGTCTCGCATCTCCCGGATCGGGGCCACGCCGAGGCCGATCAGCTGGCTGCAGCTCGGGCAGTGTGACACCCCGGTTCCCCAGCTGGCCAGGCGGTCGATTTCGGCCGCGTCCGGGACCACGCAGTGGGCAACCCAGGAGCGGTTCGAGCCCCAGCCGACGCTCTCGAGGTACTCGACCGGACGGCAGCCGTGGATGGACTCGCAGAGCGCACTGTCGTCGGCGTTCTCGGCCAGGTGGGTATGCAGCCGAACATCGAGGCGCTCGGCCAGCTCCGCGGTGCGGGCCATCAGGCCGGCGGTCACCGAGAAATGCGAGCAGGGAGCCAGCGCGATCCGCACCATCGCGCCAGGAGCCGGATCGTGGTGCAGGGCCACGAGCCGTTCGCAGTCGGCCAGGATCTCGTCGTCGTCCTGCACCACCGAGTCGGGCGGCAGGCCCCCGTCCTTCTCGGACAGGCTCATCGAGCCTCGGGTCGGATGGAATCTGAAGCCCAGCTCGCGGGCAGCCGCGATCTCCGCGGAGATCAGGTCGCCGCCGCCCCGGGGGTGCAGGTACAGATGGTCGGTGGTGGTGGTGCACCCGCCCAGGGCCAGCTCGGCCAACCCCACCCAGGCCGAGACGTGCGCAGCCTCCTCATCGAGGCGGCTCCACACCGGGTACAGGGTGCGCAGCCACCAGAACAGGTCCCCGGCCAGGGCCGGGGCGAAGGCACGGGTCAGGTTCTGGAAGATGTGATGGTGAGTGTTGATCAGCCCGGGCGTGACCAGACAGCCGCGAGCGTCGATGATCCGGTCGGCCTCCGGCTCGGCTCCGGGCTCTCCCACGGCAGAGACGAAGCCCTCGGAAATGGCCACCCATCCGCCTCGGATCTCGCGCCGGTCGGCACCCATCGTGACAAGCAGGCCGGCGTTGCGGACACACAGATGCGCCCGCGCCTCAGGATTGGATGCCGGGGTCGCAGCGAGTGGTAGGGTCCGCGGATCGGAGTCGGAAAAGGGGGCTGAGAAGTTCATGGACATGGATTCCTTCTTGAAGGCGATACCCAAGGTGAGCCTTCACCTGCACCTTATGGGGTCGGTCCAGGCCCGTACCGCGGTCGAGCTGTGCAACAAGCACGACGTTCCGCTGCCCGAGTACGAGGAGCCCGAGGACCTCTACGACTACCCCGACATCTACAAGTTCCTCCACATGTACGACAACACGTCGCTGGGCGTGATCGACAGGGAGGACTTCGAGCGCATCTGCTACGAGACGCTCACCGAGGCGGCCGACCACAACGTCCGCTACCGCGAGATGTTCTTCAACCCCACCGCCCACATGGCGGCCGGGGTGGACTACGAGACCTGCGTGGACGGCCTTATCGACGGCATCAACGCGGCCCGCACCGACCACGGCATCGAGTGCCGGCTGATCGCGGCCATCAACCGCATGGAGACGCCGGAGTTGGGGGTCTCGATGGTGGAGACCCTGCTCGACCATCCCCGCACCGAGGTCATCGGAATCGGGATGGACTACGCCGAGGCCGAGTACCCGCCCGAGCGGTTCTGGAAGGCCTACCGCATGGCCGAGCAGGCGGGCCTGCACCTCACCGCGCACCAGTCCGAGGACGCCCCGCCCCGCAATATCGAGACCTGCCTGGACCTGCTCAACTGCGAGCGGGTCGACCACGGCTACCACGTGGTCGAGAGCGAGGCCATCATGCGCCGCTGCCGCGACGAGGGCGTGGTGTTCACCTGCACGCCGGTCTCCACCGCGTGGGTGTACTTCAACGACGACTTCGACAACCACCCCATCGGGCAGATGCGCGAGTTCGGCATCAAGATCAGCCTGGACTGCGACGACCCGCCCATGTTCAAGACCGACCCCACCAAGGACTACATCATGGCCCACAACCACATGGGCTTCGAGGTGGAGGACTTCCGCCAGTGCATGCTCAACGGCATCGACGGCTCCTGGCTGGACGAGCCCGAGAAGCGCAGGATGCGCCGGGAGTGGGCGATCGAGTTCGACGAGCTGGCCGCCCAGCTCGACTGACATCGCACAACAACCGAGAGAACCTCAAGACAGAAAGGCACCTCAGATGACCGACAGGAAGAACCGTCGCGGCCTGATCCTCCCGCCCAGCGCCAGCATGTCTCGGCGCGACGCGCTCAAGATGGGCGTCGCCGGGATCGGCGGCTTGGCCGTGGGCGGGTCGCTGCTGGCCGCATGCGGGGACGACGAGGAGGCCGCACCGGCGGCCACGACCGCCGCGCCGACCACGACCGCTGCCGCGACCACCACGGCGGCACCCGCCGGCAAGGACTCGATCAAGGCCGCCTTCGTGTACATCGGCCCGCCCGACGACAACGGCTGGACCCAGGAGCACGACCGGGGCCGTCTGGCCGCGGAGGCCGCCCTCGGCGACCGGCTGGAGACCTCGTTCGTCCCGAACATCGGTTTCGACGCCGGCACGACCCAGACGTTCCAGCAGCTGGTGGACGACGGCAACGACATCATCTTCGCCAACACCGAGTACGCCGGCCTGCTGACCGAGGTGTCCGACAATGCCCCCGACACCAAGTTCTGCGAGATCAACGGGCACTACTACAGCGACAACCTGTTCCC
>JAPOQG010000354.1 GCA_026710865.1 Acidimicrobiaceae bacterium
CTCGACGGTGACCTTGGCGAAGCGGCTCGCGGCCGCGGCCGCCACCGATCTCCCGGCTGCCGTGCCCCCGGTGAACACCACCTTGCCCACGTCGGGATGCTCGGCCAGGCGGGCGCCGACCACGGAGCCGACCCCGTTGACCACGTTCAGCACGCCCGGTGGCACCCCGGCCTCGGCGGCGAGGTCGGCCAGGCGCAGCGGCGTGAACGGGGTGAGCTCCGACGGCTTGACCACCACCGAGTTCCCGGTGGCCAGCGCGGGGGCGAGGCTCTTGGAGGTGATCATCAGCGGGTGGTTGAACGAGCTCAGGATGCCGACGGTGCCTATCGGGAAGCGGCTGGTGTAGGCGTGGTAGTCGCCCGGCATGGGCATCACCGAGGTGCGGTCGGCCACCAGCAGCGAGGCGTTGTAGCGGTACCACCCCGAGAGCCTCGACACCTGGGCCCGGGTCTCGGCGATGGGCCGCCCGTTGTTGAGGGTCTCCAAGCGGAACAGGTCGTCGAGGTTCCGGTCGATGGCGTCAGCGAAGCGGTGCATCACCGCGGCCCGCTCCGCGATCGGCGTGTGCCGCCACTGGCCGCACTCGAAGGCCGCCTTCGCCGCGGCCACGGCCCGGTCCACATCGGCGGGCCCGGCGGCTGCGGAGGTGCCGATCGTCCGGCCGTCAGCGGGATTGACGATGTCGAGCGTGGCCCCGTCGGCCGCGGCCACCTCCTCGCCGCCGATCATCAGTCCCCGACTCAAGCGATCAGTCATGACTTGTCCTCCTGTGCGCGTTGCGGCGCGGCCGGGTCATCGCAGCGGGATCCGCACCGCACGGCCGGTGTCGGCCGCCTCGTCGATGGCGAGGGTCACTGCCAGCGTGGTGCGAGCCTCGGCCGCGGTGGTGATGTGCAGCGGCCCGCCCACGGTGTGGTGGTCGAGCCAGGCTCGGGTCTCGTCGGCCACCCGGCCGAACATGGTTCCCTGGGCCCACTCGCCAGAGGTGCGGCTTCCCAGGTAGGCCAGGTTCCACTGCTGGTCGACGTAGGCGTTGGAGTAGCCGGCATCGCTGTAGAGCACCTGGTCGCCGTGGTCCTCGTCGACGAGCAGGACGCCGGCCGTGCCGAGCACCTCGAAACGAGCCGCCATGCCGCTGATCGGGTAGCCGTTGGGCAGCGAGTAGCTGGTGCCGAGATCGAACACCGATCCGTCATCGTAGGTGACCAGCGCGAATGTCAGATCGTCGACATCGTGGCCCCTCGACCTCAGGATCGAGCCACCGGAGCGGGCCACAGCCTCAGTCGGGCGGGCGTCGGGGCAGCACCAGCCGATCAGGTCCACGAAGTAGGTGAGGATGTCCTTGACGGGCGTAGCGGTGGGCGAGCGGGTGAGGATGGCCTCGCCGATGGCGAGGGTGTCGTAGCAGCGGGCGAGCCCGCCGACGACGTCACCGATGCTGCGGTGGTTGACGATCTGGTCGCGGGCCACCGCGTAACGCTGGGCGTAGCGCATCGAGTAGCCGACGCGCAGGTCGAC
>JAPOQG010000358.1 GCA_026710865.1 Acidimicrobiaceae bacterium
GCTCTGCGGCGTGCGCCAGCGTTCAGTGACCTCGAGCGTTCGGGCCGCTCCGCCGAGGTACTCGGCCAGCACCGGTCCGCCAGCATCGTCGTCGCCGACCAGCACGGCGGAGGCACCGTCTCCGGCAGCGGCCTCGTCGGCGCCGGTGGGCAGCCCGTCGCGGGTGTCGGCGGCAACCACCAGCTTGGAGCCGCGCCCCGTCAGCGCGGTGCGCAACGCACCTACTCCGGAACGGACTGCGCCACCGAAGTCGAGTGCGTCCACCGTCGGATCGAGCCGCAGCGCGGCGTGGATGGCGGCCGCGTTGGTCTTCTCCAGATAGGCCGGCGCCGAGGTCGCGAACCAGAGCGCCTCGGGCCTGGCACCAGCCGGCCGCAGGGCCAGATCGGCGGCGGCCTGGCCCATTGTGGTGGTGTCCTCGTCGTAGGACGCCACTGCCCGCGTGCCCTTGCCGCCCCCGGAGCCGAAGAATGCGGCGATCTCGGACCGGTCGAGTCGGTGGTGAGGCACGTAACCCGCTGCCGAGATCACGCCCCGCATCGCGCAAACCCTACCGGCGCCCGGACCGTCACTCCCGGAGCCTCCTGGCCGCGCCCCGCCCGATCGTCAGCCGCCGGAGACGATGGCGTCGACCTCGATCTCGACAACGAGGTCGGGATGCACCAGCGCCGAGACCTCCACCAGCGTGGCCGCGGGCCGGATGTCGCTGAACACCTCGCCGTGAGCCCTGCCGTAGTCGTCGGCGGTCGACATGTCGGTCAGGAACGCCCGGGTCCGCACCACATCGCTGAGGGCCGCGCCGGCTTGGCGCAGCGCATCCTCGATGAGCCGAAGCACTTCGCGGGTCTGCAGGTAGCAGTCGCCAGGATGCTCTACCCCGTCCGGCCGCAGCGTGGTCGTGCCGGCCACGGCCACATGGTTTCCCACCCGGACCGCCCGGGAGTAGCCGACGGTCGCCTCCATCGGCCCCCCGCTGGAGATGTTGAGACGCGACCGGCTCTCCGAGGACTCACCGGCGCTTCGTTCCGACTCGGGGTCCGACGGCGACGAGGACTCCTCGCCGTGGGCCGCCAGCAGATGCACGACCTGCTCGCGCACGCGGGCCATGTCCGCGCCCAGCCTTACCAGTACCTGCGCGGCGACGCCCTCGCCCTCGCGTAGCAGGCCCAGCAGGATGTGCTCGGTACCGATGTAGTTGTGGCTGAGTTGCAGCGCTTCGCGCAGGCTCAACTCCAGGACTTTCTTGGCCCGTGGGGTGAAGGGAATATGGCCGCTGGGCGGGTTACCGCCCTGGCCGATGATCTCCTCCACCTGAGCCCGCACCGACTCGAGCCCGATGTCGAGGGACTGCAGCGCCTTGGCCGCCACCCCGTCGCGCTCCTGGATGAGGCCAAGGAGGATGTGCTCGGTGCCGATGTAGTTGTGGGTGAGGAGGCGCGCCTCCTCCTGGGACAGGACCACGACACGGCGGGCCCTGTCGGTGAACCGCTCGAACACCGCTCACACCTCCCCCCTGGCTA
>JAPOQG010000362.1 GCA_026710865.1 Acidimicrobiaceae bacterium
ACGGCGTCGGGCCTGAGATGGTCGAACACCCGGCTGGAGTGGGTGATGGCCAGCACCCCCAGCCCGTCGTGCGCGGTGGCGTCCTCGATCCGGTCGCCGACGAACCGCAGAGCGTCCACATCGAGACCGGAGTCGAGCTCGTCGACGACGGCGAAGGCCGGGGCGAGAACGCCGAGTTGCAGAGCCTCGTTGCGCTTGCGCTCGCCCCCCGAGAGGTCCACGTTCACGGGCCGCGCCAGGAACTTCTCGTCGAAGCCGATCCGTTCGGCCTCCTCCCGCATCCGCTCGGCCACCGCGGCACCCTCGACGGTGCACACCGACTCGGTCAGCATGTCCAGCAGGGAGACGCCCGGCACCTCGGTGGGGTACTGCATGGCCAGGAACAGGCCCGCCTCGGCCCGGCGCCACGCGGGCAGCCCCAACAACTCGGTGCCGTCGAGGCGGACCGACCCCTCCGACACGTCGTAGCCGGGGCGACCGGCGATCACGTGGGCGAGGGTCGACTTGCCCGAACCGTTGGGTCCCATCACCGCGTGCACCTCGCCCGCGGCCACCTCCAGGTCGACGCCGGTCAGGATCTCCCGGCCGGCCACCGAGGCCCGCAGGCCCTCGATCACCAGAGCGCTCACGAGGCGTCCCCGCGGTCGTCGCCGAGACTCAGCACGACCCTGCCGTCCACGACCGAGACGTCATAGGCGGGCACGGCTCGGGTGGCCGGCAGCGACAGCGGCTCGCCGGTCTCCAGGTCGAACATGGCTCCGTGGGCGACGCACTCGATGGCGCAGTCGTCGGGCTCCACCCAGCCCTCCGACAGCGACACCTCGGCGTGGCTGCACGTGTCGCCGATGGCGTAGACGTCGTCGCCGATGCGCACGACTGCGATGTCGCGGCCGGCCACCTCGACGCGCCGGGCCGAGTCGGGCGCCAACTCGTCGAGGGGGAACAGGTCGTGGGTCGTCATCTTGCTACTCCGATCTCCGAGGGACCGCTCCGGCGTTCATCGCGTCCACCGGCTGGCTCAACATCTTGTTGAGCTTCACATACAGCGCTTGCCGGACTCCCTCCCCGACTGAGCGGACGGGAAGCTTGTCGATCACCTCGTCGAAGAACCCGGCCACGATCAGGCGTTCGGCCACTGGGGTCGGCACCCCGCGGCTCTCCAGGTAGAAGACCTGATCGGGGTCCACGGGCCCCACCGCGGAGGCGTGGCTGCACCGGACGTCGTTGTTCTCGATCTCCAGGTTCGGCACCGACTCGGCCCAGGCGTCGTCGCTGAGCTTCAGATTCCTGTTGGTCTGGAAGGCGTTGGTGCCCCGGGCGTCGGGCCGCACCCGGATGAGGCCGGTGTACACGCTGCGGGCCGAGTCGCCCACCGCGCCCTTGTACAGCAGGTTGGAGGTGGTGTCGGGGGCAGCGTGGTCCTGGTAGGTGCGGAAGTCGAGGATCTGGTCGCCGGCGCCGAAGTAGACCGAGAGCAGGTCGCCGCTGGCTCCCCGGCCCACAAGGCGGGTGTCGGCCCGGGTGCGGGCATAGCCGCCGCCGAGCGCGACCGAGGCGGCCACCAGGGAGGCGTCGCGCTGCACCCGGGCGGTGTGGGCCGCGATCTGCCAGGCACGCGGATCGTGCTGCTGAAGGTTCAGGTAGCCGAGCCGGCCGGCCGGGCCCACGTCGAGTTCCACCACCGGCACCACCAGCGCCGGTCCGTCCGAGTGCTGGACGTCGAGCACGGCGGCCTGAGCGCCGCGGCCCACCCGGACCACCAGCCGGGGGAAGCTGGCCGCACCGGCTTCGCGGGCGTGATGACGCACCACGACCACCCCGTCGAGGATGACTCCGTCGGGCACGTCCACCACTAGCGGCACCGGGCTGAAGGCGTCGTTCAGCACGGTGAAGTAGTCCGACGCCCCGTCCGACACCGAGCCCAGCAACGCTTCCGCGCCGGCTGCCTCGGTCAGCGGGCCCACGAACGCACCCGCCGCCGCAAGCTTGTCGATCCCGTCGACCGCCGCTACCTGACCGTCGACCACGTCCACCACTGCGGTGGCCGCGCTCTCGTCGAAGCCGACGATGTCGCCGGCACCGGATCCGGTTGCCGCCGTGGCGGCTGCGGCCCCGTTGGCGAGGCGGTAGGAGGAGAGATCGAAGTCGGCGATCGCGCTGTAGCGCCACTCCTCGGCGGCCGTCGTGGGGGGCTCCGCGGCCGCGAAGCGCTCGGCTGCTTCCGCCCGGCGCTCTGCCAGCCAGGGAGGGCCCGGCAGGCTCCGGGTCGCGTCGACAGTGAAGTGGTTCATCGGGCGGCCCCGTCGGCAGGCCGTAAGCGCCTCGCGCCAAGACGTCGTGTCTCCCGCTCTTGTTCGCTGCGCTCACGGGCCGCTCGGGCCGCGGCCTCACTCGCCATCGTGCAAGTCTCCTGTCGACTCATCGTCTGTCCGCTCGGCCTCGGCTGTCAGCCGCCGTCGCGGTACCGCCTGCGGAACCGCTCGCCCAGCCCGCCTGAGGATGGACCGCCCTTGCCCTTGTCTTTGCCTTTGGACTTGCCGCCCTTGGCCCGGCTCCGAGGGCTGCGCCGACGCTTGCGCCGCTCGGCCTC
Source organism: Acidimicrobiaceae bacterium (assembly GCA_026710865.1). Classification (GTDB taxonomy): domain Bacteria; phylum Actinomycetota; class Acidimicrobiia; order Acidimicrobiales; family Aldehydirespiratoraceae; genus Aldehydirespirator. Next base: position 2,591 of record JAPOQG010000362.1, read on the forward strand.
GACGTCGGCGATCACGTCGGGGGCGGCCGCGTTCACAATGTCCTCGGCCGCGTCGAGCAGGGCACCGATGCTGTCGTCGGTGCCCAGGCTCTCGGGCTCCGGCGGGGTCTCGGGTGTTACCAGGGTGCCGTAGCTCCAGTTGACGTCGGCCAGGCGCCGGGTGTACTTCGGGCAGTCGTCGGGACAGCGCCAGGGCGCCTCGGGCGCCAGGTCCAGGTCGCACTTGCGCACGGTCTCGCCGTTCGGGTAGGTGCGCGACTCGAAGTACTTGCAGTCCTGGCGCATCGGCATACCTGACATTGTGGCAGGCCGCCGCCCCTTCGCGTCGCGCTGCCGCTGCCCGCCTCCCGCGGGCGGCTGCGACTGCCCCATTCCCCGGGTGCCCGAACGCCCTGCCGAACTAGAGTGGCCCGATGAGGAGGCGCCGCCTGCCGATCGGGGTGCAGACCTTCGCGGAGATCCGGGACACCGACTCCTACTACGTCGACAAGACTGCCTGGATCGAGCGGCTCGCCAACGAGGGCAAGCACTTCTTCTTGTCGCGGCCTCGCCGCTTCGGCAAGAGCCTGCTGATAGACACGATGAAGGAGCTGTTCGAGGGAAACGAGCCGCTGTTCCGGGGGCTCGCCGTACACGACCGGTGGGACTGGTCGGTGCGTCGCCCGGTGCTGCGGCTGAGCTTCGGCAGCGGCGGCTTCACCGACCCTGCGCAGGTCAGGGCGAGCGTGTCCGAGCAGCTCGCCGAGGTCGAGCGCGAGGCCGGGCTCGACCCCCGCTACGAGACCTCCGCCGGACGCCTGCGGTCTGTGCTGCGAGAGTTGCACCACAAGACCGGGCACCGGGTCGTGGTGCTCGTTGACGAGTACGACCGCCCGATCCTGGATGCAATGTTCTCGCGGCGGCCCGGCGACGACGGCGATCCGGTGATGAGCGAGACGGCCCGGGCGAACCGGGACTTCCTGCGGGGGTTCTACGCGGCCATAAAGGAGGCTGACGCCCACATACGCCTCAGCTTCCTCACCGGGGTGAGCAAGTTCTCGAAGGTCAGCCTGTTCTCAGGGCTCAACAACCTCAACGACGTCACCCTCGACCGCCGTTACGGCGCGATCTGCGGCTACACCCAGTCGGACCTCGACACAGTGTTCGCGCCCGAGCTAGCGGGTCTCGACCGGGCGCAGATCCGGCGGTGGTACAACGGCTACCGCTGGGCGGGCGACGAGCGTATGTACAACCCCTTCGGTGTCCTCATGCTCTTCGACCGCCGCGAGTTCGGCGCCTGGTGGTTCGAGACCGGCTCGCCGGCCTTCCTGGTCGAGACGCTGGTCCGGCGGCGGGTCGCCTCCGCAGGGCTCGACCAGACGGTGACAAGCGAGGACCTTCTGTCCGCGTTCGACGTGGACCACATCGCCACCGAGGCGCTGCTGTTCCAGACCGGATACCTCACGATCGGCGAGGAGATCACCGAGGGCAGCCGCAAACGATACAGGCTGGCCTACCCGAATCTGGAGGTTCGTCAGAACCTCAACGAGCACCTGCTGAGGCGCCTGCACCCGGACCCGGCGCGTGTCGACCGGAACCAGTCCAGTCTCCACCGGCTGCTCGAAGCGAACGACATCGCAGGCCTCGAACGGCTGTTCCACTCCTTCTTCGCGGGAATACCGCACCAGTGGCACACCAACAACGACATCGCCGGCTACGAGGGCTACTACGCCAGCGTGTTCTATTCGTATTTCGCCGCGCTCGGTCTGGACGTCACCGTCGAGGAGAGCACCAGCAGGGGCCGCCTCGATATGGCGGCGCGCGCCGGGGGCCGCGTGTACCTGTTCGAGTTCAAGGTCGTCGAGCAGGCCGGGCCGGGCGCCGCGCTCGCACAGCTCAAGCAGCGCCGCTACGCCGACCACTACCGGTCCCGGGGCGAGCCGGTGCACCTCGTCGGCGTGGAGTTCAGCAGCGCCGACCGCAACATCCAACGCTTCGACACCGCCGACGCCTGAGAGCCCCTGCCCGCGGGCGCTTGGCGCGTGCACCCGCTCGACGTCGCCGCGATCAGGCCTCAGGCTTCACCTCCATCAGATGATCCCGCCCCCGCCAGCCGCCGCCCCGCGAGCCGTCGGCGCCACGAAGGCCGCGGGCGTCCTCAACCGGGATCGAAGGCTCCGAGGTGGGACGCTGCACCAAGCGCTCGGTGCGCTTGAGCAGACGAACAGGGGCCAACGGCTGAGATGGATGGGGCGTCATTGCGGTAGCAGCCTCGAGGCGGAGACGACCAGGTAGTCGTTCTCCGGTCCGACCCCGAGCCAGCCTCACGGGGAGCGGTCGGCGCGCTCGCCCCGGCCCGAGCCCTGGGCTCAGTCGCAGACGGACATGTCGGTGAGAGCGAAGTCGTCCCCCTTGTACAGCAGGGGTTCGCCCGTGGTCTCGGCCAAGGCGTATGCGAAGCAATCGCCGAAGTTGAGACCGGCGGGATGGTTGCCCTTGCCGAAGCGTCGCCACGCCCGCCGCGCCGCTTCGAGATGTTCGACGGTGACCGCTTCGAGCTCGATCGGCGTGCGCTGCGCCAAGAGGTCGAGTTCGTCCCCTCCGGCGGCACCTGCACGGCCCTCGACCACCATCGCGGCTTCCAGGAAGTTCGCAACCGACATACGGCACCGATCGGCCTGCACCATCAGCCGGGCGCACCGGTCGGCGTCGGACTCCCCGAATAGCACCGCCAGCACCGCCGACGTGTCGACGATCACCGTGGCAGCCCCCTGTCGTCATAGAGCGCATCGCCGTGCGCAGCCGCCGGCGGCCCCTCGCCCACAAGCTCCGCGCACCGCCTGCCGATGGCCAGCAATTCACGCGTCCGTGTCTCGACGCTGCGGCGCCGACTCTCGCGCTCCAGGCGCTCCCGCAACGCCACCGTGATCGCTCCGGTCTGAGACTCGCCCGTCAGCGTCGCCAGTTCGCTCGCCAGCCGGCAGGTCTCCGCATTCTTGATGTTGAGGCTCATGGTCCACCCCCGCGCGGTAGATCGGAACTCCGATGTTCTACCCTAGCGGTCCGAGCGGCACAGACTCCAGCACCCGTCAGCCGACGCCGCCCTCCATCTGGAGCCCAATCAGGCGGCTCCACTCCACCGCGTACTCCATGGGAAGGGTTTGAGAAAACCGCGGGGAGTTGGCTGGGAATCGAACCAACTCATGGCGAGCGGTAGAGCTTGCCCACCCTTCGGCGACATCATCGCCACAATGAGCGAGACCGCTGACAACGCCGCCACGGTAGAGATCTGCAATCCGGTTACGCCCGAGAGGCCGGGGTGGACCGATTCGGGCGAGAGGCCGTCAGGGCTTGAGTGCGGTGACCGGTAGGACGCCGACACCGTCTCCGCGTGTGTACGGCTGCCCTGTAGAAGTTACCACTACCAGCGCGGCGGGCGGGCCTGCCGCGCCAACGTCGATTCTGGCGCTCAAGCGCCGCAAGGATCGCGCCGCTTGCTCGACCGAGTCGGGAGCACCCAGCTTGACCTCCACCGCGATCCAGCGGCCGTCGTCGCGCTCCACCACGGCGTCGACCTCCAGATCCGTCTTGTCGCGGTAGTGAAACACCGCGCTGCGGTTGGCCTGGGCATAGACGCGCAGGTCGCGCACCACCATCGACTCGAACAGCAGTCCGAGCGCGGCACGGTCACCGAAGAGGGCGTCCGCGCCGGCGCCGACTGCAGCCGCTGCCAGGGACGGATCAACAAGATGGTGCTTCGGCGCAGACCGAAGAGGCGTGCGTGACAGCAGCCGCGGACTCCAGGCCGGCTGGCTCTCGTACACGAAGATCCTGCTGAGAGCGTCGAGGTACAGGCTCACCGTCTGGCGGGCCGCAGGGCTCCCGCCCATGTCGGAGATCAGAGTTCGGGAGCTTGCCTCCGACGCGCTGTTGCGGGCCAGCGAGGCCACGAGCTGACGGACGCTGCGCGGGTCGTGCCTGGTGCCGCTCGCCTCGGACACATCGACGCGGCATACCTCGTTCAGGTAGTCGCGCGCGAATGCCTGGCCGTCCCGCGCCGCCATGGTCTGTGTCAGCGGCCACCCGCCACGCAATAGCCACTCGATGACGCCCCTGAGCTCGTCCACGGCCGAGGGGTGGTCCACAGGCTGCGGCCGGTATTCGGCCTCGAAGCCGCGATCCATGAGGCTGCCGAGGCTTATGGTTCCGGTGGATGCGCCACTCTCCCAGAGCGACATGGGCCGCATCATGATTCGCCCCACCCGCCCTGCGCCCGAGTGCCTGATGATGTAGTCAGTCGGCCGAGCCGACGCGGACAGTATGAAGCGACCGGGCGCCCCCAGGCGGTCGCTGGCCCGCCTCACCCGATCCCACAGCCCAGGAACCAGCGGCCACTCGTCGAGCAGCATGGGATGAGGCCCTTCCTGTAGCGGCAGCGTTCCCTGAGCCGCGTGGCCTCGCGCCGTCTCGTCCTCGTCAAAGAGCACCTGGCTGGACGCGAACTGCTGGGAGGTAGTGGTCTTGCCGGTCCCTCGGGCGCCTTCCACCAAGATCACAGGCATTGAGCGGAGCTTGTCCTCGAGCTGAGCGTCAACTACCCGGGACATGTAGGCGAGACGCGTGTCCACCGCCTGAATCTAACCGTCTGGCGTTCGGTTATCTAACAATTCGGCTGGGAATCATCCACCAATCCGGCGCGACGGCCACGAGAAACGGACGAACCGGGCTGTCGGGGCGAGCCCTCGGTCAGGGTCAGCCGACGCTGCCCTCCATCTGGAGCTCGATGAGGCGGCTCCACTCCACCGCGTACTCCATGGGCAGGGTGCGGGTGACCGGCTCGATGAAGCCGTTGACGATCAGGCCCATGGCCTGCTCCTCGGTGAGGCCCCGGCTCTGGAGGTAGAACAACTGGTCGTCGGCCACCTTGGACACGGTTGCCTCGTGGCCGATCACCGCGTCGCCCGAACCGACCTCCATGTAGGGGTAGGTGTCCGACACGGAGTCCTCGTCGAGGATCAGCGCGTCGCACTGCACGTGGCTCTTGCATCCGTGGGCGTCGTCCTCCACCCGCACCAGGCCCCGGTAGGAGGTGCGCCCGCCACCCGACGAGATCGACTTCGACACGATCTTCGAGGTGGTCTCGGGCGCGGCGTGGGTCATCTTGGCCCCGGTGTCCTGGTGCTGGCCCGGCCCGCCGTAGGCCACCGACAGCACCTCGCCCGACGCCTTGGGCCCCACCATCACCACCGCCGG
>JAPOQG010000365.1 GCA_026710865.1 Acidimicrobiaceae bacterium
AGGGCGGCCCCACCGACATCGACAATCTCATCCCGCTGTGCTGGGGCTGTCACGACAACGTCCATCGTCACGGCTGGCGGGTGGTGCCCGACGGACGGGGCCTTCACACGATCGCACCGCCGAAGCGGGTCCGCTACGGACCTGCCCGCGCGCCCGACCCGCCCCCGATCCACGGACCGCCGCAGTCACAGGGGCCGGGCAACTCGTCCCGACGGCGGCGAGCGCCCATTCGAACGGCCCAACCGACGGAGATTCCTACCGAGCAGACTGCAGCGACTTCAACCTCGTACGCGACTGACCCGCTCTTCGCGGACGCATAGCGACCTAGCACCGTCATGACGTGGAGGCATGCCGCTCAGCGGATCGACGCCGGAATCGCGACCATACTGGCCAGCGTCACGGAGGGCAGCGTCACCAGCGCGGAAGCACGCAAGGCAGTCACACAGCTGGAAGTCGATGTGGCAGAGATGATCGCCTCGTCGACATCGAACTGACTCCCACCGAGGAACTTCGCGAGATCGTGACGACGTGCGAGGGCGTTCTCGGCCAGGTTGGCGGAGTTCGAGCGGCGAGCGGAAGCCGTCCTCGCCATCGTCGCCATCCTCGAGCATCAGGACGGCGACGGCTCGGCGGTGGCATGATCGGGGGCGTGGCCGGCTCTGAGACAGTGGACTCGCTTGTGGCCCGGCCGGAGGCATCGGTAGCGACCGCGAGCGATATTGGGCCTCGGCGGGTGAACGAGGACCGGGCGCTGGCGGTGATATCCGAGCACGACGGGAGTTGGGTCATCGCGGTGGCCGACGGGCTGGGCGGGCACACACGGGGCGACGAGGCTGCTCAAGCGGCGGTGGAAGGGCTGCCGCAGAGGATCGCCAGCCCCGAGGACATGGCCGTCGCGTTCGAGGAGGCCAACGAGCGGGTGCTGGCCCTCACGGGTCCGGAATCGTGGCAGCGGAACCTGCCTCTGTTCATGTTCCCGATGAGCACCCTGACCGTGGCCGCCTGGACGCCCAAGGGCGGCCTACTGATCGGCTGGATGGGCGACACGCTGCCGTTCGTGGCCACGGCCGGACCCGACGGCTTGAGAGGGTTCTGCTGTGGCCGGCCCCACCGCAGTCCCGACGGCAGCATCGACATCTGCTTGGGCATGCCGCCCATGGACGCCCAGGCAAGGGCCGGGTTCGTCGAGGTCGAGATAGTGGGGGAGTCCGGCGAGGGGTCGCGGCCCGACGCGGTGATTCTGGCCAGCGACGGCGCCTGGGAGCCCTTCGTCTACAGGTACGGCGCCGATTGGCTGTCGGACGACGCCGCCACCAGCGGCATCGGGGCGGCCTGCGGCCCCAGTGCCGAGACCGCCGACGACATAGTCGGCCGGGTCCTGGCCGAGGCCGTCCGCCTAGGCCTGAACGACAACGCCACCATCGCGGCAGCCCTGTGGCGTTGACCCCCGGCGCTTGTCCGAGAACGACGATTACTGCCCCTGCGCGGTCGTCACCTGCTGCGCCTGATCTAGCCGACGGTGCATGGCGCTGATGAATGCGAGCCATTCCAGCGCAGATGCCTCGTCCAGACCATAGGAGTCTGTGTGCGACAGGACGTTCCGCAGTGCCCGCGTCAAGCCCACGGCAAGAAACCGGTACCCATCGTGCTCGTCGCGCTCGATCAATGTCCCGCGGTCGCTGAACTCCAGCAACGGGCTCTGAGCGGAGAAGGCGTGCTCCATGAGCGCCGAGCCGTCGAGGTCGGGGCGGTTGGTCAACTCTTTCGCACGATTCGCGTAGCGCTGCGACGCCTTGCGCACCGCCTCGTCGTAGTACTCGTCGCGATAGAGGCTCCAGGCTGAGTCCAACTCGCGGTGAAGGTGGATCAGGTGAGGCCAGCGCGGCCGTGCAACCTCCGCCGACTCAGATGGCTGAGCGAACTCTCCGGCGGAGTCACTCACCGAGGAGCCGCTGAGCCACGGCCTGAGACATCTCCGCCCCCAGCGCCTTCATACGGACGACCCGGTTGGGGGATCCTGGCTTTCCCAGGACCGAAATCTCCGGCATGGCGCTGAGTGTCTTCATGAAGTTGGCGGTGTCCAGGCGGCCGTAATGGTCGGCCGCTGACTTGATGTGAGATGTCGCCGTATCCTGTCCCAGGGCTGTCCGCGCTCCCGCGACCATCAGGCAAATCTCCCGCACCGCTGGCGACTTCTGGGTATCCAGCTTGCTGCTGTGGATGGCTAATTCAGGCTCGTCACTCGACAAGTCGAATATGTGGCCGACGTCCTCGGGCTCGATCTTGAAGTAGCGTGACACCGCATCGACGCGCTGTTGCTCGTCGGCAAAGACCTCGTCCGCGAAATCAGCAGCCGCGGCATCCGAGGTCTCCGAACGCGGCGCCGAGCCGACGCTTGCGTACTGCAACTCCTTGTCGTCACCGTTCCTGAGGAGATGGTCGAGCACCCTCTCGAACGCGGTCCGCCGTAGATCGGCGTCATCAAGTTCTGCGGTGGCCTCTCTAGCGGTCGCCACGAGGTCCGCGAGTTCCTTCACACCAGCCCTCATAGGGCCTCCCTCTGCGTTGAGCGCGCTCTCAAGCCTCGCCTCCCATTGTACCGTCGGCCGCTTCGGCGCTCAACGAACAGACGTTCGTTACAGGTGTCGGGCCAGCGGGTAGAGTCTGGGCGTGGCTGAGCGGCTGGTGATCTCGGGGGCGCGCGAGCACAACCTCAAAGACGTTCACCTCGACCTTCCGAGGGACCAGCTGATCGTGATCACCGGCCTGTCGGGCTCGGGAAAGAGCTCGCTGGCGTTCGACACCATCTACGCCGAGGGCCAGCGCCGCTACGTGGAGTCGCTGTCGGCCTACGCCCGGCAGTTCCTAGGCCAGATGGACAAGCCCGACGTCGATTTCATCGAGGGCCTGTCCCCGGCGATATCCATCGACCAGAAGAGCGCATCACGCAATCCCCGCTCGACCGTCGGCACCATCACCGAGGTCTACGACTACCTGCGGCTGCTGTACGCCCGGATCGGCGTGCCCCACGACCCCGAGACCGGTGAGCGGCTCATCCGCCAGACCCCTCAGCAGATCGTGGACCGGATCCTGGAGATGGAGCCGGGCACCCGCTTCCAGGTGCTGGCCCCGGTGGTGCGGGGACGCAAGGGCACCTACGACACGCTCCTCGCCGACCTGGCCGGTCAGGGCTACGCCCGGGCCATCGTCGACGGCGAGCTGGTCGAGCTGGCCGACATGGCCGGCGCCACCGGCCTCTCCGGGGGCGCCGACGGCCTGGAGCTGGCCCGTTACGAGATGCACGACATCGCGGTGGTGGTGGACCGGCTGGTGCTGCGCGACGGGGTCGAGCGGCGCCTGACCGACTCGGTCGAGACCGCCCTTCGCCTTGCCGACGGGATCGCCGAGATAGAGATCGTGCCGCGGCCCGACGACGCAGCCGGCGAAGCCGATACGGGCACGGGTGACGGCGACGGCGCAGAGCCCCGGCGTGTCGTGTTCAGCCAGCACCTGGCCCGACCCTCCGACGGCAAGTCGTTCGAGGAGCTGGCGCCCCGCAACTTCTCGTTCAACTCGCCCTACGGGGCCTGCTCCCACTGCGACGGCCTTGGCACGGTGTTCGAGGTCGACCCCCAGCTGGTCGTCCCCGACCCCGACGCCACCCTGGCCGGCGGGACGATCACACCGTGGTCCGAGAGCCGGTCGCGCTACTACCCGCGCCTGCTGCAGGCGGTGTGCGAGGAGTACGGCATACCCCGCGACGTGCCCTGGCGCCAACTGAGCCAGCGCCAGCACGACATGCTCCTGTACGCCAAGGGGGTCACCGGCCGGGTGCAGGTCCGCTACCAGAACCGCTTCGGCCGCCGCCGGGTGTACCAGGCCCGCTTCGAGGGGATCGTCCCGCACCTGATGCGCCGCCACGACGAGTCAGAGAGCGACTCGGCCCGGGAGAACATCGAGGGCTACATGCGCCAGGTGCCGTGCCCGGACTGCGGCGGCGCCCGGCTCAACCCGCTGGCTCTGGCCGTCACCGTCGACAGCCACAACATCCACGAGCTGTGCGCGATGTCGATCGCCGATGCGGCCAAGACCCTGGCCGAGCTGAGCCTCGACGACCGCGACACCATGATCGCCGAGCAGGTCCTCAAGGAGATCCGGGCCAGGCTCGGCTTCCTGCTCGACGTCGGACTCGACTACCTCAACCTGTCGCGCAGCGCGGCCACTCTCGCCGGGGGCGAGGCCCAGCGCATCCGGCTCGCCAGCCAGGTCGGCTCGGGCCTGGTGGGGGTGCTGTACGTGCTCGACGAGCCGTCCATCGGGCTTCACCAGCGCGACAACCGGCGCCTGATCGACACCCTGGTGCGCATGCGCGACCTGGGAAACACCGTGATGGTGGTGGAGCACGACGAGGAGACCATCCGGGTCGCCGACCACGTCGTCGACATCGGGCCGGGCGCGGGCGAGCACGGCGGGACGGTCGTGCACTCCGGATCGCTCGACGGCCTGCTCGGGGTGGAGGAGTCGGTCACCGGCCAGTACCTGTCGGGGCGCCGGCGCATCGAGGTGCCGCAGATGCGCCGGGTCGGCGACGGAACCCGTCTGGTGGTGCGGGGCGCCCGGGAGAACAACCTGGACGACATCGACGTCGCCTTCCCGCTGCAGTGCTTCGTGTGCGTGACCGGGGTGTCGGGGTCGGGCAAGTCGTCGCTGGTCAACGAGATCCTGCACCGGGCCCTGATGCAGCACATCTACCGGTCCAAGGCACCGCCCGGACGCCACACCCGCATCGACGGCGCAGGCCACCTCGACAAGGTGATCGCCATCGACCAGTCGCCCATCGGCCGCACCCCCCGGTCCAACGCGGCCACCTACACCGGCGTGTTCGACCACGTCCGCAAGCTGTTCGCCAACACCGCCGAGTCCAGGGTGCGGGGCTACATGCCCGGTCGGTTCTCGTTCAACGTCAAGGGCGGGCGCTGCGAGGCCTGCCGGGGCGACGGCACCATCCGCATCGAGATGCACTTCCTTCCCGACGTGTACGTGCCCTGCGAGGTGTGCAAGGGCAAGCGCTACAACCGCGACACCCTGGAGGTGACCTTCAAGGGCCACAACATCGCCGAGGTGCTCGACATGCCGTGCGCCGACGCGCGGGAGTTCTTCACCAACCAGCCGGCCATCGCCCGCCACATGGGAACCCTGACCGACGTGGGGCTCGGCTATGTGCGCCTCGGCCAGCCCGCGCCCACGCTGTCGGGGGGAGAGGCGCAGCGGGTGAAGCTGTCGAGCGAGCTGGCCAAGCGCTCCACCGGCCACACCATGTACATCCTCGACGAGCCCACCACCGGGCTGCACTTCGAGGACGTGCGCAAGCTGCTGGGAGTTCTGGGCCGGCTGGTCGAGCAGGGCAACACCGTGGTGGTCATCGAGCACAACCTGGACGTGGTCAAGACGGCCGACTGGATCATCGACCTGGGGCCCGAGGGCGGCTCGGGCGGGGGCCGGATCGTGGCCGAGGGCACCCCCGAGCAGGTGGCCGAGGTTCCCGAGAGCCACACCGGCCGGTACCTGCGCTCGATGCTGTG
>JAPOQG010000366.1 GCA_026710865.1 Acidimicrobiaceae bacterium
CTGGTTCACACGCATCACCGAGACCCTCGAGCCGGTACCCGAGGACGCGCCCATCCGCGACCAGCTGCTCTCGATCCTGCGAGCGGACATGCAGGTGTCCAGCGAGATCGAGGACTTCGCCCGGGTCATGTACCGCGAGGCCCTCAGGCCCGACCGCGACGAGGCCGCGGCACTGTTGCCGGCCATCGATCCGTCGGACGAGGCCATCGAGGCCGTCATCAGGCGGGGCCAGGAAGCCGGCGAGATCCGCACAGACCGGTCGGCTGCCGAGTTGACGCGCGTCATTCGCAGCCTGGTCAGCGGCCTGATCTTCGAATACTGGCTGCCCGGCTCCGAGCTGGCGCTCGACGACATACCCGAACTCGTCGTCGACCTGTACTTGAACGGGGTGCGCACCTAGTGCCTGACCCGGGCCCGAGAAGCCGAATCAGAAAGTAGGAATCCAGTGTTCTCAGTCAGGGACAAGGTCGTAGTGGTCACCGGGGGCGGCACCGGAATCGGTCTCGCCACCGTCAAGCGCATGCTGGCCGCGGAGGCAACCGTGGCCTTCTGCACCCGCTCGGACAGCTCCGCGCTGGCCGGAGAGCTCGGAGCCACCTTCGTCCGGGCCGATGTGAGCGACGAGGAGCAGGTCCGTGTCCTGATGAGTCAGGTTCGGGATCGGCTGGGACCCATCGACGTCCTGGTCAACAACGCCGGTGCGTGGGACTTCGACTGCCCCATCGAGACCGGCGACACCGAGGCCTTCCGGCACAACCACGACGTGAACGTGATGGGGACGGTGTACTGCATCAAGCACGGTGCGGCGGTGATGCGAGACGGCGGCGTAATCGTCAACATCTCCTCGCTCGCCGCTCACATCTCGCTTCCCTCATACGGCCCCTACAACGCTTCCAAGGCGGGCCTGAGCGGGTTGACCCGCACCGCGGCCATCGAGCTGGGCGAGCGCGGCATCAGGGTCATCGACATCGCCCCGGGCACGGTGGCCACCGAGAACCTCGTCAACGAGACCGACTCGGAGGCTGAGGTCGCCGCGTTCAACAACCTGACCCCGCTGCGGCGCGTCTGCGAGATGGACGAGGTGGCCGCGGCGGTGCACTTCCTCGCCTCCGACGACTGCCGCTACATCAGCGGCAGTTCGCTGCTGCTCGACGGCGGGATGCTCGCAGGAATGTCCGTCGGCCTGTGCGAGATGCTCGTCTCGGGCAGCGAGTGAATCCGATGAGCACGGAAGTACTCATGCCGAAGGTCGGGATGTCGACCAGCGAGATCGTCCTCAACGAGTGGCTGGTCTCATCGGGAGACGAGGTCGCCGAGGACCAGGTCATCGCCACCGTCGAGAGCGAGAAGACGGTGGTCGAGGTCGAGGCCGTCTGCGACGGGGTCATCGACATCCGGCTCGACGAGGGCGAAGAGGCGAGACCGGGCGAGATGATCGCCGTCATCGCCGAGAGCGCGGAGGCGGCCAGCGAACACCACCAGCAGCCTTCGGGCGCCGCGACGCCCCCGGCCGCGCCCGCGGAGTCTCCTGCGGTCCCGCCGAGCACAGCCGTCGCGGCGAAGCCGGGCGCCGTGGCCCCTGAGAGGGTCGTGATGCTCGACGGCTCGCAGCGGATCGTCGCCACCCCCGCGGCCCAAAGACTCGCAGAACAACACGGCATCGATCTGTCAACGGTGGACGCGACCGGCCCGAGGGGACGCTTGACGAAAGCCGACGTCGAGCGCGCCCTGGCCGCTGCGGCGGCGCGCCCCGCCCCTGCCCCAGACTCGCCCTTGCCCCTCGACGAACCGCCCGAGCCCGTGAGCCGATCAGAGACCCGATCGCGCCAAGAACGTCCGCCGGCAGGCGTCGACCAGGATCTGCAGCGGACCCTGCACCGAGAGATGCTCCGGGCCCGCGCCCTCGACGAGGGGCACATGAAGTTCATAAGGCGGGGACGCTGCGAGAGCATGTCCCATCCCGCCTCCGGACAGGAGGCGATATCGGCTGGGATCACGGCCGCGCTCCAGCCGAAGGACATCCTGTACCCCACATTCCGGGGCTTCGGCGACTACCTGGGCCGGGGCACCGACATGAACGCACTGGTGGCCGAGTTGATGGGGCGCCGAACCGGCATCAACCGCGGGGTCGGCGGCGTGCATCTCGGCGACCGGGCCCACAACACCCACGGAGTGTCGGGGTGCCTCGGCGCCAACCTCACGATGGCGGTCGGATCGGCTCAAGCGGTCAAGATGCGCGATGAGCCGAGGGTGGTGATGGTTCACGTGGGCGAGGGCGCCTTCAACACGCCGGACTCCCACGCCATGATGAACATGGCGGCCATCTGGGGGCTCCCGCTGGTGATCATCGTGGCCAACAACCAGGTCGTGGAGTTCAGCTATCACGACGTTCACTTCCCGCCGCAGGCCGAAGGAGTCGGGACCAGGGCGCGGTACTACCAGATCCCCAACAAGTGCCTCGACGGCAACGACATCGAGCTCGTCTACCGCGAGACACTCGAAGCCGTGGAGTCGGCCCGCGGCGGCCAGGGACCGGTCCTGCTGGAGTTGGTCACCTGCCGCATCGCAGGCCACTACGACGCTGATCCGCTCAGCTACATCGACGACGGCCTGGTCGAGGAGTGGAAGGGCCGGGACCCGATCAGCCGCTACCAGTCGGCGCTGATCCAGCGGGGAACCATGGATCAAGACTCGATCGAGGCAGCCCGCGAGGCGGCCCGGGCCGAGGTCGACGCCGCCTTCGAGCTGGCCCTGCAGCAAGAGCCGGCGGATGCCAGCTACCTGTTCGAGAACCTGGCCGAGACCGGGGTGCTGTGAGCATGGCCTCGGTGAAGTACATGGACGCATTGACCCAGGCGTTGCGCGAGGAGATGCAGCGCGACGATCGTGTCTTCCTGCTAGGCGAGGACATCCGCGTGTCCAACCTCGGGATCACTGCGGGGCTGGTGGAGGAGTTCGGCACCGAGCGCGTCGTTGACACTCCCATCCACGAGAACGCCCTGGTCGGTGTGGCCATGGGCGCGGCCCTTGAGGGCATGAGGCCGGTGGTCGAGATCATGTTCTCGGACTTCGCTCTGCTGGCCGCCGACCAGATCGTGAACCAGGTGGCCCAATGGCGCTACATGACCCAGGGTCAGTACGAGGTGCCGCTGGTGATCCGGATGCCGACCGGTGGCGGCTTCGCCTACGGCCTGCACCACTCGCAGTCCACCGAGACCCACTTCTTCCAGACGCCGGGCCTTCCCATCGCCATGCCGTCCACCGCCGCCGACGCCAAGGGCCTGTTGAAGACCGCGATCCGGTCCAACGACCCGGTCCTATTCCTCGAGCACATGCTCCTGTGCCTGCAGAACGCGGAGTCGGAGGTGCCCGGCGGCGACCATCTGGTGCCGTTCGGGGAGGCGACCGTCCGCCGGGAGGGCACCGATGCCACCGTCGTCGCCTTCGGCGCGATGGTGAACCAGGCCCTGATCGCCGCTGAGACGCTGGCAGGGCAGGGCATCTCCGTCGAGGTGGTCGACCCTCGCACGATCGTCCCGCTCGATAGCGACGCCATCTTCGCATCGGTGGCCAAGACCAACCGGCTGGTGATTATCGAGGAGAGCCGCATGCGCGGCGGCCTGGGGGCCGAACTTGCCGCTCAGGCCGCGACCGGCGAGAACTTCTTCTTGCTGGACGCCCCCATCGAGCGGGTCGCGGCCCCCAACATCCCCGTGCCGAGCACGTCGCAGCTCGAGCAGGCCTACCTCCCCGACGCCGGCAAGCTCATCGAGGCGATCCACCGCACCCTGGCCTAGCGGATCTGCTTCTAGCGTCGCGACCC
>JAPOQG010000315.1 GCA_026710865.1 Acidimicrobiaceae bacterium
GCTCGACGGCAGGGAGAGCATGTCGCCGGTCGTGTTCTGGGACGAGGACTCGATGCCGCTCCTCGGTGCCGTAACCCTGGAGATCTTCGGTCTGGGCATCGACCCGGTGAACGGGCGGCTAATGCCCGTGGACGCGTTCATGCTGGCCGCGGACACCGCGAGTCACGCCGGCAGCGCTCGTCCGGCCGCCGCGTCGGGGCACGGGACCAAGTCTTCTCCAGGCGGCTCAAGAACAGCGGCGTACGCTGACCGGGCCGAAGCGTGGCCAGGATTCGATGCTCACGGTCCGGGAGATACTGAAGTTGCTGTGTCTTGACGAAGCCCACTCCGTTGCGGTCGGTCCGGCCGCGGAGCGGGCCGTCGAAGATCACGAGATCGGCGCCGTCGGAAGAAGCGACCTGCGTCTCCAGTAACGCCATACGGTCTCGGATCCCCTTGTGTAGATCGTCGGGCGTGTCGCTTACACAGGGTACGAACTCGTACGTGCCGTGACGAGTGAGCACGGGACCGGCCGCGCAGGACCCCTCGGCGTACACCGCCCGGAACACGGTCGATGCAACCACCCGCGCGCTGGTAGACACGCAGTAGACCGCGCCGGCTGCTACCGAAGCGCACACACCGGGTCGGGTCCGATCTCCGTCAGAAATCCAGATCCGGGCATCGACTCGCCTCACGCCATCCACAAAGAGGAGGGACGTCGGTGCGTCAACGTCAGCAGCGGGATCCACGGCGGTCCATTCACCCTCGGCACGTTCGACTCCGACGTCTACGTCAGCGCTTGTTGCCTCCAGTTGCTCAGAGTCAACCGTGGAGCCGTACTCCGGCGCCCAAGTCTCGACCGCGAACTTCAACGAGACCGCCGCCCTACCCCGCCACATGGTTGCGGGTCCGCACAGGACGAATGGGGTCCTACCAACTGGAGTTGAGAATGACGGGGCTCGTCATTGCCGTCCCCCCAGTCCTGTGCCGGGGATAATCCTCGGCTGCCGAACACTTCTCGCGCCGGCAAGGATGCCGCACGTACGTCCCCTGGGTTGCGTGCCGGGGAGAATCCTCGACCTCCCGGCGCTGGCGCCCGAGGCACGGGGGAACCGCCATCGGCCGGAAATCCCGCTCGGGGTGACGGTTGTGGCGGGGCGCCGGCCTGCAACGGCACCTCGTCACGAAGCCGCTGGCTGTGGACCGATCCGACCTCGGGGGCATGGGCCGGACCGTGGTGGATGCGATCGGACGGTTCGATGGTGCGGAGGCCCCGCCCGTCGGGAACCACCTGCCAATTGTGGTAATGGACCTTCTGGTGGCAGTGCCAGCACAGTGGGATCATGTTGGTGATGTCGGTCGCTCCGCCTTCCGACACCGGCTTGATGTGGTGAGCCTGGCACAGCAGGGGCTGCGCGCCGCAGCCCGCACATCCGCCGTACTTGGCGATGAGAGCCCTGAACTGGGCCTCGGTCGCGATGGTCTTGGTGTGGCCGTGCCACAGCGGTACGCCCTTGTCACTGAACACGATCCCAGCGACTCTGGCGTTGCACATGTGCTCTTCAAGGACGCTCCGAGGGATCACCGCCCCGCCAGCGATCTCAGCAAAGTCCCGGGTGCCGTCTGCGCTGAGATGCCGCACGATGGAGATGACGGCGCGGCGACCCGTTCGACGGCCGGAGCTGTCCCCGGCACCGTCCGCAGTGATGGCCTCAAGAGCATCGGCCATGCGTTGATCATGGCCGCGCTGTTCGACCTCAGCGTGCTTGCGGTCCACCCGGCGAAGAGCCTCGGCCTGCTCGTGTAGGCGCTTGCGTAGCTTGGCGCCCGCGACCGGATCGAGCTCGCCGTGCAGATGGACCATGCCGTCCTCACCGTCCCACATGCGCAACCGGCGACGCCGGCGTAGCCGCTGCCAGTCGGCCTCGGTGCTGTTGGCTTTGCGCCGCGCGGACCACCGGCTCGCTTCCCGGGAGAACTGGTCCGGAGGCAGCGACGAAGCCTTGGATAGCAGTTCAGAGTCGTTGGCGACTGCATCGGGGCTGGTCTTTTCGGAGGCCTCAGCCAGAAGCCTGGCGTTGGCGAAGGACACCTGTCCTCTCTCGACGGCCCGCTGCACATCGGGCAGTGCCTGAAGCCTCTGAGCCGTCTTGACCTGCCCGGCGGCCTCCTTGCGGGACAATCCCGCTGCCTGGGCCAGCACCCCTGCACCGCCGTCACCATGGCGCTCTCGGGTGGCCAAGCCTCCCGCGGCATGGGTCTGGCAGGCGTCGAGCTTGGCCCGCATCGACTTGAACGCCCCGAGCCCCATGCGCAACTCCCCCGTCGAGACATCAGCGGACTTGCAATGCGCCAGCACCTCATCAAGCGCCGCCTCGGCCCGCCGGATCGCGTCCTTCATCATGAAGAACATCATGCCATACCGGTGTGACATCTATCAAGCATTCACATGTGTTTAAAGTGATTTTTCTTTGAAGGGACGATGTCGGACCCCGACCTCACGCCGCTCGGCGCACGACTAGGTGGCTGGTGTCAAACTCCCGAAATGGGGATCTTGTGAGCACAAAACCTCAGGTCAGAGGCTTGCATACCTTGCCGAATCCGCGAAAAACACCAGCCACCTAGGCCTCTGCCCGCTCGACGGGCGACGTGGCCGGGCCCTTTGACACCCGAGGACACCCGAGGCGAACAGACATCCGATCAGCAACCTCAGCGGTTGGCAGTCACGACTCACTTCAGCCGTCCATAGGGTTCGGCAGGTACCGATGCAGACGTGGCCTCGGAGAGATCGGCCTCGGCGGGGCGGGTGGCCCAGGCCGGGAACGGGAACTCGACCAGCAGCGGCACCGGCACACGGGGTTGGGCCAGGAACACGAAACCGGGCCTCAGGATCGTGGCGCGCCGACGCTGGACTCCCGGTAGGAACCCGCATTGCTCCTCGCGTGCTTCCGCGCTGTCAAGGCGGCCCACCACCCGGATGGCACTGTTGGCCACCACACGGTGTTCCACCTCGCTTGCGGTCTGCTGCGCCCCAATGAGGACTATTCCCAATGCGCGGCCCCACTCAGCCACATCCAGCAGAACCTCCTTGATTGGGTTGTTGCTGTCGCGGGGCGCGAACCTGTTGAGTTCGTCCAGCACCACGAACAGGAGCGGCCGTCCCACGCTGCTCTGCTCCCGGTCCTCAAATGCCCTTCGCAGAACGGCACCCACGACGAAGTGCTTGGCCCGGTCGTGCAATTCGTGTATGTCCACCACCGTGACTTGGTGCGAACCCAGGTCGATGGCGCGCTCTGGGACATCGCGAGTGTCGGCGCGGATCAGATGCTCCACATGGCGCTCCGAGGCGTACAGGCGACGTTGGAACGCTTGGATGGTGCTGGCGCCGATTGCTCGACCTGCCCAACGATGGTCGGGTTTGCCATCCGGAAGCAGCTGCTCTTCGATCGCGCCCACTAGCTCTGAGAAGCACCGAACCACGTTGCTGCCGATTCGGACCGAGCCGTCAGCTTCGGTCGACTTCTCTGCGCACAGCACAAGCTGGGCCGCGACGGAGTGCACGACGGTCATGTACTGCTGACGCTGGTCCTCTTCGTCCGCGAACAGGAACGGCAGCAGCTGCTGGGAGCAGAATTCAGCAATGGTCCAGAAATAGGGCTTGACCCCGACCTGGCGGGTGCCAGTGGCGAGGATGGTCTCGGGTTCGCCGCGTCGCGGTGGCGTCAGAATGCCGACCGATTCGAACGGCACTGCCTCGAGTCCTAGAGCCGAGTAGCGCAGGCGCTCATCCGGTCTCAGTCGTGTGTTGGGATAGTCAAGGAAGAGCAGATCCTCGCCCTTCACGTTAAGACCACGGCCTTGGCTTGTGTGGCCTTCGCTCGCAGCACGTCCGAGTTGAACATCGAATACAGCAGGAACGTGGCGTAGCTGGTCTTGGTGGCCACGCCAGAAATGCCGCTGATGTTGATGTGGGCGCCCTTGGTACCGTCGATGAAGTCGAAGTCCAGGTAGATCGGGTCGTCGTCGCGGCTCAGCCCTGCGGGCAGACGTCGCTCCACCTCATCCAGGTCGAGCGCCGCGTCGCGCTCCTCGTCGACGGCTCGACGCACCTCCGCACCGGGCAGCGGTGGCACGAACGTCTCTGGAACGACTCTGGTGAGCTGAATCTGGGCCGCCTCGGCCACTTCTGCCGGCAGGATGCCGTCGGCTATGAGGAACACATCGCTGTCGAACCGGGCCCCCTCATGGCGGGCGCGCACCTGGCTCACGATGCCGTACAGGCTGATCGGGTCGCCAGTGGGCAGTAGCCGGTCCACCGCTACAACATCGTCGAGTTGCAGATGTGCATCGGGCGCAACGGCCACCCAGAACTCCAGCGGCGTGGCGTCGTCGGTGCCCAGCACACGGCCCACCACATCGCTCATCTCTGGCTCTCCTGCCGGACTGACGTTTCGCGGGCATCGGTCGTTGCACACGCGCTAGCCACTCAAGGGACAGTACCGCCGACGTGTGACACGCGTGCCAGCCCCGTGGATCTCAACCGGTTGCCCGCGATCCGCCTGGAAATGACTATTGGTCTGGCTTGACACATAGACGCCACCATCGTCCAACCCGAGGGTGCTATCATGTAAAGTGTAAATTCATGCTGTTACAAGGTTGCACACTGTCGGGACAATGATACGGTGTGGGCTGGCAGCTTTCCCGGTGACGAGAGCGAAGGAGTCTGAAATGGCCGCTCAACCCCTCCCCGGCGACCCCGCAGGACTGTCGGCGGCACCTCCCCACATCGCCAACCGGATCCGTCCCGACGAGGAGATAGGAGCCGGCATCCTCGGCCCCGACCCCACGCCGCCCCTCACCGATGAGCAGATCAAGGAGATGAGCGACGGCCTCAGCGCCGTAATCGACGAGTACGAGGCCGAGTGCGGACCCATCAGCGAGGAGGCCCACCAATGGGTCCGCACCAACCTCAAGCTCGATTGACTACCACGCTCGTTCTCGACAGCGGGGCACTGATCGCCCTCGACCGCGGCGACGACCGCACCTGGGCCGCGCTGCGTCCCTCGGCCTCAGGCTAGGTCACCGGCGATGGGGTTCAGCGCCAGCAGGTCCTCCAGCACGGCGAGCGTCTCGAGCACGGTGAGGTCGTCGAGTTGGTGGCCCACGACCTGCAGGCCGATGGGCACGCCCTCGCGGCTGAATCCGCAGCACACCGTCCCGGCCGGGCGCCGGGTGAGGTTGGCCAGAGGCGTGAACCGGAACCAGTTGGCGGTCTCGATGCCGTTGATCGTGCCGTGCCCGGCGGGGGCGGGGGCCTGGCCCGCGAGGGTGGGCATCAGCAGCGCGTCGCAACCCGCCATGGCGTCGGCCAGCGCAATGGACAGTTCGCCCGCGTGCTGGCGAGCCTCATAGATCGAGGAGACGGTGACCCGCTCGTAGACGTCCTCAAGCATCACCGCGAGCACGTCGGTGACGTTGTCCCACTCGTCGGTGCCGTACAGGGAGCAGAACGCGGGACCGATCAGCCCCCCGAAGAACAACTGCATGAAGACTCCGGGGACCGCCCCGATCTGCGTCTGTGTCTCGACGACCTCCACGCCCTCAGCCGCGAGGCGCTCCACCGCAGCCGCGCAGGCCGCGGCGATCTCGGAGTCGACCGGCTCCCCGTCGATCGACGGAGCCCAGAGCACCCGCGACGGCACGCGGGGGCTTTCAAGGGCGGCCCGCCAGGACACGTCCGGCTTGGGCAGGCTGCGCAGATCGGCAGGATGAGGGCCGACCAGGGCGTCGAGACACAGGGCCACGTCCCTGATTAGGCGGGCCATTGGGCCGACGCACGACAGGTCTATGAGGCCCGACGGCGGAGGGCCGCTCGGCACCCGGCCCTGGCTGGTCTTGATCCCCGAGAGTCCGCAGATCGCCGAGGGGATCCGGATCGAGCCTCCCCCATCGGAACCGGTGCCCACCGGGACCATGCCCGAAGCGATGGCCGACCCCGTCCCGCCCGAGGACCCGCCCGGCGAGCGCTCCGTGTTCCAGGGGTTGAGGGTGGGCCCGAACCTGGGGTTGTAGGTGTCGCCCATGCAGCCGTGCTCGGGGGTGTTGGTCTTTCCGAGGATCACGCAGCCCGTAGCCCGCAGCCGGGCGACCTCGGTGCTGTCGGACGCGGCCGGAGGGTCGTTGCGGGTGTACATCGCACCCTTGGAGGTCTGGAACCCGGCCGCGTCGGCCAGGTCCTTCACGCCGACCGGGATGCCCGCCAGCGGCCCGACGTCATCGCCAGCGTCGAGCCGCTCGTCGATCGCCCCCGCCTGTTCCCGGGCGCTGCCGGCGTCTACCGCCACGAACGCGTTCAGGGTCGGGTTGAGCGCCTCGATGCGCTCCAGCGCGTGCTCGGTGACAGCCGCGGCGGTGAGGTCGCGCTCGCGCACCATGGCCGCGAGGGCCTCCACGGTCACCGTCCTGAAATCGGGCACATCCATTGACTCGGGCCTTTCGTGGTGGGGGAAGGAGTGAGGGCCGGCCGGCGATACGAGCCGGCGGCGCCCCGCCGATTCAATCAGGCATCGTTGCCGGCGACGAGTCGCTCCACCAGCCGTTCGAGGCCGACGACCCGCGATCCCTTGACCAGAACGGCGTCGTCGGCGGCCAGGCCACCGAAGTGGTGCAGCGCGGCGAGGGCGCCGTCGACGCCCTCCACGTCGGTGACAGCGGCATCGTGGAAGGAGTATCCGGGCGCGTCGACCGCCACCACGAGCACACCCAGCTCGGCCGCCAGCGACGCGATGGCGGCGTGCTCGGCGGCCTCGAAGTCTCCGAGTTCGGCCATCGTGCCCAGAACCGCGATCCTGCGTTCTGCCGGCATCGCAGCCAGGGCGTGCAGGGCGGCGCGCATCGACAGCGGGTTGGCGTTGTAACAGTCGTTGAGCAGCCGGGCGCCCCCCGCGGCCCGGACTACCTCCATGCGCAGGGGCGACAGGGCGGGCTGGGCCAGGCCGGCCGCCACGTCCTCCAGCGACACGCCCAGCTCCAGGCCCACCGCCGCGGCGGCCAGCGCGTTGTCGACCGAATGCAGCCCCCTGGCCCCGAGCACCACCTCGCAGGAGCCTGCGGGGCTGCTCAGCACGAAGCGCGGCGTCAGGTCTTCGTCGAGCGTCAACTGCGCGGCCGCCACATCGCCTCCATGTCCGAAGGTGACGACCCGGGCGGGCGTGCTCGAGGCCATGGCGGCCACTTCGGGCACGCCGGCGTTGAGGAAGGCCACTCCCCCGTCGGCGGCGCCAGGCAGCGCCTCGACCAGCTCCTGCTTGGCCAATACCACTGCGGCCAGGGACCCGAGCTCGCTGGTGTGGGACAGCCCGACGGTTGTGACCACGCCCATGGTCGGTCTGGCCACCGCGCAGAGCCCGGCGATGTGTCCCGATCCCCGAGAGCCCATCTCGACCACGACCGCCTCGCTGCCCTCGGGCGCACACAGCAGCGTGATCGGCACCCCGATCTCGTTGTTGAACGACCGGGTGCTGGCCCACACCCGGCGGTCTCGGGCCAGCACCGCGGCCAGCAGGTCCTTGGTGGTGGTCTTGCCGACCGAGCCGGTCACACCCACCACCGGCACCGCCCGCAGACGCCGCCGTGCCTCGCTCGCCAGCGCGGTCAGCGCAGCCTGTGTGTCGTCCACCTCCACCGCGTCGACGTCGGCTCCGGCCACGCCCCGGGCGGTGAGACAGGCCGAAGCGCCCGCCGCGACCGCGTCACCGATGAAGTCGTGGCCGTCGCGCTCGGCCAGCAGCGGCACGAACAGCATGCCCGGCCGCACGTCGCGGCTGTCCTGGGTGACGCCTGCTACCTCGGTGGCGCCGTCGCCGTGCATGCGGCCCCCGGTGACTGCGGCGATCTGCTCCAGCGTGAAGCGCACGGCGCGAGTGTGACACGTACCCTGCGCCCGATCGCGTCTCGTCCGGCACAAGCCGCGAACTGGCAGCACAACGCCCGCATACCGTGCAAAACACTGCCAATTCCCCCACCCCGCCAAACACCACCGCGAACTGGCAGCACAACGCCCGCATACCGTGCAAAACACTGCCAATTCCCCCCAGCCCACCAGACACCCCC
>JAPOQG010000367.1 GCA_026710865.1 Acidimicrobiaceae bacterium
CAACCGCTACGTGCGCTTCGGAGGGATGGCCTCCTTCGGCTGGCTGTCCAACGACTTCGGGCCCGACGGCCATATCGGCGACCCGACGGGAGCCAACACCGAGGAGGGCAAGCTGCTCTTCGAGACCGCGGTGGCTCTGCTCGGCGAGCAGATGGCCGAGGTCGCGACCTTCGACTTCGGCCGCAGCCCAGAGGCCGAGCGGGTGGGCCGCAATCCAGCGTAGATCCGCGACGCGCTGAGCGAGGCCGTGGGCAGTGCTTCCCTTGGCTTGGGCGGCCCTCGGGTCGCAGCGAACAAGAGCGGGAGCCAACGCCTGACGGCCCGGCCGCAGACGCGGCAGGGGACCGGGGCGTGAACCCCGGTCCCCCTGTCGAGCCAGGGAGGCGGCCCCGGCCCGGCTAGTCCGCTGGATGCTCCGCTACGACGGGATCCAGGCGCTCCAAGTGGCCTCGTTGGCGGCGATCCAGTCGGCCGCGGCCTCCTCGACGCTCTTGCCCTCTCCGTCGATCGCACCCAGCATCGACACCTGGTCGGCGGTGCTGTAGTTGAAGTTGTGCAGGAAGGCCCACGCGTTGGGCGCACCGTCCTCGAGCCCTGCCCAGACGATCTTGAACAGATTGTCCGGCGGGTAGTACTTGTTCCCGTCGGGGTCCGGCGGCAGCTCCAACTCGACGAGATCGAAGCTGCTGAACGCCGAGTGCGGCGTCCAGAAGTACGCCAGCACCGCCTCGTCGCGGGCGAAGGCCCCGTCGAACGCGGCCAGCAGCGCCTCCTCGGAGCCGGCGTAGACGATCTCGAGGTGCATTCCGACGTCGTCGATGAGGTCCTGCTCGAACGACACCCAGCTCGGGTCGCCGTGCAGGATCTGCCCAGCCTCTCCCGTCTCGGCGGTGGCGAACAGACCGGCCAGTTCGGCATCGGTGAACGCTTCCGCGGTGGCCAGCGCCGGGTGCTGGTCGACCATGTATGCGGGCAGGTACCAGCCGATCTGGCCGACCGGACCCAGCAGGCCCGCGTCCACGACGTTGCCGTCGGGGTTGTCGATGAAATCGGCCCGGTTGTCGGCGTGGCCCGACGGCCAGACCTCTAGCGACGCGTGCAGGTCGCCGGTGTTGATGGCCGCCCACTGGGCGTTCTCGTCCAGGTCGGTGACCTCGACCGTGTAGCCCAACTCGCTCTCGAGCAGCTGCTTGGCCACCTCGATGTTGGCCGCTGAGCCGCTCCACGGATTGGCGACGAGCTTGATCGTGGTGATCTCCTCGCCCCCGCTGTCGGCGTCGCCGCTGCACGCTCCGGCCAGCAGGCCGAGCACGGCCACTCCAGCCGCGAGCCTCCACAAAGGCTTCCGCATTGGGTGTCCCCTCCCAGTCAGATTTGAGGTCGCGCCCTGCGCGCGGCCTACCGGTAGTTGCTTGAATTGTTACCACATCAACCATGGCATCGCTAGAAGACTTGATCGAAAGCCAATCGAGAGCCATAGGGAAGGAGCCCAGCGCCTAACATGCGCGGGTGCTCGCTGACGCCGGAACCCACGAGGCCCGGTCCGGCGCCGAGCCCGCTCCGCTGGTGTGCACCGCAGTCACCAAGGTGTTCGGCGAGGACGTCGCGGCGGCCGGCGCACTGCTCGAGGAGGGCTTTGACCGCCAGGACGTGCTGGAGCGCACGGGCTGCCTGGTGGCGGTCAGGAACGCGACCTTCTCGGTGGAGCGCGGCGAGACCTTCGTGGTGATGGGCCTCTCCGGCTCGGGGAAGTCGACCCTGATCCGCTGCCTCTCGCGGCTGATCGAGCCCACCAGCGGCACCGTCGAGATCGAA
>JAPOQG010000197.1 GCA_026710865.1 Acidimicrobiaceae bacterium
ACGGGCTGGCCGTCGCCAAACCGAGGAAGCCGACCCGGCCGCCGCGTGCGGCCAAGGCCCGGCGGTTGCAGGCGAAGCGCCGTCGCTCCGAGACCAAGCGCGGCCGCGGCCGCATCGATCGCGCCAGTCACGACGCCTAGGCTTGGAGCTTCAGCTCCTAGCTTCCAACGTTACGCCACAACGCGCAGCTCGGGTTCATCGACGAGCAGCCTGCACCGATGCCGGGCCGCGGGCGCGTTCGGCGTTCTGGTCTGTCTTAGAGCCGGTCGGGTTCCATGTGGCACCACTCGAAGGTGCGCAGCCACCATCCGTTGTTGCGGTCCACGATGATCTTGCCGTAGGTCAGGCCCCACGGCTCTGCTGGGATGGTGATCTGCCAGCGCACGGTGCTGTCGCTCGATTCGGTGACCTCGATCCGGTAGCTCGCCACCGGCAGGTCCTTGAGCGGCTCACTGAGGAGTTCGCCCGGCGTGTCGCGGCCCACGGCGTCTTCGGCGTAGTCGATGTGTGTGTCTGACATCATCGGGCACGCCGAGAAGCTGGCGGGCGCCTGCAGATGCTCGTGCTTGTCGGCCAGTATCTGCTTGAGGTGTTCCATGCCGGCGTCGTAGAGGCACCATCGGACCGGTCCGATCTGCCATTGCCCGTCGGGGGTCTCAACGGCGTCGACCCTGCCGACGTGCAGGGCGCCGTCGGAGTCCTCCACCGCGACCTCCCACCGCTCCCACCCGAACCCGCGCTGGAGGACTTCGATGTCATAGAAGGGCTCCGACAGGTCGCCGAGATGAGCCAGCAGCGCCTTGTTGGGCGTCTCGAAGGTTCCGGAGGTCTGCGCGTTCTGGGCCTCCAGGGTCAGCGAGGTGGACAGCCTGCGGCAGGCGTCGTCGTAGAACACCACCGACGCCTCGTCGACGGCAGTGACAAGCGGCTCGGGCGGGAAGTGCAGCCCGTCATAGACCCCGCGCTGGCCGAGGGGAGCCGACAGCTCGACGGTGACCGCGGTGGCCGGGTTGTCCGGGCAGGCGGCCATCCCGGCGACGGGTACCACCGCGAAGGCCACCAGCACCGCGTCGTCGGTCTCGACCACCTGGGGGCCTCGGAGCGCGTCGCCCATCTCGCGGCCGCTGGCGCACCCCTGCTCGGTGACCAGCACATCGACAGTGGTGTCTTCGGGTTCGGGGCGTGCGCCGTGGGCGAGGGTCACCTCGACGCGGGCCAGCCCCGGGGGCAGCGCGATGACCGGCTCGCACGGACGCCCTGACGCCTCGCCCGCGAAGATCCACCGGTCGCCGCGCCGCTCCACGACAGCGGACCCGAAGCCGTACTCGGACAGGGCCGCGAAGGTGGCCCGGTCCGAGTCGATGCTGATCACCACCCATCGCCCCCGCGGCAGCGGCTCGCCCCCGGGCGTGTCCAACTCGGCCCGCAGCACATCCACCGCGGGATGGTCGACCTCGTCGATGGAGGGCGGGTTGATCATCTGCGAGTAGCGCACCGGCGGTGTGCCCGGGCACGACACCAGAGGATCCTCCTCAGCCAGATCCGGGATGACCGCCAGCGGTCCCTCGGGCGGCTGCGGCGTGCGGGTGACATCCACACACACCGCCGAGGGGTCCGGAATCCGCTCGGCGATCTCAGCGATCGCCCCCTCGGGAGGGTTCACCAGATACAGGGTCACCCGCTGGCGCTTGACGTCGTAGCTCGTGCCGTCCAGACCGAACTCCCTCCATTCCTCCCGGGATATGGACCGCCACATCCTGTCCCGCATGGCCTCCACCTCGGCCTCGCTGAACCGCACCTGCACTACGTCGACGACCACGCCGTCGCGCTCGCCCAGGGGCCGGTCGTCGGTGATCGGCGGGGGCGGGTCCACGACGGGGTAGTCGTCCGGGGTTGGCCGTCGAGCCAGGATGGCGGCCCGGTGCGGCTCGGGGTCGTCGGTGAACCCCAGCACGAGCACGCCGCCGCTGGCCCGGTCTATCCAGCGCCCGCCGAAGGTGTCGGGATGCTCCATCGCATAGGTGGCCAGCACGCCCTCGACGATGTGATCTGGATTCTGACGGCCGCCGAGGGTGCCGTCGAGTTGCGACCTCAGCTCCGGGATGTCCTCGCAGCGCGCCAGCCCGTCAGGACCGACGGGAACCTCCCACGGCTCCACCCCCGACGGCACCAACTCGGAGTCGCCGACCACGACGTCACCGGCACCGTCCCCGGAGTCCCTTCCGCACCCCACGACCAGCACCAACACCGCCAACAGTGCCGCTACCGCCTTCATATCCGCTTAGACGACCCAACCACGCCGCGAGTTCCCGGCCCACGCCACACGAACATCCCCAGCCCCAACAGGCCCCACAGGAACCCACCGCTGACGCTCACGGCAGCGACCCGCCACGCACCCACAATGCACTAGCACACACGACGTTCACGCCGTGGGGGCTGGCCATGTCAGGTTGCCGCGGCGATGCTCCATGCTGCTGCCGATGGAGCTGACCGCCGCTATGGCGCGGGCGGCTTGAACAGGAGACTTGAGGATTTCTTGCCCAGCTTGTCACTGACGACGATCCCGCCTCGCGTGCGCCCGTCCGAGTCTTGGTACAGATGCTGCTGGGGGCGTAGGCGGGCCGAGAATCGGATTC
>JAPOQG010000351.1 GCA_026710865.1 Acidimicrobiaceae bacterium
ATCTCCCACACGGCCCGCCCGGAGCGAGTGCGGCGGTAGGCGGTTCGCCATGCGAGCCTCGGGCCACTGCGGAGCCGGTCCAGTCGTTGTGATTGCAGCGGGGAAAGCGACTCGATGAAGCTGGCGAGCCGCTCGTCGCCCCACCACCGTTGGTCGCTTCGCTGAAGCCGCTCGACGACACTGTCGAGGCCGTGGCCTGATCGGGGCGGTGCAGGTAGGGGGAGCTGTTGCAGCAGCAGGTCGCGGTTGGCCTGCATGAACGCGGCTACCGGCGCGGGCCGGGACGGGGTCGCCACCCTGTGGCTCTCCGGCGCGACTCGGCCGAGGGTGCCGATCATGAACAGACGGGGCCTGGACTGGGGCGTGAAGCTGCGTGCGTCCAGGATCAGCAGATCGCAGACGTATCCCAGCGAGTTGAGTTCGCCCACCGCGGCTCGCAGGTCCTCGCCGCGGTGCGATGAGACGAACGAGGCGACGTTCTCGACCAGCACCACCGGCGGCATCCGTGGCCGCATCTCGCCGAGAATCCTCGTGAACTCATAGAACAGGCCGGACTGCTCGCCGCTGAGGCCTCGACGATTGCCTGCCAGGGACAGATCCACACACGGGAAGCTGGCCGCGGCAAGACCGACAGATGGAATGTCGCCGCCTTCGATGTTGCGGACGTCGTCGAGGCGGTAATGGGAGGCGTCGAAGTTCGCGGCGTACACGGCCAGCTTTGTGGGCTCGATGTCGTTTGCCCAGACCACCTCGATCCCTGCCTGCTGAAGACCGCAACGCACCAGCCCCACGCCCGCGAAGAACTCTGCAGCCTGCAAGGGCCGCCCACCGGACGCTGACGGAGTGTCCTGGACTGTGTGCTGATCTAGTAGCATCGCATATTCAAATCATTCTCGATAATTCCCGATGCAGTTCCGAGTAGCGGTTGTATGACGAGCAGACGTTACTGCTGGGGTGCGTCACGGCGGTGGACGGCCTCGACCAACACGGTTGCACGATGGCAGATCCCCTCAGTCGTTCCGTCGGTCGAACAGGGCCGCATGCACGGCTTGCTGGACCCGGTCGGCCACGGACTCGGGATCCTCATGCTCCCAGAAGCGCAGCACCGTCCACCCGGCCCGTTGGAGGTATGCGGTGGTCTCGCCGTCGCGCTCGACATTGCGAGCAATCTTGTCAGCCCAGTACTGGGAGTTTGTGGCTGGCTGCGTGTGGTGGTCGGGGCATCCGTGCCAGTAGCAGCCGTCTACGAACACGGCGATGCGGGTCTTGTGCAGGACTAGATCGGCGGTGCGGGCCAGTTCAGGCTGAGGCCGCGCCGACACGCGGAACCTGATGCCGCGGCGGTGCACGGCGGAGCGCACCGCCATCTCAGGCTTGGTGTCTCGGCTGCGGTTGCCCTGCATCGACTTGCGAGTGGCAGGCGACGAGGCCCAAGACTCGCTCCCCGAGTCCGCTCCCACGCGTCGGACGGTAGTCGCCGCGGGCCGTTGGCGCTGACACGATCGGGCCAACAGGAAGCGCAAGAAGCACTGCCCCAGCTGTGAGGTTGAGTCGGGCTCTCTCTGAAGGGACTCCGGCCGCGGAATGGGCTCAGCCCCGATCCAGAACGGATTGTTGCAGTTGTGTGTTGATGGACATCGCACTGGGGCATCATGGTTGCGTGTTCGATTCTGCATCGCCTGGAGATCACCGGCTAGATCTCAGCGGGCCGGACGTTGTTCCGGAATCCTGGTGGAGGCCGGAGAGGATCGAGCTTCTTGGTTGGCTCGAGAACAATGCACCGGCGCTTGCTCCCCGCCGGTGTTGCAGCGGATCCAACGGCTTTGGGACTCACGTCTCGAAGCGATAGCCGAAGAGCCAGAAGCCCACCAGAGCGAAGCCGACGCCTTCGCATACACATTCGCATCCGCCAAGCTCGACGACGACTGGTCACTCGCAAGCCTCGAGATCACGCTGCGACCCGGAAGCCCCAGATGGAGCGGTCACTCTGTCATGGAGCGCCTCGCCGAGATCGCAGACGCCAAACCCGCCGAGGCCACCCGATCCACCCTTCGAATGCTGATGGGAGCTGCCAACGATTGGGACCACCTCAGCTGGCGCGACCAAGTCCGAGACATCCTGACCGCAACCAACCACGCCATCAACCCCGAGGCCATCGAGAACCGCAAGGCCATCGTCGACCACTACATCGAGCGCGGCGACCATGACTTCAGGGCCTACATCTCAGCCCAGCCATAGCAAGCTGAGCGTGGTGACGTGGGGTTTGCGTGTTGTGTGCAGGTGCGGGTTCCTATTCGCGTTCAAGAACCAAGACAAATTGGGCTTGCGGCGGCTGTAGGCTTGGTTGCCATATTTTCTTGCTAAAAAATTAGTTAGAATCCTTGATTGGGATATCAAGCTATATTTTCCTTTCGGAAATCAAAGCAGAGCGAGGGTGCGAATGTCCACACCGGTGCCGGCAGCGCTCGAGGATCAGATCCGACAAGTGCTGGACCTGTTGGAGCAGCATCGCGCTCCCGCCGAGATCGAGACAGCCCATGTGGACATCAAGGAGGAGCCCGGACGCCGTGATGCTGGCGGCAGGACCCTGCCAGGTGGTCGCGAGAATGAGGAGGCCGCCCGCTACCTCGCGGGCGAAATGGCCTGCATGGCGAACACGCCGGGAGGAGGCGCGATCGTCTTGGGCGTGTCCGACGACGGTGCCAGGATCGGGACCAGCCTCGATGCAGAATGGCTCCGCCACCGGATCTACGAACTGACCCAGCGCAAGCTCACCGTCGCCGCCCGCGAGTTCCTGCTGGACGGCTGCCGCCTGCTTGTGCTGTCAGCGCCCGAGGCCTGGGAGCCGATCCCGTGCCGAGGACGCATCCTCTGGCGCCTCAACGACAACTGTGTCGAGGTCGACCTCACGTCCTGGCATGACAGAAGGACGCATCGCAGCGGCTTCGACTGGTCGGTGCAGCCGTCGTCTCACACTCTGGCCGACATCGACGAGGCCGCAGTCGAGATCGCGAGGCGCTACATGCGCGAGAACGGCGACGGAGGTCGTGACGACACCAGCCTGGCTGCGGCAACGAGCGAGGACATGATCCGACGCCTCAACCTCGTCGACGCCGACGGTCGGCTGACAAACGCGGGGTCCTTGTTGCTCGTCGGCACCCCCGAGATCGGGATCGACTACATCCGACGGGAAGTGTCCGGAGGCGACAGCACGCATCGGGTGCCCAGTGCCGGGCGACCTTGGTCGAGCGCCTTCGACGAATCGTTCGGGCCGTACGTGAGCCGTCGTGAGGCAGGCACCCGCCCGTTGCTGGCTCAGTTCGCCGCCGTGGAGCAGGCTATGGACGTCGCCAACGCGCTGGTGCACGTGTCCGACGGCTTCGCCGTGCACCAGATCAAGTCCATCCCCCTCCGAGCGATGAGAGAGGCGCTGGTCAACGGCGTCGTCCACCGTGACTGGAACTCGCCGCAGCCGACGACGGTCGAGCATGTCGGATCCAGCCTGACGGTCACCTCGCCGGGGGGCTTCGTCGGCGGGGTTGATCCGTCGAACATCATCACTCACCCGGCGGCGCCTCGATATCGCAGTCTCGCCGAGGCGATGGCATCGATGCGACTGGGCGAGCGGGAGGGGGTCGGCGTGGATCGCATGACGTCGGAGATGCTCGCACTGGGCCACCCGCCACCGGCGTTCTCCGAGGTCGATGGTCCGTACGTGCGCGTCACGCTCATCGGCGGCGAGCCCGACCGCGAATGGCTCCGCTTCATCGGCAGGCTCGAGCCCGCCGCACTGGCCGGCGATGTGGACCTCATGCTCCTGGTTCACCATCTGCTAAGCCGCGGCTGGGCCGATGCCCGTTCGGCTGCGCCGGTGCTGCAGAGGTCCCTGGCGGAGACGGAGTCGGCGCTGAAGCGCATCACCGGCGCACGCTGCGGCGCAGGACCGGTCATCTCGAACGTCCGGGGCGCGCCTGTTGATCACCCCGAAGCCTTCCGGCTCTCGGATCCCGTGCGCGAGCAGTTCGTCGACCGGGCCCGGCACCGGACGCGCCGCGGCCGGGAGTCGCTGATGCTGGACTACGCGCGCTCGAGGGGCCGCATCTCCTCGACGGAGGCCGCCGACCTGTCCGGCGTCACCGCGCCGCACGCCGCGCAGATGCTCGCGACGCTGGAAGAGGCGGGCCATCTGGCCGGCAGCCGCCCCAACCGGAGAGGCCGCGGCTTCCACTACGTGCCCGATCCCGCGAGCGACCCAGCCGGCGCAGCGACATGAGAGCGTGCGCGGGTAGGTGCCAAGCCCGCTGCGTCGGGGCGGGGGGTCTCTATTCGCGTTCTTTGCGAGGGGGGTCGCTGGCACGGGTGTGAGGGTTGTGACCTTGTGTTTTGTGTGTTGTGGGTGGCGGGGGGTCTCTATTCGCGTTCTTTGCGAGGGGTGGGGGGCCAGCCATTGCTAAGCGTCCAGTACGAACCCCTGCCGTGGCCATCAACACGGACGAGTCCAGCGTCCCGTAGACGGACCAGCACTTCGCGCACCTTCTTGGGGGCCATGCCTAGGTGACTAGCGAGTTGGCCACGTCCCGTCCAATTCCAGTATCGCCGGAAGTGTCGTCTCTTCGCTGACACGCTCGGATCTGGAGAACGTGATCACGATTCTCGATTCAGAAGGTGATGCGGGCCTTGAGGACGAAGCGCAGGATCACCATCAGGAGCATGCCGGCGACCCACAGGCCCACCGAGATGGCGGCCACGAAGGGAAGGCGGCCGTTGTTGTAGAAGCTGTACATCACGGTGGTGATCACCTCGGTGCCCGAGCGGAACAGCAGCACCGACAGGGTGAACTCCCGCATGTAGGTGATGAACGCCAGGATCAGGCCCCCCAGCAGTGCGGGCCGGAGGATGGGCAGCACGATCCGGCCCATGGTGGCCAGGTTGCCCGCGCCCGAGATGCGGCTGGCGTGCTCGAGGTCGGCCGACAGTTGCACCACCGGGCCGGTCATCTGGCGCACCGCCACCGGCAGGAAGTACACGACGTAGGCCATCGCCATGATCCACAGCGTGCCGTAGATCGAGAAGCCTCCCGGCAGGGTGAAGGTGATGTAGGTGTAGAGCAGCGAGGTGGCCATCACCACCCCGGGGACCATCAACGGCAGGCTCGCGCCGTAGTCGATCGTGCGGCTCCAGCGGCCCTTGAACCGCACCACGCAGTAGGCGACGAGCGCGCCGAAGACCATCACGAACAGCCCCGACCCCAGCGAGAGCGTGAGGCTGTTCTTGAGCGATCGCCACAGGATCGGGTTGTCGCTGAGCTGGCGGTAGTTCTCCAGCGACGACTGGGCCAGCAACTCGGTGTCGGGGCGGCCGATGTAGGGCAGCAGCGAGCCGACGACCACCGCGATGAAAGGCAGGATCATCGTCAGGAAGAAGAACCCGCAGCACGCCGCGAACACCACCCAGCGCCAACGTCCCAGCCGGGTCGGGCTCTCCTGACTGCCCTTGCCGCTCACGGTCACATAGCGCTCGCTGTGGCGGATCGACCGCAGGTAGGCGATCAGCACCACCAGCGACGCGGCCAGCAGCACGACCCCGGTGGCCGCGGCCCGGCCGTGCTCGCGGGGCATCCGCACCCTCAGGGCATGGAAGATGTCGGTGGTGAAGACGTGCTCCTTGGCCGGGAACCCGAACAGCAGGGGGATCTCCATCGAGCCCAGCCCGATGATGAAGCACAGCACCGCGGCCGACAGCAGCGCGGGACGGGAAACGCCCAGGGTGATCTTGAAGAACACCGACAGCGGCGACGCCCCGTTGATCCGGGCGGCGTGCTCGTAGTCGGGCGACACGTTGCGCATGCTGGCGGCCACCACCAGGAACACCAGCGGAACCAGGTAGAGCGACTGCACGAAGATCATCCCCGGCATGGAGTACACGTCGAAGCCGTCCCACGGGGTGACAGCCCGGATGATCTCGTTGAGCATGCCGTTGCGCCCGCCGAGCAGGATGCTCCAGGCCGTGCCTGCGGCCAGCAGCGGGATGAAGTACAGCCCGATCGTGGCGAACTCCCACACGCCCCGCCACGGGACGTCGGTGCGGGTCACCACCCAGGCCAGCAGCACGCCGATCACTACTGGCACTACGGTCTGGCCCACCGCGAACTCGAGGGTGTTGCCGATGATGTCGCTGGACTTGTCGAAGGTGTCCCGGTAGTTCTGCAGGGTCAGCGGACCCCGTTCGGGCGGGCCGCCCTCCTGGAACGATCCCAGGATCAGCCGGTAGAACGGCAGCACCACCAAGGTGAACACGGCGAGGCTCAGAACGACTCGCAGGCCGAACGGGAACGACAGAACCCTCTGGCGGGCCGCGGCCCACAGCGCGCCGGCCGGAACCGGGTCCGGTGGTGGGTCGGCCACAGGAGCGCCAGGCTCGACGGCGGTGCCGGTCACGAGGCCGATTCGGTCACGAGGCGGGTTCGTCGGCCGGATAGGCGATGACCGCGTCCGGGTCGACCGACAGCGCGACAGTGTCGCCCCGCGCTCCGAGTCGCTGGGGGGACTGGGCTATGAGCATGGTGCCGCCTGCGTCGATCTCATGCTCGTAGGCCCCGCCCAGGAACTGGGCCAGCCGGATCTCGCCGGAGATGCTGGGCCGGGACGACCCCTCACCGGCCAGTGCGAACCCGTCGGGACGGATCGCCACCGCGACGTCGGCGCCCGGCGCCATCGGCTCGGCCATGGTGGCGGGCAGGGATCCGCCCAGCACCTCTACGACGCTGTCGCCGGCCACCTTGCCTGCGACGATGTTCTTCACCCCCAGGAAGCGGGCCACCGTCAGCGATTCCGGTGAGCGGTAGACCTCCTC
Organism: Acidimicrobiaceae bacterium; assembly: GCA_026710865.1. Classification (GTDB taxonomy): domain Bacteria; phylum Actinomycetota; class Acidimicrobiia; order Acidimicrobiales; family Aldehydirespiratoraceae; genus Aldehydirespirator. The sequence continues at coordinate 6,853 of JAPOQG010000351.1, forward strand.
GGGAGTGCCCTCCTGCAGCACCAGCCCGTGGTCCATCACCAGGATCCGGTCCGACATGGCCAGCGCCTCGGACTGGTCGTGGGTCACGTACAGCATGGTCAGCCCCAACTCCAGGTGGAGCCGCTTCAGCTCCACCCGCATGTCCTCGCGCAGGCGGGCGTCGAGGTTGGACAGCGGCTCGTCGAGCAGCAACAGCGCAGGGTGGCCCACGATGGAGCGGGCCACCGCCACCCGCTGCTGCTGCCCGCCCGACAGCTGGTGGGGGTAGCGGTCGACGAACGCCTCCATGCGGACGGCCCGGAGGGCCTCGGTCACCTTCTCCCGGCGTTCGCTGCGGGGGACCTTGCGGTAGCGCAGGGGGAAGGCGACGTTGGCGGCCACGCTCATGTGGGGCCACACCGCGTAGGACTGGAAGACCATGCTGAGGTCGCGCCGCTCGGGTGGAACGAGGATCCGGCTCTCAGTGTCGTTGACGACCTTGCCGCCGATGGCCACCGCGCCGCGGGTCGGCGTCTCGATCCCGGCGAGGATCCGCAGGATCGTGGACTTGCCGCAGCCGCTCGGTCCCAGGAGGGTTACGAACTCTCCTGTGCGGATCGAGAAGCTGACACCCGCCAGCGCGGTGACCGCGCCGAACTTCTTGTGGAGGTCGTCGGCCCGCAGAGCGAGCTGGTCCTCCAGCGGTGATGTCACCTCAGGTCGAACCATTCCTTGGCTCGCTCGACGTACCACTCGGCGTTGTTGTTGTACTCGGCCTCGGCCTTGGGGGTGCCCAGAGCCAGGATCGTCGGCTTGCCCGCGGCGGCCAGGGCCGCCTCGGGATACGGAGCGTCCGGCCACGCCGGCACCTGGCCGACGATGTTGGCCACCGCGGCCTGGCCCTCCTCGCTGATGATGTAGTTGACGAAGGCCTCGGCGTTCTCCTTGTTGTCGGAGGTGGCCGGGATGTTCACGGTGAAGCCCACCGTGATCACGAACTCCGGCGCGACCCACACGACCGGGGCGCCCTGGTCGATGGAGGGCTGCACGAAGTCGAGGTAGCACAGGCCGAGCACCGCGAAGTTGCCCTGCACCAGCTGCTGCTGGGCTGCGGTGTAGTCGGGCTGGAACACCACGTTGTTGGCGCCGTAGCCCGCCCAGAACTCCTCCCAGGTGTTCTCGTCCCACATCACCCTGGTCTCGATCATCATGTCGTGGGCGCCGCTGCCGACCTTGAGGATGTCCTGCATGACGATCTCGTCCTGGTACTGCGGGTCGGCGAGATCGCTCCAGGTCTCCAGCGGGTCGAGCCCGAGCTCATCGATGCGCTCGGTGTTGTAGCAGATGCCCTCGAGCAGGGTCCCGTAGGTGTACCAGGCGCCGGAAGCGGCCCTCAGGTCCGACGGGATGTTGCCCTTGTTGGGAGAGTCGAAAGCATGGAGGTAGCCGAGGCTCTCCCAGATGCGGGAGAAGCCGTCCCAACCGATGATGGCGATGTCGGCGTCGATGGTGCCCGCCTCGGACTCTGTCATGAAGCGGTCGAACATCTCGGCGTCGTCGGAGCGGGTGTACTCCACCTGGATGCCCGGGTGCACCTCGTTGAAGGCGTCGATGAACGCCTCGGTCTGCTCGATGGTCCAGTCCGACCACCACACCAGCTCGCCGGACAGCTCGGGCATGGCCTCCTCCATGGGCTCCTCAGCGGCTGCCGACGCGGCGGCGGCGGCCTCGGCCGCGGCCTCCTGGGCGGCCGTCAATTCGGCCTCGAGCGCGGCTATCGCCTCGGAGTCCGCGGCCCCTTCGGCTATTGCAGCTTCGAGCTCCGCCTGAGCATCTGCGGCTGCGGCAGCAGCCGCCGAGGCTGCCGCCGCGGCGTCGGCCGCGTCCGCTTGCGCCTGCGCGAGGGCAGCATCGTCGGTCTCCGGCGCGTCGTCGCCGCACGCTGCGGCCACGAGACCGAGCGCGAGGAGGGCGGCTAGGAGCCGGAAACCGAGTCGGAACTGTTGTGATCTCATTATTTCCCCCATCGGGATCGCCTTCAGCAGCACCGGGCGGCGCCGCTGTCCAGATTGGTGTGGATGCTAAAGGTCAGACACTTCGCAGTCAATCCGAGCGGGCACAGTGCCCGGCTGCCGCCGGCGTCCGGTTCGGACACCTTCCGGCGGGGCGCCCTGTGGCAAGCTGCTCGGGTGGTGACCGGCAACAGGGAGCGCAGAGAACAAGCGCGGGAATCACCCCGCCTCGACGAGGGGGTAGCTGGACTGCTGGAGCTGATCGGCGGCCCCGGCGGCCCGCCCAGCCTGGCGGCGATGCGGACCCGGCCGCCCGTCGTCGCCGAACTGAAGGGACCCCCCGAGCCGGTGGATCACGTTGCTGATCTCTCCATCGGCGGCCCCGGCGGCGATCTCGGGCTGCGCCTCTACCGGCCCCGGTGCACCGAGCCGCCCCCGCTGCTGGTGTACCTGCACGGCGGCGGCTGGGTGATCGGCGATCTCGACATCCAGGACGGGCTGTGCCGCGCCCTGGCCAACCGCACGGGCTGCGCCCTGCTGTCGGTCGACTACCGCCTCGCTCCGGAGCACCCGTTCCCCGCGGCCGTGGAGGACTCGTGGGCTGCTCTTGAATGGGCCGCAGCCAACGGCTCGCAGCTTGACATCGACCCGCGTCGGCTGGGCGTCGCCGGTGACAGCGCCGGAGGGAACCTGGCCGCGGTCGGAGCCCTGCGGGCCCGGGACCACGGGAGCCCGACACTCCGTGTGTGCGCGGTGCTGTGTCCGATCACCGACTGCCGCACCGACGACCGGTCGATGATGGAGCTCGCCGAGGGCTACTTCCTCACCCGCGAGCGCATGGAGTGGTACTGGGACCAGTACGCCCCCACCGGCGTCGACCGCACCGCCTCCGAGCTCAGCCCGCTGCGGGCCGACCTCGCCGGACTGGCACCGATGGTGGTCGTCACCGCAGGGCTCGATCCCCTGAGGGACCAGGGAATCGACTTCGCGCAGGCCTGCTCAGCGGCGGGCGTGGACACGGTGCTGCTGCACCAGGCCGGGACCATCCACGGATTCCTCGGGTTCCAGGCTGCGCTGCCGCGGTCTCGCCCTGCCCTCGACGAGGTGGCCGGCTTGATCGCTCGCCGCCTCGGTGCGGGCAGCTGAGAGCCGCGATCAGCAGTCTCCGCTGGCTATGGCGTCGGCCAGCATCGTCATCAGGCGCTGCTGGAAGCCCCGGATGCGCAACTCCAGGTAGTGCTGCGGCCCGGGCTCGTAGAAGCGGGACCGCAGACCCTTCTGCACCTTCTCGCAGATGGCGTAGTCCTCGGCCTGGACCATCTTGAGCATCTCGAAATCGGAGCGATGGTCGGCATCGGGGTCAGGTGAGTAGTTCCACACCCGGGCCCGGCTGGTCTCCAGGGTGATCGGATTCCACCACATGAGCGAGCAGCCGCCGTTGGGGAACGCGGCGATGAACCAGTTCGGGAACACCGAGTAGGCCACCGCGCCCGAGGCCTCGTTGCCGGAGAGGTGGGGCAGCACGTTGGTCGTGGCCAGCTGCTCGGGACTCCAGCGGGTCATCAGCCGCCCCGTGTGCTCCCAGACGTCCTCCTGGAGCGAGGCGGGGTCGGCGTAGCGGCCCAGGGAGTCGGCGTGGACGAACTCGAGGTGATAGTCGCAGAACGCGTTGTCGATCATGACCTTCCAGTTGGCGTTCACCTCGTCGTCGAGGTCGTAGGTCCTGGTCGCCGCCTCGAGGTTGTGTCCGCCGAGCTGGTCCGGCAGCGGGTGCATCCATTCGAGCAGCGGGGGAGCGTCACCGGAGACGTTGACGAACACGAACTGCGACCAGACGTCCACCGCCACCTCCTGCAGGCCGTGGGCGTCGCGGTCCACCGGCTCGCCGAAGCCGCGCTGGTGGGGGACGGCCAGGAGGCGACCGTCGAGCTCGAAGGTCCATCCGTGGTAGGGGCAGACGATGCGCCGCCCGCAGTTGCCCGTGCCCTCTACGAGCGTGCTGGCCCGGTGGGGGCACACATTGGTGAAGGCCCTCAGCTCACCGTCGCGGCCCCGCACCACCATCACCGGCTCGTGGCCGACCGTCTCGGTGACGTAGTCGCCCGGCTCCCGGAGCTGGGACAGGTCGCCCACGAACACCCACGACTTCCCGAACGCCACCCGCATCTCCAGATCGAACAGCGGCTGCGAGAAGTAGCCGGCCGGGTCCATGAAGGAGTCGTCGTCGGGCGGCTCGATGACGATGCCGTCGAAGACCACGGCCGGTGCCCGCCTGATGTCGGTGGTGGGCAGCGCAACCATCTTGGCCCCCTTCCTATTGCCCTATTGCCTATTCGCTGAAGTGTGTACGGAGCAGCCCCAGCTGGGGCGACTCGATCTCCACGATGTCCCCGGCGCCGAGGAACTCCGGCGGCTCGCGCCAGTGCCCGACGCCCGAGGCTGTTCCAGTGAGGATTATGTCCCCTGGAAGCAGCGAGCACCCGAGGCTGATCCGGGCTATCACCCGTGACACCGAGTTGATCATCGAGGCGGCCCGGAACGACTGCTTCTGCACGCCGTTGACCCGCAGTTCCACCTCGATGTCGCGGTAGTCGCCCACCTCGGCCGCGGAGACGATGCTGGGGCCCATCGGGCAGAAGCCGTCGAGCGACTTGCCCTTGTACCACTGCCCGAACATGCCGTGCTCCAACTGGAGGTCCCGGGCGCTCACATCGTTGGAGAGGGTGTAGCCGAAGACGTGGTCGAGGGCGTCTTCGACGGAGATGTTGCTTCCGCCCTTGCCGATCACCACCGCGATCTCGGCCTCCCAGTCCACCCGGCTGCTGGCGGTTCGGTCGAGTTCCACGGTGGCGTCGTGGCCGACCAGGCAGGTCCACGGCTTGGTGAACAGCACCGGCGCGTCGGGGACCTCGGCTCCTTCGGGTCGTTTCCCCTCGTCGAAGTGGTCGCGGTAGTTGAGCCCGACGCAGAACATGTTGCGGGGTGTTCTCGGCAGCGGCGGCAGCAGGACGGTGCCGTCGATCCTCTGACCATTCCCGGCGGCCGCCAGGGTCTCGACCTCGGCCCAGGCCTCGGGCCCGCTCTCGATGAGGCCGGCGACACTGGTGTGGCCGGCCTCGGCCAGCGGCGAGACGGTGCCGTCGGGGTGCAGGATCCCGGCCGTCTCGCCGGTGGGGGACTGCATGGTCGCAAGGCGCATTTCGAGTCTCCGTGGTTGGGTTGGTTGCTAGTCGCCGAGGTGGTGGCAGTACTTGAACCCGCCGTTGGGGCTGATGATCTGGCCCGTCAGGTAGGCGGCCTCATCCGACGCCAGGTATGCGGCCAGGGCTCCGATCTCCGACGGGTACCCGAAGCGGCCCGCGGGGACGCTCGCGGTGAGGGCCTCGATCCGTCCCGGCGGGGCCACCTCGTTGAGGGGCGACTCGGTGTAGCCGGGCGCTATGGCGTTCACGGTCACCCCATCGGCCGCGACCTCGCGGCTGAGGGACCGCACCAGCCCGTCGACGCCGCCCTTGCCCGCCGCGTAATGGGCCTGGCGGGCCACGCCCTGAAGCGACGCCACTGACGAGAAGCAGATCACCCGGCCCCAGCCCCGCTCGATCATCGGGTTGACCGTGTGGCGGATCGGAAGGAACGTGCCGTCGAGATGGATCGCCAGCATGTGGCGCCACTGCTGGAAGCTCATCGTGGCGATGGGCTGAAGCTCGCCGATGCCGGCGAGGAGGACCGCGATGTCGGGCGAGCCGACGGCCGCGGCGGCCTCGGCGACGCCGGACACCACGCTGGCCTCGTCGGTGACGTCCATGGCCACCCCGGCGAAGGCCTGATCCGGGTGACGCTGGGCCAGCTCGGCAGCCAAGCCCCCGGCGACGTCGGGGCGCAGGTCGGCGATGGCCACCGACGCACCCTGCTCGGCGAAGGCCGCCGCGACGGCTCGCCCGAGACCGCCGGCTCCGCCGGTCAGCAGCGCCGTTCGACCCTGAAGAGAGAACACCGGAGCCTCCTGTGCCGTGTGCCGCCAGCGTAAAGGTCAGACACTTGAGGGTCAAAACGCGCCACCGTCCGCCGGGGGCTAGCATCGCCGCGGTGACTGGGCCTTGTCCGGGGGACTGGATTGCAGACTGAGCCGGTGTCGGCTTATTCCGAGGCGCTCGGCGACCAGCCGGCCCTGCCCGTCAGCCGGGTGCTGCCCGCCTACCAGCAGGTGGCCAACCAGCTGCAGGAGCTGATCATGAAGGGAACGCTCGCGGTGGGCGAGCGTCTGCCGGCCGAGGGCGAGATGGCTCTGCAGTTCGGGGTGAGCCGCAGCACGGTCCGCGAGGCGCTGAGAGGCCTGTCATCGCAGAGCCTGGTCCTGACCAAGCGCGGCGTGAACGGCGGCACATTCGTCGCCGAACCCTCCGCGGAGCATGTCCAGACGTACCTGGAGACCACCATCGGGCTCCTGTCGGGCGCGGATGTTGTGTCGGTCGATGAGATCCTCGAGAGCCGCGAGTTGATCGAGGTGCCCTCGGCTCGACTGGCGGCGCTGCGGCGCGACGAGGATCAGCTCCAGCGCCTCAAGGCCACGCTGGACATGGGCGCCGAGGTCGATCTGGCCGCGGACTTCGAGGGACACAAGGACTTCCACGTCGCAGTCATGCAGGCGTCGGGCAACCGGCTGCTCGAGGTGATCGCCCGACCGATGTTCAGCGTGCTGCGGACCCGGTTCGTGCGGGACCGGGCCTCGCCGGAGTTCTGGGCCGCGGTTGACGGCGATCATCGCGGCATCTGCGATGCCATCGCCGCGGGCGACGCGGAGGCGGCCGCCAGGCTCATGCACAACCACCTGGAGCGGCTGCGGTCCATGTACGAGCGCATAGACCGGGTCGCCCCTGCCGGCACTGATGGAGAATCGCCCGCCTGATTCTGGCGCCGGGGCTCAGCGGCGGGCGGTTCGGTTTAGGAAGTCGAGCAGGATCCGGTTGAACTCTTCGGGCTGCTCGTAGTAGGGCGCGTGGGAGGCCGCGTCGATGACGGCCAGTTCCGAGGAGGTCAGCAGCTCGTGGGCGGCTAGGCCGGTCTCCAGTGGCACCGCTTGCTCCTGTCTTCCCCAGATCAGCTGGATGGGTGGCCCGTTCTCCAGTTCCGCCAGTCTCGGACCGATGACGTCGTCGTCAATGAAGTCGGCGACGTAGTCCGATATCTGGCGGAACGACTCCGCCGCGCCGGGAGAGTTGTTGATCAGGACCTCCTCGGTCAGCCACTCTTCGGTCACCATCGCCTCATCGTGCAGCAGCAGCCGCAGCTTGCCCTCGATGCTCTCGCGGGAGGCGTCCCGGAGCCGCCCACGGGTGCCGGCTCGACGCTCGGCTCCCCACGGGATCAATCCGATGCTGCCCACCAGGACCAGGGCCCGTACCCGCTCGGGACGGCGGCAGGCGAGGGTGGCCACTGCGTGACCGCCCAGCGACGTTCCGACCAGCACCGCGCTCGTGGCCCCGATCACGTCGAGGAAGCCCTCGAGGAAGCGGGCGTATCCGGGCACCGTGTAGTCCGGCCCGTCGCCCTTCTGGGCCAGCCCGTGGCCGGGCAGGTCCAGCGCATGCACGTGCCAGCCCGCGCCGGCGAGAGCATCGACGTTGCGGCGCCAGCGGTCGGCGCGGGCTCCGACGCCGTGGACCAGCACCAGATGGTCGTCGCCCGCGCCGGCAGCGAGCACACGGGTCAGCACGCCGTCGGCCTCAACCGGGTACTGGATCACGCCACTCGCCTTCCTGCTGACGTTGTACGGGCCGCTACTGTACGCCGACTATGACGGCGGCCTTCCACACCAGGTTCATACGGGCGGGCGGGTTCCGCACCCGCCTCATCGAGGCCGGGGAGCCGGGCCGGCCCGCAGTGGTGCTGGTCCACGACGGGGCCTACGGCACCGATGCCGCGCTGTGCTGGGAGGGGGTGATCGGTGAACTGGCCGGCGACTATCACGTGATCGCCCCCGATCTCGTCGGCTGGGGCGGAACCGACAAGGTCTGCTACTTCGACCGGTCTCCCTACGACTTCCGCCTCGAGCATCTGGCGGCGATCTGCCGGGTTCTCGGACTCGACGAGCCTGTCTACTTCGCGGGGAGCTCCTTCGGGGCCGAGCTGGTGGCCCGGGGTACCGCGGAGCCCCGATGGGGATGGAACGTGAGGGCCGCGGTGGCCATCACCGGCACGGGCGGGCGGCTGTACCGGGTGCCGGGAGGCATCGAGCGGCTGAGCGACTACACGCCCAGCCTGGACGCCGCCGCCCGGCTCACAGCCATGCTGGTGAGCAGCGCCGAAGGCATGGAGGATCACTTCCAGCGTCGCTTCGACAACAGCATGATCCCGGGTCACTGGGAGGCTCTGAGCGCTCTCGGCCTGCGGAACCCCTCGGCGGAACGAGTGGTCCGACCGGAGGACTGGCCCGAGCCGCTGCGACACTGCACCACCCCGATCCTGTGGGTGGAGGGGGCCGACGATCCGCTGCTCGAGCAGGGATGGGCCGCCAAGATGGCCGAACTGGGCGACTCGTTCTCGTCGATGGTGGTCCCCGGAGGCCACGAGCCCAACCTCGAGCACCCCGCCGAGGTCGGCCAACTGATCCGCGACTACTTCGCCGGTCACTAGCGGACCCGGGTCTGGGCCGGGTCCCTCAGCGCCAGCGCTCGTAGGCGGGGTCCTCCTCGAAGAAGGCGCGGTGCATGCCGTCGAAGGCCAGCCACTGCAAATCGATGCTGGTGACCACCGCGTCCAGCACCGACTCCTGGGTGTGGGCGTCGTTGGCGTACCGGCTCACCACCACTGCTCCGATGTCGCCGTGGCCCTCCTCGATCTCGGAGGCGTGCAGCTCCCAGAACAGAAGGTCGGGCGCGCCCCGCTCGAAGCCGTAGTGCTCCACCAACCCTTCGATGATGATGTCGTTGCGGCGCGCTGATGCGCCCTCGATGAAGGCGATGCCCGCGATCGCGCCCAGCCAGTCGCCCTTGTAGGCCAGGTGGTAGCGCCAGTGCACGAACGCCTTGCACTCGGGGATGGTCGGGTTGTTGTCGAGGTCGTCCTGGGTGAGTCCGAAGGCCTGGGCGTGCTCCAGGAACACGTTGAGATGCCGCTCCGTGCCTGACTCGGTGCCTGCTCCCTCCTCCAGGATGACGTCCTCGAACAGGTGGTGGAAGATCTCGGGATCCTCGGGGCACTTGGCGAAGATGGCGCAGTCGGCCTGGGGCGAGGGCCGGGGACCGATCTGGTAGAAGTTCCTCAGGAAGCCGGCAATGGCTGCCCGCGACGCCCTCCCCGCGCGGATCTCGTCGACGAGCGGATGTTCCTTGATGTGGCGGGCCTCGACGATCTCGTTGATCTCATCGACGAGTTCCAGGGCCGTCCGTATGGTCATGGCTGCCTCCGTTCGTGGGCACAGGGCTGCGGTGCCGCGGACAATACATCAGACGTATCGTTGGCGTTTGACGGGAGCAGGGCCTGTTCCTACCCTGCAAGCGTGCTTGAGGTGGGCCCGACCGGCCTGATGGACCCGATGGTGTACCGGTCCCCTGCGTTCTACGAGGCCGAGTTGGAGCACGTGTTCCCGGGTAGCTGGATGTTCGTGGCTCACGAGCGGTGGCTGCCCGAGCCGGGGGACTTCGTGGCCGACACGATCGGCTCGGAGCCGGTTTTCGTGGTGCGGGGCACCGGCGGCGACCTGCGGGCCTTCGCCAACGTGTGCCCTCATCGGGCGAGCCTGCTCGTGGACGGCACGGGCAACTGCGGCCGGCGCATGGTTTGCCCCTACCACGGCTGGACCTTCGAACTCGACGGGCGGCTCACCGGCATCCCTCGCCGGAACCTGTTCGCCACGCCGCTGGACCCGTCGCAGTTGGGCCTCACCGAGTTGCGTCTCGACACCTGGGAGGGGCTCGTCTTCGTCAACGTCAGCGGCGACGCGCCCGAGTTGCTCGACTACCTCGAGGACATTCCCGAGTTGCTGGGCGGCCATGACATCGCCGGCATGGGACTCGGTGCGTCTCTCGACGATCCGATCGCGGCCAACTGGAAGCTGGTGATGGACAACGCCATCTGCGACTACCACCTCTCCATCGTTCACGAGGGGTCGATCGCCGCGCTGGTGGATCTCGACGGCCTCGCCGAATACGCCGGGGACACCACCGCGGTGGCAGCCGTTCCCTGGAGGGAGTCCGAACTGCCGCCCGAGCCCCGCCCCGGCCTGGCGGGGAAGGCCTCTCAGGGCTCGCTGGGCTGCTACGTGTTCCCCAACCTCCACGTGATCGGCTTCCCCACCGGAGGGGTCACCGTCATGTGGTGGACCCCGACGAGTCCCACCACCACGCGGGCCCGGATCCTCAGCCTCTCGCATGACCCGGACGCGGACGTGCGGGCCGGAACGGAGCTGCTGTCGCGGGTCCAGCACGAGGACTTCGATGTGTGCGAGAGGATGCAGCGGGGCGTGCAGTCGGCCTTCTACCGGCCCGGACCCCGCCACGACGCCGAACTGCGGGTGACCGTGTTCCAGCGCCGCCTGCTGCAGATGGTGGGCTCGGTGCTGGATCCCGCCCGGTCGGCGGGAAGCTCCGAACTGGCGGGGGTGGCGCCATGACGGTCAAGCCGGGATGGGAGGGCCGCTACTTCGAGGACTTCGAGGTGGGCGACGTCTACCGGCATCCGCTGGGGCGCACGATCAGCGAGGCGGACAACACCTGGTTCACGCTGCTGACGTGCAACTCCAACATGATGCACTTCAACAGCCACTACGCGCAGCGGTCCGAGTTCGGGAGGCTGCTGGTCAACTCAGGGCTGACGCTCGCGCTGGTGCTGGGCCAGTCGGTGTCCGACGTGAGCCAGCAGGCCATGGCCAACCTCGGCTTCGACGAGGTGCGCTTCACCCACCCGGTGTTCGTGGGCGACACGCTCTATGCGGAGAGCATCGTGCTGGCGGTGCGCGAGTCGGCGTCGCGTCCCCATGCCGGCATCGTCACGGTGCGCACCCGCGGCCTCAACCAGGACGGCGACGAGTGCCTCAGCTACGTCCGCAGCGCCCTCATCTACAAGCGCGGCTGCTCGCACGACGCCGGGATGTTCCCCGAAGCGGCCCGACCACTCACTATCGACGAGGGCTGACCGAGAAAGCGTCGATGAGCCGGGACACGTGGCTGCGGTAGGTCGCGGCCGGGTCGCCGGAAGCTCTCGCGCCGGGATCCGACATCAGCATCGACGGGGTGTGGAGGATCAGCGTGTCGCAGTCGGCTGACTCCAGCCGATCGTTGATCCGGGTCTTCACGAGGCCTGCGGGTCCGGCCACCGACAGGCGGTCGATCATCGGATCGGGCACGGCCGCGACCGCGGCGTTCCAGTCACCGCGGCCGGCTGCAGCCCGGATCGAGGCCGAGGCCCCGACGAGTCCGTAATGGGCCATCAGCGGCGAGTACGTGGGGTGCTGCGCGTAGAACGCGATCTGTGAGGCCGCATTGCGGCGAGCCCGCTCCTCGTCGTCGTCGACCACGACGATCACCATGGCCGCGACCAGCGGAGCCGTGGCCCGCCCGGCGGTGGACGCGGCGGCCTCCAGCGTGGGCCGCACCATCTCCTGGAGGGCGGACCCGTCGACTATCGGGTGCGCGACCAGTCCGTCGGCGACGGCGCCGGCCACCTGAAGCATCCTTCGGTTCACGGCTGCCAGCAGGATCGGCACCCGGTGGCGGCGGGGCGGGTAGGCGCTCGGGGTGGGTTCGATGTCCACCCGCACGTGGCGGCCGCGGTAGCTCACTGGGTCCTCTCCCAGCTTCCACAGCGCTCGCAGGGACTCGATCACCTCGGTGACCTGGGCGGGAACGTCGGTCGGATCGGTGTCGAGCCATCTGCGGATCCGCGCGGGCTGTGCGCTTCCCAACCCCAGGATGAGACGCCCGTCGCTGAGCTCGTCGATGTCACGGGCCTCGGCGGCCAGGACCGCCGGGCTGCGGCCCAGCGCGTAGGCGATGGCCGAGCCGATGGTGATCCGATCGGTGGAGGCGGCGATGGCGGCCATCGGCACGGTGGCCGAGCGCCAGCTGAACTCGGTGGTCCAGACGCTGTCGAAGCCGGCCTGCTCCGCCTCGACGGCAAGGGCCACGGCATCGGAGGGGCCGCTCGCCAGCGCCACGCCCAGACGCGGTCGCGGCCTGCTAAGGGCAGGTTCAGGCAAGAGGCCGAGCGAGTAGGCGGCACGACAGGGCCCATACGGCGCGAGGCCGTGGCCCGAGCGGCCCGTGAGCGAAGCGAACAAGAGCGGGAATGACACCGCTGCGACACGACAGGTTCTCACCCATCCGCGCTGCCCCCAACATCCAGCAGGGGCATGACGCCCTCGCAGATGAGTCGCAGATGGTTCATGCGGTCGCTCTCGCTGCGGCCCACGTAGAACATCCAGCGGTCCAAGCCCTGCGACTCCAACTCCCGCAGCCTGGCGGCCACGTCGGCCGGTGTGCCCCACAAGCCGGGCGCTCGTGCCAGCAGCCACTCGTACAGTCCGAGCTCCTGGGCCCGAGCGATCAGCGCCTGCTCGCGGTCCTCGTCCTGGTATTCCGAGCCGAGGTTGTGGGTGTCGGTGTTGAACTGCACCAGGGCCGCTCTGAGATGCTCGGGAATCTGCTTGCCCTCCAGCGACCCCATGGTCAGCCACTCGGTGCCGACGCCCATGCCCCGGCTCAGGGCCTCGGTGACGCTGTCGCCGAAGACGATCTCGGAGTTCCACCACAGCTCCAGCTCGGCCGGATCACGGCCCGCGGCCCTGCAACCCTCGTCGACGAGGCTCCGGACATAGTCCACGTTGTGGGGTCCGAAGCCCATCGACAGCAGCATCCCGTCGGACACCTCGCAGGCCATGCGCAGCACCTTGGGGCCCGAGACCGGAACTACCACACCGATGTCCGCAGGGACCGGCAGGTCCGACCACTGCATGCGGAACCTGCGACCTTGGTAGTCGGCCTCCTCACCCCGCAGCAGCGCCTTGACCGCGACGATGTAGTCCCGCAACTGGGCCACCTTGGCCGGGCGCATCCCCACGCCCCACAGGGCGCTGTCGCCGGTCCCTATGCCGCAGGCGATCCGGCCCGGGGCGATCTCCTCCAGCGACAGGAGGGCGGCTGCGGTCACGGACGGATCCCGCGACACGGGGTTGGTTACCGAGGTCATGATCCGCGCTCGCGAAGTCTGTTGGGCGCAGAGCGCAGCCACGACATAGAGCTCGCGGACCAGCGCGGGCGAGTCGGGCAGGCCGATCACGTCCACCCCGGCGTCGTCGCACAGCCTCCACCACTCTGGCCCGTCGGACATGGGGCCTTGCTGGAGGACGTTGAGGGCGATCTTCATGATCGGCCGCTGCTCGCTCGGGCCGGGCCGGCGCCGGGGCTATTTCTTCGAGATCACGGCGTCGGCGTCGATCTCGATCAGGGCGTCGGGCCGGGCCAGCGCGTGGACCACCACCAGTGTGCTGGCCGGGTAGTGGTCCTTGTTGAAGAACTCCGCACGGGCGTCGTGGATCTCGCCGAACTTCTCCTTGGTGAACGGGGGAGTCATGTAGACCCGCACCCGGACGATGTCGTCGATGGTGCCGCCCAGCGGCTCCAGTGCCGACAGCAGGTTGCGGATGACCTGGCGGGTCTGCTCCTTGATGTCGCCCACGCCCACGACGACGTCGCTGTCGCCGTCGGTGGCGGTGCGGCCCGACAGGTACACGAACGTGAGGTCGCCGGCCTCCACCACCACGCCTCCAGAGTGGACGAGCTCGCCCACGTCGGAGGTCTCGAGCGCGCTCCAGCCGGCGCCGATGTTCGGGTTGATAATGGTCTTGTCCGCCATGTCTGATGTTCTCCTTTTGCAGGGTCGTCGGGACGGCTGGGGCGACTGCGTAGGGACTCAGGTCGCTCGCAGCACGGGAACCACCTCGCGGTCGAGCAAGTCGATGGACTGTAGGGCGGTGTCCGCGGGCATGCCCACCCAGTCGGTGCGGAAGATGAAGTGGTCGACATCGAGCTCGTCACGCCACGGGAGCAGCTTCTCGAGGCAGTCGTCGGGCGTGCCGACGATGAACCGGCCCTCGGACAGCTCGTCGAATCCGGCCCGGAAGTCCTCGTCGCCGGGCAGGGCCTTGTCCTGGCCCCAGTCGGCATAGTGCCGGTACTTCTTCAGCAGGTGGGGGGCGGCTCGCTCCACGGCCAGGGCCCGGGTCGGCGCGCAGTAGATCTCCCGCATCGCCGGCATGGTCGCGGCCGGGGGCAGGCCCTCGTCCTGGCGGGTGGCCCGGAACAGGGCCGCCTGCTCGACGATCGTCTCGGTGGTGGCGTGGGGGTTGATCATCCAGGCATCGCCCATGCGGGCGGCCCGCTCCACCGCGGCGTGGGCGTTGGCCGCGATCCAGATCGGCGGCCGGGGCTTCTGCACGGGCTTGATGTTCAGGGTCACCGACTCCAGGCGGCACCATTCGAGATCGGAGTCGACGTTGTCGGTGGTCCAGAGTCGCTTGACCAGGTCGAGATTGGCCTCGAACCGCCTCACCTTTGACTTCGGATCGAGCCCGAAGCCGTGGTACTCCACCTCGCGGTATCCCAGCCCCACCCCGAAGGTCAGCCGCCCACCGCACAGGACGTCGATCGATGCCCACGTCTCGGCCACGTCCAGCGGGTTGTGGAGCGCGAGCAGCAGTATCCCGATCCCGACCTCCATGGGTCCGCACTCGGCGGTGACACGGCTCACGAACGGCACGCACTGCGGCATGGCCATGCCGTCGGGCAGGTAGTGCTGCCCGGCCCAGATCGAGTCCCAGCCCCGGTCGCGGACCTCTCGCACCATCCGGAGCTGGTCGTCCATCCCCGCTGCCAGGTCGGCGCCCACGGGGTGCTGGTTGGTGAGGAACAGGCCGATCTTGATGTCGCCCACAGGCGCCACTGGCGCTCCTTCCGTCATCGTGCCGCGGCCCGGTGAACAATAGTCAGACATTTGACGCGATAATGCTTCCGAGAGTTCGGCGAGCGCCAGGGAGGCAGCTGTGGCGTCTTGGATCCTGATCAGCGGCGGGTCGGTGATCGACGGGACGGGAGCGCAACCCGTCGGCAACTGCTCGGTGCTGGTGAAGGACGACGAGATCGTCGCGGTGGGCGTCGATGTCGGCGACGAGGAAGTCCCGAGGGGTGATCCCCTGACCAACGGAGGCTCCGAGCAGCAGCCCGATCGGCGCGACTTCGCCTCCGACGGCGAGCGGGAACTGATCGACGAGATCGAGGAACTGTCGGCTACGACCCGCAGCGAGTAGCGGGCGCGCGGCGTAGCTTGGAGCGATGCTCGCCGCCACCGACCGGGCTGCGTTCGAGGCCGACGGGTTCGTCACCGTCGATTCGCTG
Source organism: Acidimicrobiaceae bacterium (assembly GCA_026710865.1). GTDB lineage: Bacteria > Actinomycetota > Acidimicrobiia > Acidimicrobiales > Aldehydirespiratoraceae > Aldehydirespirator. The sequence continues at coordinate 22,232 of JAPOQG010000351.1, forward strand.
ATCGACGCCGAGTTGATCGATCCGCTGAGGGAGCGGTTCGAGCGGCTGTTCCGGGGCGACTTCGAGACCGGTACCGCCCCCGACGAGGTCAACTGGCTCCAGGGCAGCAGCGACCCGACTCTCGCACGCCAGATCTGCAACGGCTGGAAGGCCGACCGGCTGATCGCGTCGGTGGTGCTCGACGACCGGCTCGGCGAGGCCGTGGCCCGTCTGGCGGGCTGGCCCGGCGCCCGGATCGTCCAGGACAACGTGATCTGGAAGCCGCCCGGCGCCCGGTCGCTGGGTTTCCACCGCGACAACGCCTACCTGTCCTGGTACACGCCCACGGAGATGTTCTCGTGCTGGATCGCCCTCGATGACACCACTGCGGCCGGCGGCACCATGGAACTCGCCAGGGGATCGCATCGCTGGCCCGCAGGAGCCGACGTCATGGGCCAGTTCCATGCACCCGACGACTTCCGGGCCCCGGTGGCGGCAGCGGCGGAGAATCTGGGCGTCGAGCTGGACATTGCGGCGGTGGAGGTGGCCGCCGGCGGTGGGGCGTTCCACCACGGATGGGCGTGGCACGGCTCGGGCCCCAACCGCTCCGGCCGGCACCGCCGGTCTCTGGTGCTGCACTGCGCCAGCAGCGAGGCCCGCTTCAACCGGGCCGGCTTCGGTGAGGGCAACGGTCCGATCTACTCCCGCTATGCGAGGCTCACCGACGACGAGATGGACGAGAACCACTTCCCGATCCTGTGGCGGTCCGACGGCTACCGGACCCCCGGGATCTAGCGGCCGAACAGGCAGAGGCCGAGCGAATAGCAGGACAACGCGGCCCATACGGCGCGAGGCCGTGGCCCGAGCGGCCCGTGAGCGCAGCGAACAAGAGCGGGAATGACAACGCCGCGCCGCGAGGCAGCATCACCTAACCGAACGGCCCCTCAGAACCAGCGCCGCCGGGCGGGCGGCTGGCCCGGCCTGGGTAGGGACCGTTAGCATCGCCGCCTGTGTCTGTCGTGTCCGCCATCCACGCGTCGGCCGCCCTGCTGCTGGTGGTGGCCGGAGCAGCCAAGCTGACCCGGCCCGCGGACGGTTTCGCTGGACTCGTCGGCCTGCGGACCCGGCCCGTCGCGGTACAGCTCATCGGGGCGATAGAGATTGCGGCAGGGATTGCCGCCCTGCTGTCGGGTCGCCCGGCGGCATGGATCGTGGGGCTCCTGTACACGGCGTTCGCGCTGGTCGTGTTGCGAGCCGTGCTCGCGGGCGAGGCCTCCTGCGGGTGCTTCGGCCGCCTCGACGCGCCGCCGTCGCTGATCCATGTGGCCGGCAACCTGACGCTGGCCGCGATTTCGTTCGCCGCCGCCGGCGCGGCCTCCCCGCCTGTCCCGGCGGTCGTGCGGGCGGTGGGCGAGAGTCCCGCGACCGCAGTTGCGCTGAGCGCGGTCATCGTGTTGCTGGCCGGACTCGTCCTGGTGTCCTTCACCGCCCTGCCTGAAGCGCTCGCGGCCCGGTCGTCCCGCCCCGGCGGAGCGGGCCTGTTCCGCTCCCTGCCCCCGCCGACCACCGTCCGAGCGGCGTCTCACAACCGGAGCGCCAGACCGTGAGCCGCAAGCTGGTCGAACGGGTGTCGCGGGTTGTGGACCGCCGTGCCGGGCGTCGAGGCTTCCTGCGCAGGTCGGCCATGGCCGCCACCGCGGTGGCGGTCGCTCCGGTCGCCTACGCCATCCGGCCCACCACGGCCGAAGCCGCCATCATCGTGTGCAGGGGACACCAGTGCCGCGCCGGAGACCTGTGCTGCGACAACTGGAGCGAGTTCTGCTGCAAGATCACCGGGGAGAACCTCTGCCCGCCGGGAACGATCGTCGCGGGCTGGTGGAAGGCCGACGGCTCGGGATTCTGCGACCTGAACGGCCCGCGGCCCCGCTACTACCTCGACTGCAACTACACTTGCGACGAGGGCTGCTGGTGCTCCTCCGGCGGGTTGTGCGCCAGGAGCTGCACGCCGGCCGTATGCCAGTGCCACGGCGGTTGCAGCACCCGCAAGTCGGAGTGCCTCACCTTCCGCTACGGCCAGTGCCACCAGGACGTGTGCGTGGGCCAACTCAAGTGCCGCATCGTCACCTGCGTGCCGCCGTGGAAGTGGGACCCGGCGTGCGCGACGGCTCCGGTGCTGACCAGCCAGAGCACCCGCTTCCACGACCGTCCCTGCCTCCATGAGGGCTTCACCGACATTCCGCCGCTGGCCCGCTACGCCGAGGCGGTGGAGTGGATGGCGGGCGAGGGCATCGCCACCGGATTCACCGACGACCTGTTCGGCCCCGACGAGCCGGTGAGCCGGGGCCAGTTCGCCACGTTCCTGTGGCGCTACAGCGGCGAGCCTTCTGCGCAGGGTGGCGACGAGTCAGACGATGACGTCCCGGTGCCGGAGCCACCGTGGGAAGGCGGTCGAGCAGGCCTCGAGTTCGACGATGTGGACCCGGACGCCTACTACGCCGACGCGGTGGCGTGGATGGTGCAGAACGGGATCACCGCCGGCCGCGGGCCCCGCCAGTTCGACCCCTGGAGCGATGTGAACCGGGCGCAGTCGATCGTGTTCCTGCACAACTTGGCGGGCAAGCCTGAGGCTGAGGCCCCGATCAGCTTCACCGACGTGGGTGAGGACGCCTGGTTCCGCGACGCGCTCGAGTGGGCGCTGGCTGCGGACATCGTCTGGTGGACGGACATGGAGACCTTCGGCGGGTCGCTTCCGGCCAGCCGCGCCGATGTGGCCCTGCTGCTGCACCGCTACCACCTGCGGGAGCCGGACGCTCCTGAGCCGGACGCTCCTGAGCCGGACGCTCCTGAGCCGGACGCTCCTGAGCCGGGCACTCCCGATCCGGGCACTCCCGATCCAAACCGTTCGGCGGTGATGCGATGACGGTCGTGGTCGTGGTGCTGGCCATCGCGGTCGGCTTGCTGGCGCTGCTGGTGTTCGGGCTGCTGAGGACCCACGCCGAGATCCTGCGGGCTCTCGACCGCGCCGGGATCAGCCTGGACGGCGACGCATCCGCTCCGGCATCGGGCTCGGCGGACCGGTCCGTCGATGCTGCTTCCCCCGAGGCCGATGCGGCCCGCGACATCGTGGGCACGGTCCCGGCCGGAGGGCCGACCAAGGTGTCGGTGACCGGTGTCTCGCACTTCACCCTGCTCGCCTTCCTGTCGTCGGGATGCCGCACCTGCAAGCGCTTCTGGGAGGCATTCGCCGAGCCGGACCTCGAGCTGCCCGGCGGCGACACCCGGCTCGTGATAGTGGGCCAGGATCCCGCCCACGACTCCGAGTCGGCTCTAGCCGGGCTGGTGCCTCACGGCACCAAGGCTGTGCTGTCGTCGGCTGCCTGGGAGGACTACGACGTGCCAGGCTCGCCGTACTTCGCGCTCGTCGACGGCACCGACGGCCGCGTCGTGGGCGCGGGCAGCGCGTTGGCGTGGGACCAGCTGCGTGGCCTGCTCGATCAGGCACTGAGCGACGCCGGCCTCGAAGCCCGCCCTGGGCGGTCGGCAAGTGCATCGACGCCCCTCTCAGGCCCCGAGCGGGGCCGGAGGGTGGACGAGGCGCTGCTCGCGGCGGGAATCGGGCCGGGCCATCCGAGCCTCTTCCCCGACGGATCGGGCCCCAACGGCGAGCATGCCGGCGACGCTGCGGAAACCGGCACCGATCGATGACCGCGATCGCGGTCATCGGAGTGCTGGCGGCGGTGGCGGCCGGGGCGCGGTCGGCCTGGTCGCCTTGAGGCATCTCGATGCTCACGAGCATCAGCCCGCTCGGTGAGCGGGCCCGGGGCAACCGGTGGTGGCTGACGGTGTCGTGGTTGGCCGTCGGCGCGACGCTGGGGGGATCGGCCGTCGGCGCCGGGCTGGGCGCGCTCGGGCAGGCGCTGGCCGGCCGACCCGGCGACGGCGTCCGGCTCGCGCTGCTGGCCGGGGCGTGTGCGGTGGCCGCGGCCTGGGACATGTCGGGTCGGCGCTTGCCGGGCCG
>JAPOQG010000116.1 GCA_026710865.1 Acidimicrobiaceae bacterium
CAGCTCTACGACCTGTCGTACTGCACCGGCGCCACCCGGGCCGACTCCTGGATCGACATCGAGGGCGGCGCCGGGGTGCTCATGTCCTACGCCGGCAAGGCCCGGCGCGAGCTGCCCAACTCGACCGTCGCGGTGGACGGCCCCACCGAGGCCCTGTCGCGCGACGACTCGTTCTCGGCCGTTCACGTTCTCACGGCCCGCAAGGGCGTCGAGGTGCAGATCAACGCCTTCAACTTCCCGGTCTGGGGGATGCTCGAGAAGCTCGCCCCCGCCTTCATCGCGGGGGTGCCCTCCATCGTCAAGCCTGCCTCGCCCACCGCGTACCTGACCGAGGCCGCGGTGCGGCTCGTCGTCGAGTCCGGCCTGATGCCCGAGGGATCGCTCCAGTTGGTCTGCGCATCACCCGCCGAGCTCTCGGGCCTGCTCGACTGCCTCAGCGGCCAGGACAGCATCGCCTTCACCGGCTCGGCGTCCACCGCGGCGAGGCTGCGCACCCATCCCGCGGTGACGGAGAGGGCGGCCCGTCTCAACATCGAGGCCGACTCGCTCAACGCGGCCGTGCTCGCCCCGGCCGCCGCGCCCGGCACCACAGAGTTCGACCTGTTCTGTGCCGAGGTCGTCAAGGAGATGACCGTCAAGGCCGGCCAGAAGTGCACCGCCATCCGCAGGACGCTGGTGCCGGCGCAGCACCTGGGCGCCGCCGCGGAGGCGCTCGCCGCGGCCCTGAACGAGGTAGTGGTGGGAGATCCGAGGGACGCGGCCACCGGCATGGGCTCGCTCGTCGGTCTGGCTCAGCGCGACGAGGTGGCTGCGTCGGTGGCCGCGCTGCGCGAGGCCGCGGCGGTCGTGGTGGACTCCTGCGACCTCTCCGGCGTCGACGCCGCGGCAGGGGCATTCATGGCCCCCACCCTTCTTCGGGCCACCGATCCCCGCTCCGAGACGGTCCACACCACCGAGGCCTTCGGGCCGGTCTCCACCCTCGTGGGATACCGCGGCCTCGACGAGGCGGTGGAGCTGGTGGCGGCGGGCGGCGGGAGCCTGGTCGCCTCGCTGTACGGCGCCGACCGCGACGAGATCGCCGCGCTGGCTGCCGGGGTGGCGTCGCACCACGGCCGGGTGCTGATCGTGGACTCCTCCATGGCCGCGGCCAGCACCGGACACGGCTCGCCCCTGCCGACGCTGGTGCACGGCGGGCCGGGCCGGGCCGGCGGCGGCCAGGAGATGGGCGGCATGCGGGGCGTGTTCGCCCACATGCAGCGCACCGCGGTGCAGGGCTCGCCCGACATGCTCACCGCGGTCACCGGCGAGTACATCGGGGGTTCCTCGACCCGCCGGCACAAGGGCCACCCGTTCAAGCTCACCTTCGACGATCTCGAAGTGGGCGACTCGGTCACCACCGGGTCGCGCCCCGTCACCCGGGCCGACATCGCCGCCTTCGCGGAGAGCACCGGCGACACGTTCTACGCCCACATGGACGAGGAGGCCGCGGCCCGCAGCCCCATCTTCGACGGCCTGGTGGCCCACGGCTACCTGGTGCTGTCGTTCGCGGCCGGGCTGTTCGTGTGGCCCGACGAGGGGCCGGTGCTGGCCAACTACGGCATCGACCGGCTGCGCTTCGCCAAGCCCACCTACCCCGGCGACGAGATCCACGTCGTGCTCACCTGCAAGCGCAAGACCCGGATGGACGGCCGCGGCTACGGCGAGGTGGCCTGGGACACCCAGGTCATCAACCAGCACGGCGAGGTCAACGCGGCCTACGACGTGCTCACCATGGTGGCCAACGCCCCCGGCGTCAACGGCGCTCCCGAGGCTCGCAGACGTGCCTAGGTCCTGGGCGACCGTGGTGGCCGGCGCTCCCGGCGTCAACGGTGTTCCCGAGGCCTGCAGCGGTGTCTAGGTCTTGGGCGACTGTGGTGGCTGACGCTCCCGGCGTCAACGGCGCTCCCGAGGCCGATAGCCGTGCCTAGGTCCTGGGCGACTGTGGTGGCCGGCGCTCCCGGCGTCAACGGCGCTCCCGAGGCTGGCGGCCGTGTCTAGGTCCTGGGCGACCATGGTGGACTTCGAGACCTTCCTCGACGGCGGAGGCATCATCGAGGCCGACGACGACATGCCCGACGCCTACCGACGGGAGGTCTTCGCCTTCATCGAGATGCACGCCAACAGCGAGTTGATGGGCGGGCTCACCGAACGGGACTGGATCCCCAAGACTCCGGGGCTGCGCCACAAGATGGCCGTGCTGGCCAAGACCCAGGACGAGATCGGCCACGGCCACCTGCTCTACATGATCGCCGCCGACCTGGGCGTCAAGACCCGGACCGAGATGCTCGAGGACCTCTTCGCGGGCCGCAGCCGCTTCCACAACGTGTTCCACTACCGGGCCGTCACCTGGGGCGATCAGGTGGCCATCGCCTTCCTGGTGGACGCGGCCGCCCTCATCAGCCAGCAGGCCGTCTTCAAGAACTGCTCCTACGGCCCCTACAAGCGGATCCTGCGACGCATCATCGCCGAGGAGGGGTTCCACATGCGCCTGGGAGAGGACCGCATGATGCGCATCGCCGAGGGCACCGACCGCCAGCGCCGCATGTTCCAGGAGTCGCTCGACCGCTGGTTCTGGCCGGCGCTGCAACTGTTCGGGCCCGACTCGGCGCCCGACGACGTGCTGCTTCGCTGGCACATCAAGTCCGAGCGCAACGAGGTGCTGCGCGACCGCTGGGTGCAGAGGTTCGTGCCCATGCTGCAGAGCTACGGGTTCACGATCCCCGCGCCCGGCCTGCGCTTCGACGAGGAGACCCATCGCTGGGATGTCGGGCCGATCGACTGGGAGCCGCTGCGGCGCACGCTGGCTCAGGGCGGCCCGGACTCGTCCCGCCGGATCCGCGAGGCCGCCGACAACTGGAGCCGCACCGCCTGGGTGCGGGCCGCGATGGACAACGCGGCCGGAGGCCCCGGCGGCTGCAGCGGTGCAGCCGATGGCGCGGGCGGCGCGGACGTTGGCCTCCTGGGCGAGGAAGGCGAGGCCGTCGAGTCCGGAGGTGCAGCCGATGGCGCGGGCGGCGCGGACGCCGGCGACTCGGCCGCGGGGTCGGCGTGCGGGGTCGGTGTGGCCGTGGAGCGCGGCGGCGGCTCGCCCCCGCCCGGCGCTGCGTCCTGACCGTGCGCGTCTACGAGGTGTTCGTCAAGAGGGACGGCCGCGATGAGTTCCGCCACGCCGGCGCGCTGGAGGCCGCCACCGACGAACTGGCGCTGGTGCTGGCCCGGGAGTCCTACCTGCGCAGGGCCGAGGGAAACAGGCTGTGGGTGGTGCGCCGGGACCATGTGGTCGCGGCCGCCGGAGACTTCCTGGAGCCCAACGCCGACAAGCCTCACCGCCACCATGACGGCGCTGCGGTGGCCGCCCGTCGCATGGCCGCCAGGCAGGCGGGGGATTGAGTGCTCGGAGCGAGCTGGCAGCGTTTTGCACGCTATGCGTGCTTTCTGCTGCCAGTTCGCGGCGGG
>JAPOQG010000377.1 GCA_026710865.1 Acidimicrobiaceae bacterium
CCGTCTGTGTGGAACCATGTTCGTCGCGCTTGTGACGAGCGGCGCCGGCCGGGACAGTTCATCCTCACAGGGTCGGCTGTTCCCGCCGACGACGCCACGCGCCACACCGGCGCGGGGCGCATCTCCAGGATCCGGCTGCGGCCGATGACGTTGTTCGAGACGGGCCACTCCAACGGCGTGGTCTCGCTGCGCGGCCTGCTGTCGGCGAGCCAAGTGGCGGGCCCGGCCCGTCAAGTCAGCCTCTCTGATGTGACTGAGATGTTGTGCCGGGGCGGCTGGCCGGCCAACATCGGCAGGGACACCGCCGCCGCCCAGCAGTACGGGCGCGACTACCTCGACGAGATCCACCGCGCCGATGTGGACCATTCGGGCGGGCTGCGGCGTGATCCCGTCGGGATGCGCCGGTTGCTGCGGTCGTTGGCCCGCAACACCGCGACGGATGCCTCCCATGCGACGCTGGCCGCCGATGCGGGCGGCGAGCGGCCGCTGCACCGTGACACCGTGCGCGCCTACATCGACGCCCTCGAGCGGGTCTTCGTCGTGGAGGATCAGCCGGCATGGTCGGCCCGGCTGAGATCGCGCTCCAGGCTCAGGCGGGCCGCCAAACGCCACTTCGTCGATCCGTCACTGGCGGTGGCCGCGCTGCGCGCCGGACCGCAGCGTCTCGAACGGGACCTGGAACTGCTCGGGCTGCTGTTCGAGTCTCTGGTCGTGCGGGACCTTCGGGTCTACGCCGACGCGCTCGACGCCGGCGTCTACCACTACCGCGACAACACCGGACTCGAAGTCGATGCCGTAGTGGAGACGGCCGCGGGTGAATGGCTGGCCGCCGAGGCCAAACTCGGCGGCGACAAGGCCATCGACGCCGCTGCCCGCAGCCTCCTCAAGCTGCGTGACCGGGTCGATACCGCCGCAGCGGGCGAGCCGGCCGGCCTGCTCGTGGTGACCGCGTTCGGCAACTACGCCTACACCCGCCCCGACGGAGTGGCCGTCACCCCCGTCAGCGCCCTCGGCCCCTGACGGCTCTCACCGCCACGGCCCTGGACGGCGGGCCCGTCGACCCGGAGGGCTGGGCGCTGCTACTTCCCGGTGGTCCAGTACTGCTGCGCCCGCTCGATCGCGGTCTGCCTGCTCATCCCGGCGAGCTGCTCGTCGGTCAGGCCGACCCGGTCCTTGAGAAGGTAGAGCAGATCGGTCGGGATGGCTCCGGCCGGCGCCGGGGGTGCGCCCCGGTTCGGCGGGACGCCGGTGCGTACGCACTGCCAGAACTCATCGGGGCTGGCGCGGAGCTGATCGCGCAGGATGTGCGCCCACAGAGCCGGGCCGTAGCCGGTGCGGTCCGGGGGCCGGGAGATGCGGCTTCGCAGGATGCTGCCGTCGGGAAGTTCGAACTCGTGGGTCTCATGGTGGGTGGAGCGCTTGCCGGTGCCGGACCGGACGGTCCGCCATCCCTCGACTTCACAGAAGCGCAGGTGGTCCTGTCGTGTGGGCGCCGGACGGCTCACTGCAGGTCGCCGCGCGCCCATCCGGAGATGTCGGCGTCGGAGGCGAGCGACACGAACTGCACGAGCGGCCAGTGGTGGTGGTGGTTGGGCGCGAACCGGAGCCGTGCCTGCCAGTCCTCGGCGTACTCGCGCAGGGCGGTGACGAACTCGTCGACGGCCTCGTCGAGGTTGGCGCCGTCGGCGGCGACCGGCGTTCCCGGCAGGAACACCGACCAGCCTCCGGCCTCGGCCACCGCTTGGGGCCGGCACAGCCGCCGGGAATCGAGCAGTACCTCTTGAAGCCTCCCGCTCTCGATCAACGCGACGAGCTTGCCGTGGCGGCGGATGCCGATCGGCAGTCCCGCCTCCGCGGTGTCGAGCACCTCGCGGAGACGGCGGCGCGTGTCGGTGCATGACAGTTGCTGCATCCTGGGTTCCTTTGTCAGCCGAAGTGAACGTACATCACGTACATAACATACGCTTACGCGGGGCCGCGGTCAATCCAAGCGCCGAGACCCGACTGCGCATCGGCTGCTCGCCCGCTTGGGCGACTGCTTCCTGGTGCGCACGGTGTGGATGGAGTCGCGCTCGGAGCGCCAGCGCATGGTCAGCCCCCGCAGGGCCTATCCGGTCGATGCGGGGTTCATCCCGGCGTTCGACCGGGCGGGCAGGGGCAATGTGGGCCATGCCTTGAAGACGGCGGTGCTGGTGGAGTTGGATCGCCGCCGCTGCGAAGTCACCTACGTGCGCACGCCCCGTAACCGAGAGGTGGACTTCCTGGCCCGTGTCGACGACGGCGGGCTCGAGCTGATCCAGGTGTGCGCCGACGCCTCCGACGAGGCCACCGCTGCCCGGGAGCTGAGAGCCATCGAGGAGGCCGGCGCCCTCTTCCCGGCCGCCACGAAGCGCCTGTTCACCCGCAATCGCGGAGGTCTACCCGCCCGCGTCCCCGACGCAGTAGAGGCCCAGCCCGCCTACGAGTGGATGCTCACCCCGCCATGAAGGCCCGCCCGGAGCCTGTGATCGCCCGGCTGGATCACGACTGACGACGAGGAGTTCATCGTGAAGACGGCGACCTTGCTCCCTGAGGTTCTGGGCCTGCCGTTCACCCGGTGTAGCTTGCGCAGGCTGGTCGCATATCTGTGCGATGGCGCTGAGCGGCCGGTTCGGGTGGGCGCCGAGCGTGCAGTGACGTCGGTCCAGCCGGTGCTGTCGGGAGAAGTGCCGACGGGCCGCGTTCGCCTTTCACCAACCTCAAGACCATCACCGACCTCCAGCACCCAACTGCGGACCCTCAGATCACGCCCGATACACAAGATTCTTGACAGACCCCGCTCTGGACCTCAGCGCCTGACGGTTCCCCTGGCGAACTTGACGTCAGGCGGGTCGATGTCGTTCACGCGGAAGTGCTCGGTGGCGTCCTGGCCGCACAGGTCCGCGATCGAACCGGGCCCCGGGTACTCGTAGCCTCCGACCGCGGGCATGACGTCGTAGGCGACACGATTGACGGCGATCCAGCATTCGCACTCGTCGGGGTGGCTTTGAAACCGCCTCAGATAGTCCAGCGAGTAGGACACCCGGGGCACGCCCCCCGAGTGCCGGGTCGCGGGGCACTCGGTAAGTGCTGGCTCTTCTAGAACCGGCACGTAGAGGCGACTGCAGGCTCGCCAAGCTGAAGCTGCGGATTCTCGGCACGCGGGCGGATTGATCTGTTCGGCACGGGTCTCACTGCCCCAACAGGTGATTGTTCCGTCGGCGCGTTGCCCGCATGAGTAGCCGAGGCCTGCCGTGACTTCAGCGAATGGTCCCAACGGGTAGTCCTCGGTTCTGACGTCGAGGTCGCCCCAGCACCTGATGGCTCCGTCAGTACGCAGCCCGCACACATGTGAGCGACTCACCGCCACTGAGGAGAACGTCTCATCGGGTGGCTCCGGCGCGTACTTGCCCCAACAGACGACGCTCCCGTCGACACGGACTCCGCATGTGCGGCCATATCCGAACCGGTCCCAGGAGGTCGTGGCAATGCTCGAGAATGACCCGTCGGGAGCGTCGGCTTGCCCACGTTCATTTGAACCCCAGCAAACGACTCGGCCATCAAATCGAAGCCCACATGAATGGTCACGGCCCACGGTGAGCGCAGCGAACTCCCCCGCGGGAGCATCCGCTTGCCCATCGTAGTTGGCGCCCCAGCAGGCGACCGTGCCGGTGGTGCTCAGCGCGCACGCGTGATTCGGGCCCACGTAGATGTCGCTGAACCTGCCCTGAGGGGGGTCGAGCTGCCCGTGTCGGTTTGCGCCCCATGAGCCCCAGCAGACGATCGACTTGTCGGTTCGCAACGCACAGGAGTAGCTGTCGCCGGAGGTCACCGAAGAGAACTCGCCCTGGGGTGGCTCCGTACGGCCCGAGAGATTCCGGCCCCAGCAGGCGATGCTCTGATTGGACCGCAGAGCGCACGTGTGCTCGAGGCCGGCGCTCACGGCGGTGAATGTTCCGTCGGGAGCGTCGATCTGGCCATGGGTGTTGGAGCCCCAGCAGGCGATCGTGTCGTCGGTTCGCAACGCGCAGGAGTGATTCTCGTTCGACACGACAGCCTCGAAGGCGGCGCAACTGCCGTTCACAGCCCGCTCAGGGAGAAGATCGGTTTCGCCGTCGAGGTACTCCCGTACCTGAGTCTCCGAGCAATAGGCACCATGGGTATCATCGAGAATGAGGTCGCGCAACACACGGAAATAGGGCGTATCAGATGGTGCCGCGCTCCGGCCGAATATGTTGCGAAGAGTGCCTCTCAATGTTTGGAGATCCCACGAATCATGAGCATTCAGATAGTTGTCATAGAACCACTGTGGAATATCTTGATCGACTAGGACGCTTCGAAACACTTGGATTGTCTCATCACCAGTAAAGTCTGGCCATTGATCCTCTGGGTGGCCAGCAAGAGCGAATGGGAGCCGGCACGCGTTCTGGGTTCGTGCATAGGGAATGACGCCGTCAGCAGCCATCACTAGCTCAGGCATCTCTCCGAACAGCTCCGCAGCGCTGCATTTTCCACCGCCAATACCAAGTACCTTTAGTTCTGCCAAGAGTTCGTGCAAGTACATCAAACCAGCCGTCACCGCGGCTCGCGTCTTCGTGTCCAATCCTAAGGGATGTGAGTCGAACCTGATTAGCTTGCTGCCGTTAGTTTTGAAATGTGAAGCGCTTGAGTAGAAGTCGTAAACGTGGGCGAGTTCTTCCATCGCTACGTCAGCGAATCTTGGACTGCTCTGCCCTCCCACCATCCGGTCTAGCGCCCTGTCAACCTCTTGACCACCCCAATCAGCCGCCCGAATATACGTCAACGAAATGCCGGCCGCGCTGGCACAGCCTCCACCAGTATGCTGCAAGATACATCTTCTAGCGCTGATGTGGTATTGGGCGACGTGATTGTCGCCATCATGGAAGGCTACCCATAGGGTATCGAGCCATGGGTATCGGTCTCCGAACTCTTCGACGACGGCTTCGCTGAGTGTGTAGGCGTCGTTGGCGGGCGTAGATACGACCATTTCTCGAGGCTCGCCCATTCCCGCAGGATTCAACGGGGTAACCCGGACGGCATAGATGCCGGCATACCCGTTGTTCTCAGGTACGGAGGTCACGTAAGTTCCAGCACTGTCGCTCGCAGCCACCAATCGCCGTCTGCTATCCTCATAGCGTTGATGAGCGCGACGCCACTCCACTATGAACTGCTGGGGTGAACCACCGCTGCATGCAGTGGTCCAAGCGACCGTGACGGGATCGGGCGAGCGGCCATATGAGTCGACGGCCCCAAGGAACGCGAGTCGCAGATTCTCGACGGGACCAGGACGCATCGCCGATACCGTTCGAGTTGCGCAGTCGCTTGTCGGCAGCACCAGCGCTTCGGTCGGTGCTGCCAGAGCGGCACGGACGGGTTCTATATCAGGCGCAAACCGCAGATTCGGCGGTGTTGCCCTGCCGAATCCGTTGTGCCCCCAGCATTCAGCGGTGCCGTTTTCGAGCAGTCCGCAAACATAGGATCCGCCAGATGTGATTTCTGTGAACCTGCCGCTCGGGACATTACGGACTGGATTTCGCTCGTCGTAGTGTTCGCCATCGTCGCCCCAGCAGATGACGGTCCGGTCGAGTCGTAATCCACATGAGAACAGATTGCCCGCTACGACTTGCAAATAGCTCCCCGTTGGGGCATCGGCCTGTCCGTGAGAGTCCAAGCCCCAGCAAGAAACCGTGCCGTCAACGTGAAGACCACACGAGTGACGCCCGGATGCCGATGCCTGTATTGATACGTGTGTCGATACTTGTGTGAAACGGCTTGTTGGAGCGTTCTCGTCCGCCCCGTGATACCAACCCCAGCACAGCTCTCGGCCACCAGGTCGAATACCACATTGAAAGGGGAGATCAAGGCCCAAGAACCGGCCTCCCGGTACCTCACTAAGCCTTCGATGGTTACCCCAGCATGCCGCTGTTTGGTCGAAACGAAGCGCGCACGAGTAACTTTCGCCGGCGGAAACGTGGACGAACTTTCCCTTCGGCGCATTCAGCTCGTCGGAAGCGTGGAAGCCCCAACAGGTAAGTTTGAGATCGGCGAGGAGACCGCACGAATGACTCGAGCCAGATGAGATCCGGTTCCCGATCGACTCCGGCGGGACTGCACTGGGGCGCAGTTGTTCATCGAGCGCGGCCTTGGCCGCGGTGCCAACCCGGTCGCTGCCGGCGATGCGCATCACCCAGGCATTAGGGAACTGTCGGGCGAGTTCGCTCTCGATGGAGGCACCAAGGGTGTCGGTGTTGCCGATGAGGACGACCTCGCGGACGTTGAGTTGCTCCAGCGCGGTTGCAGCGGCTTCGCCGAGCCTGTCGGGGTGGGTAAGCAATAGGGTGCCGTGGATCACCGCGGCATACGGAGCGGCGATCCCCACATCGGCGGGCGACTCGCCGTTCGCCAGCACGATCGGCGCGTTGGGGCGACGCTCGGCGAGCCGCAGAGCGACCCTCGCGGCGGTGTCCGCCCGACCAGAACCCCCTACTCGTTCGAGATTGTCGGTCAAGCGGCTAAGGTCGCGCTCAACGCTGGAGGCAAGCGCGGCTGTGTCCCCCACGATGTAGGTGTCCCTGTTGCCCACCCAGTCCCCATCGACGACAGGCTCGCCCAAGCGTCGCATCGCCTCGACGGTGGGCAAGCTGAGCGCCTCCTGGTGCGAGAGCAGAGCGCTGCCGCCTAACGACGCGGCGAGCAGCGCCGCCACGCCGGCATCGTGTGGGTTCGCGATCACCACGGGCCAAGTCCCAGCCGGCGCCATTGCGTTGGCCTTGGCTGCGGTGTCGGTGCTGTCGGTGCCGCTGAGGCGTTGGACTCGCGCATCGGGCACTAGCCGCCGGACCTCGGCTTCGACGCTGCCGCTGAGTTGGGCAAGGCTCCCGACGAGGATCACCTGCGAGGGCTCGAGCCGTCCCAGGGCGTCGATGGTGGCATCGCCGAGGCTGTCGAGACTGGCATACAGCACCGGTGCGTTGAGCCTGCTCGCGAGCGGCACGGCGGCACCGATGTCTGGCGGCGACCAGCCGTTCGCGACGATCACAGTGGACCGACCGTCCGCAACTGTCTGGGGCGTCTTATCCTGTTCGGCTCGCCACAGAAACGTGGCCATCTGGGCGCGCGTGGTGTCCTGGCCGGGGCAGAACACGGTGCCGTCGCCGCAGCCCCCAGTGATGTCCGACGCGGCGACCGCGGCGACCGCGGCGGAGTACCATGCGTCGTCAGGCACGTCGGAGAAGCCCGGGTCGGGGCCACCATCGAGGCTGTAGGCCCGCGACAAGAACACCGCCATCTGGGCCCGGGTCACCGTGTCGTCGGGACAGAAGTCGGTGCCGTCGCCGCAGCCGCCGGTTACGCCGAGTTGAGCGAGGCGCTCGACGAACTCGGCGTGAGGATGCGAGGCGGCCACATCCGCGAAGCGGGTGGACGCCACCGGCGCGGGGTCCGCTCCGTCGAGGACGCGCACCGTCCACACCGCCATCGTTGCGCGGCCTATCGGCTCGTTGGGGCAGAACCCTTCGTCGCACTCGGTGCCCGCGAACACTCCCGCCGCGGTGAGCTCCGCCACGGGCGTCGAGTAGTAGGAGTTCTCGGCAACGTCGTCGAACCCGCCCGGCTGCGCGAGCGCTGCCGCGCCCGGCTCTGTCAGCAATGGGGAGGATGCTGCAGGTGAAGGGATAGCGACCGCCGCCGCGCCTGTTCCCTTGAACATCGCCGCGGCCTCACGTACCTGCGTAGATGTCGAAGCGGGCGCAACCCAAGAGGCCCCTATTGGCGACGAGGACGCCGCCATCGATGCTGGCGAGGTCTCCAAAGTCGCCGCAGTCCCCGCGACGGCCGGCACGGGATCGGCGGTGGATGTCGCTGCCGGCTCTGACGGCGTTTGGGCCTGGAGCGGTGGCGTCTCCGGGCCTTGAGAAGGTGGCGGCGGGTGCTCCTCAGCGGGAAGCGGGATTATGCCCTGAGGCTGTTCCGCGGGGGGGGGGGGTAGACGCGGTGGCGGTCGACGCAGGGCCGATCAGAGCGATCAGGACGGCGAGAGCGACAGAAACGGAGACAGGCTTCACGATTGCGACTCACTCTCGGCCTGGTGCGGAGGATTTGGCTGCACTGTCTACAGCTTGGAAAGCGGCTGCGTCAAGTGCAAGTGGTCTGCGTATCCCAGTCGAGCCGGATGGAAGCGGCGTTGCGTGGGCGTCTGCGCAGGTGTCCTCTCCGGCCGGCCCCCGCGACGTCGGCCGAAGTCTGCGGCAAAAGCAGTCAAAAATGAGACAATTGTTCCATTAGTGAGTGGATGGTCTGGTAGAGTGGGGGCGTGGATTTTGAGCGGCCCGTCCAAGCGGTGATTCCTGGTGCTCAGGGCAAGATTCTGGCCGTGCTGGTCGAGACGTCGGCGGAATTGAATTTGCGAACTGTTGCTCGGTTGTCGGAAGTAAGTGTTGCTCAGGCCTCCC
>JAPOQG010000368.1 GCA_026710865.1 Acidimicrobiaceae bacterium
CGGCATCGACCGGCGAGAAGCGGAGGTGATCGCCGACCTGGGGACCGCCGACGGCCGGACGGAGGCGGCGGCGGCTGTCATCAGTGCGGCTGGTGGAGTGCTCGACGGTGCCGTGTCGGCTGCGGGCCTCGGTCCGCCCGTCGCCGGTGAGCTGATCGCCCGAGTGAACTACTTCGGCTCGCAGGCTCTATTGGAGGGACTGAGGCCCGCCCTGGCCGCCTCGGGCGGGGCCCAGGTAGTGCAGTTCGGGTCGAACTCGTCCACCACCACGCCCAATCTGCCCGACGATCTGATCGCCGCCTACCTCGACGGCCGCGAGGAGGACGCGGTAGCCGTCATCGAGACAGTCGATCCGGTGTTCGCACCCGCTGTCGCCTACGGCGGCGCGAAGCTGGCCATCACCCGGTGGTGCCGCCGCACCGCGGTCTCGGAGCCGTGGGTGGGCGAGGGCATCCGGCTCAATGTCATCGCGCCGGGGCCGGTCGACACCCCGCTGCTGCGTGCCGGCCAAACCGACGACGTCTACGGACCGCTGATGGAGGCGTTCCCGGTTCCGGTGACCGAGACGCCCGACGCTGACGCTCTGGCCGCCTGGGTTGAGTTTCTGCTGTCGCCGGTGGCCCGGTTCGCCTGCGGCTCGGTGTTCTACGTGGACGGAGGCACCGACGCCCTCATCCGCTCCGACGACTGGCCCCGCACCTTCACAATGTGATTGCTGCGCTCAGAGGCCGAGCGAATTGGCGGGACGACGCGGTCCATGCGGCGCGAGGCCGTGGCCCGAGCGGCTCGTGAGCTCAGCGAAGCGGGAATGACACCGCTCCAACGTGACGGATTCCCACCTATCCGCGCAGCGTTCAGGCGACCAGCCGCAGGCCGGCGGTGGAGGCCATGGCCACCAGCACGACGACCATCATGGGCGCCTTCCGCCAAGCCGCCACCGCTCCGGCCGCTACCCCCGCCACTCTGCCGTCCAGCACCAGTTCGCCGGCCTCGTCCAGGGTCATCACCACCACGAGCGCCGAGAACAGTGTGACCGGCAGCAGCCACACGACCGCCCCCAGCCGCTGTTCGACGATCCGTCCGAGGGTCGTGACCCCGAGCACCCTGATGCCATAGGCGCCGGCGGCCAGTACGAGGATCACCGTCCAACTCACGGCGTCGGCCCCGGCTCGGTTCTCGACGTCGGTCCATCATGGGGATCCTGTTGGCGACGGACCTGCACGAGCGCGGCGGGCGCCAGTGCAACCACCGACAACAGGATGGGAACGCCGGCTGCCGTGAACGGAACCGCGGCCACTGCGACGACCGCCGCTCCCAGGGCGGCCACGCGGCCCGGCGCGCTCCGCAGGTGAGGGGCGAGGAGAGCGACGAATATCGCCGGAAGCGCGGCATCGAGCCCCCATTTCTCGGGATCGCCGATGACCCCGCCGAGCGCCGTTCCGACCACCGACCCCGCGATCCAGCACAACCAGAGGGTGACACCGGTGAACCAGAAGGCCCCCGAGCCGTCTCGGCGGTTGGTCTGCGCCACAGCCATGGCGGTGCTCTGGTCGATCACGAATTGGGCGGCTACCAGCCGCCCCGGCACCGACGAAGGCAGGAACCGCCGCACCACGGGCCCGTACAGCGCGTAGCGGGCGATCAGCAGCAGGGCCGATCCGACGGCCGCGGCTCCGGTCCCGCCGCTGTCGATCACGCCCACCACCACGAACTGGGCCGCCCCTGCGCACGCCAGGGTCGACAGCACCGCGATCTGGGCCAGGTCCAGCCCGGCGGCGTCCGCGAACACGCCGAAGGTCACACCGATCACACCGACCGCGAGGCTCATGAACACGCCGTCTCGCCAGTAGTGCTTGGGACGGATCATTGGCCCGCTGCCATCACGCGAGGCGTCGGTACAGCTCGGCCACCAGCAGCCGCCCACGGGTGTCGAGGGCACGCAGCATGGCCGCGGCCATCGGCGACCGGGCCCCGTTCCCGGTGCCCACCATAAAGACCACAGCCTGTATGCCAAGACCCATTCCTGCCGCCGTTCGTGTCTGGCGCGAAAGAGCAGCCCACCGAATCCCCACAATACCGCTGCTATGCTCTCAATCATGACCAAGAAGAGCAGAGAAAGACAGGCTGAGGGACTGAGTGAGCTAATCCTAAGGCGCGGAATGGAGCCCAGCGTGCCTCCACCACCGCCAAAGGCAAGCGATAGTGTCCCTCTTCCCCCTAGTGAATCGACTGATGATCACAATTCAAGCGAGTAAGTAGGTGCCAAGCACTCTCACGGCGCTACTCATTGCCGGCGCTACTCATTGCCGTCGTACTCCTAGTCCCTGGGTACCTGCACCACATTGTTCGTAGTCGCAGATTCCCGACGAGAAGGCAGTCCGCTACGATGGAGGGCGTTCAGCTTGTCGTCGTATCAATCGTCTCCAATACCGTCTTATTCGGTATCTTTGTCTCGTTGCGCTTCACGCCACTGAAATACCATACTCCTAGCGTGACGCAGCTAATTGATGATCCTCGTGGCTACACCCTGATGGATGACAATAGATTGGCATACGTAGCTGTATGGTGTGTCCTCCTAGTGACTCTTTCTTCATTACTTGCTGCGGCTATCGCACAAGGTACTTCTCCATTGGATTGGTTTTCTAGGCGCTTCGCTCCCACCATCTCGAATGAGTCAGCTTGGCATCGCTATTTCAGGACTAACGTACCCGATGGGTGTGCCGTCTTCATCGGTTGTGAGATGCACGACGGAAGTTACATCTCAGGTCAGCTCGCTTGGTTCAATACAGACTCGGATGAGTCGCCCAACCGAGATCTGTCTATCGCTCCGCCGTTCGTTGGAGTGAACGCTAACGGAAAGAATGTCCACTTCACAGGGCACAGTCGAGTCGTATTGTCGGCTCGAGATATTCGCCGCATATACGTCTCATATATTGAGTCTTCCAAGTTACCCAGTCAACAAGATTAGAGCCCGCCCAAATGGGCTTCTAGGCAGGAGCGGCAGACCCACACAACCGATCGTGTCCGATGTCGTCTACCCGATTCTCAAAGTGCTCGACAATTTTCTCCACAGCGGGATTTCGCTTGTTGTTGAGAGCAGGCAGAGCGAAGACGAAGCGGGGCCACGATCCTGATGACTTCGATTCTCGATATTTCCAATTCGGTCTGAAGGACTTCTCGAGGTCAGGATCGAGGCCCCAGTCGAGTTTCTTCATCAGCCACCCCCACCTCTCCTTGTTGCTCGTGAATAGCACCAGCACTCGAGGCTTCGCACGGGAGATCAGCTCCCATCCAATCTTCAGGCCGTGCTTTTCGAGCCCCCGGGGCAGGTGCTTCGGTCTCTCCGACCGAAACGGGATGAGATTTCCGGCGGGACTGCGCTGCAGCAGGCGCTTGCCGTCCTCGCGTCCACCTGCGATCGCCGCGGCGACCTCCAGTGCTGCTTCTTGCATCGGGTGGCAGCCCTTCGGCTGGCCGTCCCAACACTCGTCAAGGTATGCCGAGTAGCACGACTTCGAGAAGGGCCATTCGTGGTGGCGGGGGTCCGCAGCCGTGTGGTCGCCGCCTGGGTTGGTGCCGAGGAACATGACGCCGCCGTGATTCTCAAAGGTGGCAGCCGACGAGTAGAGGAGGCGATAGTTCGGCGTGCAGTCTCCGGGTCCTCCGAAGCCGCTCCACACATTGCTATCCCCGCTGGGCCCCTTCTTGCGGTGGTAGTCTTCGCAGAGCGTCGTGCACTTCTTGTTCAGCTCATCCAGCGCGGCTTTGGCGGTCACGACAACTCGGCCTCCGGGTCGCCGCTCTCGCCCAGTTCGACATCGAGTCTGGTCGGCGGGAGATCGGGCGAGTGGAGCCGAGACACATCGTCGGGAACATCGGAAACGTCCGTTACCCGGTACGCCGCGACCAGCGCCATGGGCATGGACAGAATCAGCATGGCGTCTCCTCGGGCGACGGATCTCGCCTGTCCATTCTGGCCCGTGGAGCGAGCCGGTGGCACAGCGGGCTATCAGCGGTCATATGGAGAACGTTTGACCTCGATGCGCTGGGCGCGGACATGTAATGATGTCAAGCCAGTGCCCGCAGGCCGGCGGTCGAGGCCATGGCAGCGGCAACCACCACGAGTAGCTGCCCCGGTCGCCAGGCTGACCACCGGGCAGTCGCGCCAGTAGGGCCGCGGCTGGCCGCTCACCCCAGTACCAGCCCGTACGACCGCATCCGGCCGGTCACGCCAGGCGTCGGTGCAGCTCGGCCACCAGCAGGCGCAGCTCGTCGGAGCAGCGGTCGAAGTCTTCCTGCTCGCCCGCGCCGGGATCGACGATCTCCTCCCACGCCTCCGGCGCGAGCGCGTCGAGTTCCAGTGCCCTCACTCTCCGGCCGAGATCGTGGCCGGCGGAACCGCCCTTGAGAGCCGCCAGATCCCTCGCCAGCCGCCGCAGCGATCCGGTGATAGGAGCCGCCTCAGGGGCATTGCGGCGCATCCAATGAAGGTGCAGCGGCTCCATCACCACCACCAGGTCGGCCTCAGCCGCGTCGGTGGCGCGGAACTGACGGGACCGGTGAGCGTGGTCGGTGAGACCGTGCCGAGCCAGAGCCGACCGGGTGCGGATCCCCATCGGATGCCCCTCCAGAGTGAGGGTGCCCGCGCTTCGAACGTCGAGCCGCCCACGGCTGTCGAGGGCACGCAGCATGGCCGCGGCCATCGGCGACCGGGCCGCGTTGCCAGTGCACACCATGTACACCACTGGCCG
>JAPOQG010000369.1 GCA_026710865.1 Acidimicrobiaceae bacterium
CTCGGAGCGCGGGTGTTCGGTGTGAGCGTGCCCACCCCGCCTCAGCGGGCGCCGGTGCCGGTGCGATCCACCGGCGCGTCCGACGCCATCGGCGGTCTCGAGCCGGTGGTGGCCGCCCTGGCCGGGTCGTCGTTCGTGGCCGACTGCACGGTGGAGGGCCTGCTGCACGCCCCGGAGTTGGGCGCGATCCTCGACGGCGGCGCCCGGATCCTGATGGTCTCCAACGAACACCCTGAGATCCTCGAGAGGCTTGTCCCCGACCCGGCGCTCAAGCCCAGGGTCGACGAGGGGGCGGCCCTGCTGGCCGGGGCGTCGGAGATGCGGGTCACGTCAGCCGCGGGCACCGACCTGATCGTCGACGTGTCCCAGGCGCCGGCCGCAGCCAGCTGGGGCTGCACCAACGGGCCCGGAACCGTCGCCCACTGGCCCGGAGGGCTGTGCCTTTGCTTCCCGCCGGCGGGCACCGTCAACGGAACACTGGTACTCGACACCGGCGACGTGAACCTCACCTTCAAGCGCTACCTCGAGTCGCCGGTCAGGCTGCAGATCACCGACGACTACGCGACCGGCATCTCGGGCGACGGGCTCGACGCCGAGCTCATGTCGAGCTACCTGGAGGCCTGGGACGACCCGGACGCCTACGCGGTCTCCCACGTCGGCTGGGGCATGAACCCGGCGGCCCGCTGGGACGCCCTCACGATGTATGACCGCACCCAGTTCAACGGCACCGAGCTACGAGCCTTCGCCGGCAACTTCCTCTATTCGACCGGCGCCAACGAGACCGCCGGTCGCCACACCCTGGGCCACTTCGACCTGCCCATGCGCAACTGCACCATCACCCTCGACGGCCGAACCGTCGTATCCGCCGGCACGGTGGCGTTCTGAGCCCCGCAACCAATCCGGCAGCAGAACACCCCCCATACGGGCCAAAACGCTGCCAATTCCCCGACAACCCGTCAACCGCAACCGATCTGGCAGCAGAACGCCCGCTATGCGGGCCAAAACGCTGCCAATTCCGGGCCTGGGAAATCGGCCCCAGGGTTCCGTAGGCTGAGCCGGCATTGCCCGCCCGCGGCCCAGGAGCCCCGTACATGAGTCCTCACGCCCTGCTCCACCCGTTCGCCACTCCGGCCAAGCCGGAGTCCGACATGATCAACATCGTGCGGGCCGAGGGCTCCACGCTCTACGACGACGAGGGGCGCTCGTACATCGACGGCCTGGCCAGCCTCTGGTACTGCCAGATCGGCCACGGCCGCCCGGAGATGGCCGACGCGGTGGCCGCGCAGATGCGCGACCTCGCCTGCTACAACACCTTCGACCCGTTCACCAACCCGCCCGCGGCCCGGGCCGCCGAGATGATCGCGGAGCGCTCACCGCTCACCGACGGCCGGGTGTTCCTGGGCTGCTCCGGCTCCGAGGCCGTCGACACCGCGCTCAAGCTCGCCCGCCTCTACGCCCAGCGCACCAGCGGGGCCGACCGGCAGGTGGTGATCACCCGCACCAACGGCTACCACGGCACCAACTTCGGCGGGACCTCCGCCCAGGGCATCGCCCTGAACCGGGAGGGCTGGGGCGATCTGGTCCCCCACTTCGTGGAGGTGCCCCACGACGACATCGAGGCCATGGCCACCGCGTTCGCCCAGCACAGCGAGCGGGTGGCCGCGGTGATCACCGAGCCGGTCCAGGGCGCGGGCGGAGTGTTCCCGCCGCCGGAGGGCTACCTGGCCGGGGTGCGCCGCCTGTGCGACCAGCACGGCGCCCTGCTGATCCTCGACGAGGTGATATGCGGGTTCGGCCGCACCGGGGAGTGGTTCGGGGCCCAGACCTTCGACGTGATGCCCGACATGATGACCTTCGCCAAGGGGGTCACGTCCGGCTACCTGCCGCTCAGCGGTGTGATCGTGAGCCGGAGGGTGTGCGAGAACCTCGAGGAGCCCGGCTTCCTGCTGCGCACCGGCTACACCTACTCGGGCCACCCGACCGTGGCCGCCGCCGCGATAAAGAACATGGAGATCCTCACCGACGAGGGCCTGGTGCAGCGGGCCCGCCATGTGGGCCGCAAGCTGGTCGAGGGGCTCGAGGCGCTGGCCGCCGACGGGCTGATCGCGTCGCACCGGGGCAGAGGCGCGGTGCAGGCCGCGGTGCTCGACCGGCCGTCCATGGACGTGCGCAACGACATGCTGCGCCGGGGCGTGATCGTGCGGCCCATCAACGACGTGCTGGCCATGTGCCCGCCGCTGGTGATCACCGACGACGAGATCGGCCGCATGATCGACACGATGGCCGAGTCCCTGCGCTCGGTGGCCTAGATCCGAGTCGCGGTCGGGTTGTAGCTAGGAGCGGTCGCCCTCCAGCGTTGCCACCCGCTCCGCCAGAGCGGCCCAGCGCTCAAACTGGCGACCATGCTCGACTTGCATCGCGTCATAGGAGCATCGTTTGAGGTCGGAGTGAGCACGGCGGGGGTCCGCGGCTGAACGCTGGGGATCCCCCAGAATCGGCGCTGACGGACAGCCGAGCGTCTGGAGGATCCCTGTGGAGACGAACCCTGCGCCGCGGCCCCGATGGTGCGGCTCTGGCTGGCGCAGTACTGGAGGGTCTGCGCCTCGCCGTCGCCCCCTACGAGAGGAAGCTCGTCCCGTCCGCAGCAACGGCCCGAGCGCCGATCACTCGTCATACCTCGACCGTGACGGCCCGATGTGATCGGTCGATCACACGCCGCAGCATGTCGGGAATACATCACATTCACGCCAATGTCGGATTCACGCCACATGCTACGCTCAAGGCATGCGGCAGAACGAGCAAGCTTCCATTGAACCGTTGACTTATCTGGGGATGCGGTCCCCCAGTCGGATCGGACGAGCGCTGCGCAGCGCGCGCCGAGACGCCGGCCTGACGCAGGCAGAATTGGCCGCGGCCGCGTCCGTGTCCCGTGAGGCTGTCTCCGTGCTCGAGAATGGGCAGCGCAGCGCTCGTGTGGAGACGCTCAACGCCATCCTGTTCGGCCTCGGCTACCAACTGGCCTTCGTGCCTCTGTCGGCAAGCCGTCGTTCGGAGGCGCCGCGCGCCGGTGGCTGACTTACTGGTCTTCCTCGAAGGGAAGCTCGCCGGGGAGATCAGTGCAGCCCCCGCCAACTCGGTCGAGTTCCGATACGACGACACTTACCTTCGCAACCCTCGCAACACTCCCCTGTCCTTGAGCGCCCCCCTCGGGCGCGGGACCTACGAGATGAGGCAGTGGCTCGACGGGCTCCTGCCAGACAACATCGCGGTCCGGAGAAGGTGGGCGGCTAGAAGGGGGGCGTCGAGTGCCCGGCCTCTGGATCTATTGAGTACATCGATCGGCTTGGACTGCGCTGGTGCGGTGCAGTTCTCCCGCCCGGGAGCCGAAGGGGTGCTTCACGCTCGTGCCAGCGGGCTGGAACCCCAGAGCGAACGGCAGATCGCTGACTGGATACGGGCCGCACGGCAAGACTGGTCCGCCTGGGAGGGGCTCAGTCGAGCGATCGCCGAACGGATGTCGAGCGATTCCGCGACGCACTCATCTACAACTGGGCGATCGCCGCGCCCGACGCGCACGCCAAGAACTACAGCCTGCTTCTCGATGGGCCCGACGTGTGTCTTGCGCCGCTCTACGATGTCATCTCCTTCTTGCCGTATGCCCACCATGACCTGCTTGACTTGCGCGTCGCTATGGCCTTCGGCGACGACCACTCGGTGCGGGCCATGGGCACGCCCGATGCGTGGCGAACCGCAGGGAAGATGTTGGGGCTCGACCCCGACGCGACCGCCGACCGCGCCGCTGATCTCCTGCGACGCACGCCGGCGGCTATCAGCGATGCCATCGACGGACTCTCAGCCGAGGATCGTTCGTCTCGCACTCTGCTCCCTCTGCTGCATTCGGCGCAGGCGCTGGCAGACCGAGTTGCAATGAGCTCCGCGCCGCGGCTGAGAGGGCCGCGGCGACCGCGTCCGGGGTTAGTGTCCTGAGTCGGGAATTCGTTGCAGATGGCACCGCAGGATTATTCTCGGTGCGAGTTGTGTGTATTGACTACACACAACTCTCCCGAGATTCCTGTGCGGGCTGCCGGGGTGCCCGCGGGGTCCGACGCTGCTGCGCAGCAGTGCCTTGAGAACGTCGACACGCACGCCGGTCCGACGAAAGATTCTGTATTTTCAGACACTCTGATGTCTGTGGGTTGTTGGGCATGGGAGTGTGGAGTAGCGTCGGCGGAGCGAGTCGGAGGTGCGCGTTGACGAGCTCGATCGTGGCTGGTCCTCCCGAGGTGGACATCGACTACCCGGAGGGACCCCAAGTGCCGGAAGGAGACTTGCAGTTGCGGCGGCGCGTCGAGCTGCTGGTGGCGCTGCGGCACTGGTACGCCCGGCGCGGCGACGTGCACGGCGCGTGGGTGTGCTGCGACATCAACATCTACTACAAGCAGGGCGACCCCAGGGTGGTCGTCGCGCCGGACGTGGCGGTGGCGCTCGGGGTGGACGTCGCCGCGGTGGAGAACAAGACCACCTACAAGGTGTGGGAGGCCGGCGCGGCGCCGTGTTTCGCGCTGGAGATCGCGTCCCCCAACACCGTGGGCACGGACCTGCACGTCAAGCCTGCCAAGTACGCCGAGCTCGGCGTGCAGGAGTACTGGCGGCTCGACCCCACCGGCGGCGAGCTGCTGGACCCGCCGCTACAGGGCGAACGGCGCCTCTCGGGGCGCTGGGCGCCGATCGAGGTGGAGCCCGACGGCGACGGGCTGCGGGGCCGCAGCGATGTGCTGGGCCTGGATCTCTGCTGGCGGCCGCCCAAGCTGCGCCTGTGGGACCTCGCCGCCGGCGCCTGGCTCCTCGACAACGACGACCAGATCGCACGAGCCGACGCCGCCGAGGCAGAGCTCGCAGAGCTCAGGGGCCGCCTGGGCCGCACCCTCTGACCCGCCGTCACGCCGGCAGCACAGGCCTGCGCCCAGCCGCGGGCGCGCTCAATCGCTCAACTCAGCCACCGCGGCAACGAGCGGGCGGACGCGCTCAATCGCTCAACTCAGCCGCCGCGGCA
>JAPOQG010000370.1 GCA_026710865.1 Acidimicrobiaceae bacterium
CACGACGCGGGCCGGGACCCGGTCATCCTGGACGACTTCTCCAACGCGTCGCCGCGGGCGGTGGACGCCATCCGCAGCCTCACCCGCCCCGACCTTCCTGTCATCGAGGGCGATGCGGGTGACCCCGATGTCCTCGACGGGGTGTTCGGCGAGCACCGGATCGACTCGGTGGTCCATTTCGCGGCCCGAAAGAGTGTGGCCGAGTCCGTGAGCGACCCTCTGGGCTACTACCGCAGCAACCTGGGGTCCACCATCGCGCTCGCCGCGGTGGCAATCGATCGGGGTGTCCGGCGGCTGGTGTTCAGCTCCTCGGCCACCGTCTACGGGACTGCGTCGACGCTGCCGGTCACCGAGGACTCGCCGACTGTCCCGGAGAACCCCTACGGCGAGACCAAGCTGATGGGTGAGCGCATCCTGGCCGACGCCGCGGCCGCGTCGGGGATGACCGCAGTCATGCTGCGCTACTTCAACCCGGTGGGCGCGCACCCCTCGGGGCTGATCGGCGAGGACCCGGCGGGGGAGCCGGCCAACCTCGTGCCCCGGCTGATGCAGGTCGCCTCCGGTCGTCGAGCCCGGCTGGATGTCTTCGGGACGGACTACTCCACGGTAGACGGCACCGCGGTGCGGGACTACGTGCACGTCATGGACCTCGCTGAGGGTCATGTGGCCGCCCTGGACGCCGACATCGCCCCGGCCCGCAGCCGGGTCTACAACCTGGGCACCGGCTCGGGAACCACCGTGCTCCAGTTGCTGGCCGCGGCCTCCGAGACATTGGGAGCTCAGGTTCCCTACGAGGTCGCCGGGCGCCGTCCCGGCGATGTCGAGGCCTCCTGGGCCGACTGCACCCGAGCCCGCGACGAGCTGGGCTGGCAGGCCCGTCGCGGCCTCGACGAGATGTTGGCCGACCATTGGAACTTCGCCCGCCGCCACCCCGACGGCTACGCCCGCTAGACATGCCCAGCCAGCCCTCCGGCATGGTCTTGGTGCACATGGTCGTGCTGTGGGCGGGATTCAGAGGGGCGTGGCCTGATTCCGCAAGGCCATATGGCTTCGAGGCGCGAAACCTTAGCTCAGAGGCATACTCGCGGAAGAAACCGCTGGCGTCCGCTATGGCCGCGACCGCCGCCCGTACGTTCGCCTCGAGTCGTCTTGGCGCTGATGGCCTAACTGCCCTCAGTCGCAACCACCGGTAGAGCCTGCCCCCGCTATGACGCGGCCGAGAAGCTGCAGGCCCGCCCTAAGTGAGGCAGGTCGGCGCGTTCGCGGCCAGTCGCAATATCTGGACCTCAGAAGTCACGGCGCTCCTAGATTCTCTGCGGGGCCTCCTGTGTCTCTCTCGTCGCGGTCATCTCCATGCCCGTAGCCGTGACAATCTTCACGGCTATGCGGCCTCGTTCGGGCGGGTCAAACGGCGCTGATCGCATCGCGGTGAGGGCCTCCTGTTCTACGTCATCCGCGTTTCTCCCGAGTTCTCGGAGCAGTTTCTTGATTTGGCGGTCGTTGTCGGCACCGGGGAAGTGGATGCGCCGGGCATAGAAGCTCTCGCCGTCGTGGTCGGTGTCGAGCATCCAGCAGGCCACGTCGTTGGGGCCTCCCTCGGCGGCGTTGCCGGTGGCGGGGTCGAAGGTGTCGTAGCCGCGTACCTCTACCGCGATCTGGCCTGCGGGGTAGTCGTCGAGGATGCGGATGTCGGGCTCACCGATGATGACGAACGCTTCGTGGCCTGTCTCGGCCGACAGCTCCCGAATCATAAGGTCTCGGTTCATCTGCGCTCTCGCCACAGCGATACGACCGACCGTCGGTGGGGCGTCGGCAGCGAACGCATATGCGACCACCAGCAGCACATCGGTTCGTTCTGCGCTGTCGGTGATCTCTCGGGCTGCCTCGCGGACCATCTCGCCGGGCACGGTCACATCCTCTGCGGCGACCATCACCGCTGCGGCGTGTTCGGCTGCTCCGCCGTTGATGGTGTAGGTGGCCTTCCAGGCGAGCAGGTTGGAGTCGCTGGGCCACGGCTCTAGGGCGCGGATGGTCATGTCGGCGTTGTCGCGTCCGCCGTTGATGGTGTGGTTCAGCAGCGCCGCCTCTACTGCATCGGCGAAGTCACTGTGCCCGATCACCATTTCATCATCAGAGCCTTCCAGCGGTATGACCGTCGCCCAAGGCTGCTCGCTTTCGACCGTCAAGGGTGAGGTCACACGTGTGACGCCACGTTTCGTGCTAGGTCTGTCAACGAGCAATATTGGGTCAGGGTCTTCGTCATATGCCAGCACCTTGGCCGAGACTTGAGGCACTCGGTCGTAGACGAATCCTTGAGCCGGGTCATTGCCCCATCCGCCATCCGGCGGCGGCACGGGAGGATTGACAGCCGAGCATTCAGCTTCTTGTCGTGCACCTTCGGCTGAGTCAGCCAGCGTCCAATAGGGGAAGGTTGCAGTAGAGAGTCGTTGGCGGGCGATGGACACGGCTACGGGTGAGGTATCGCAGGTAATCCAGCGCCTGCCCCACTTCTCAGCGGCAACGGCAGTTGTGGCTCCACCGCAGGTTGGGTCAAGCACAAGGTCGCCGGGATCGGAGGCCATGAGAATACAACGCTCGATCACACTGTCTGCTGTTTGCACGACATAGCGCTTGTCGGTGGCAGCCATCGGCTTATGCCACATGTTGTTGATTCGACGTCCGGGTATTTCGTCCTCATACAACTTCCAGTGAAGCCAATCACCGTTGTCCGATCCGTCTAAGCGTCCGAGAGCTGCAAGTCGGTCCATGCCGTCCATAGATACCCGCCACTGCTCACCAGGCGGGCACGGCCATGACCTGCCATTCCAATGGTAGGAATCGGACCGGCCTGTGGTGGAGGTCCATGACGATGCGAGGCGAGCCCATCGGAACATCCGAGCACCGTCTGGAATCGCCCTGTCCGGCTCAGCTCGCTCTTCTGGCGTCAGGGTCCGAGTAGTTCCGTTGGGCAGTTCCAACCGAGCCGCCCAAGTCCACATGCCCAGTAGCCCTTGACGGTCCACATGCTCATATAACTGGTAGTACTTGACCTGCTCTTTGTCTCGGGCGTACCAGAGCAGGAAGTCTGCGACACTTGGCAGTGTCTTTGATGACGAACTGCCAGATGTAGCGTAGGGGATGGTTGCGACGCGGTTCTCGGGCCCGAAGACCTCGTCCAGCAGAAGCGCGGCACGATGCACGTTGTCATCCCCTATCTGCATGAACAGCGACCCACCATCAGCCAACAGCTCACGCATGAGGATGAGCTTCTCGCGGGTGAGATCCAGATAGGAGTGGATGCCGCGGTCGTAGGTGTCCCGGAATGCCCGGATGGTGCGGGTGTCGTGAGGCCTGCCTTGTGCAGTCTCAGGGGTTTCTCTATTACTTGCAGATACCTGAAAGTTGGACTTATAGCCCATCCCGTAGGGCGGGTCGAAGTAGATCATCTGGACCTTGCCAGCCATGCTCTCGCGTGCGAGTAGCGAGGCCATGACTCGTGTGCACTCGCCGTGGATGAGGCGGTTGGACCAGTTTGCGGCGTGCTGGTACCACTCATAGGCGGCATCCGGGGACGGCAGGCCGTTGAAATCCTTGAAGAGTTGGGGTTGCTCGCCGCTGCCTTGTAGGAGCTTGACAAAGGCTGCGGGGTGGACTTTCTCGCGCACATAGAGGGGGTGAGCGGCGTGTCCGTCTTGGTCGGCGGGCTGGCGATTCCACGCGAGGATGGGCTCGTCGTCAATCTCCCGTGTCTGGGGCTGGCAGAGGATGGGGCGGCGGTCGGTGTCGCTCATCGTCTTGCCGGTCTGCTCGGTCGGCAGGTTGGCGCGTTTGGCAGAGGGGTGCGTGTACTGGTCGGTGGTCTTGCCGGCGGCCCGTCTGGTCATCACGCCGCTCCTTGCTGAGTGATCCGCGGGTGCTCGGCCCGGGCCGCCCTGATGGCGGCATTCAGGTCTGCGGACAGACGGCCGGGTTCGTCCAGTTCCACGAACGACCATCGCCGCAGCCAGCGCGGCAGTTGTCCCGATGACTGCACCGCCGGTATCCACCGTGTCGTGACGGACTGTTTCTTGCGTTCGCTATGGTCGTCGGGCACGCCCTTGCACTCGATGATGAGATGGACCGCGTCGTAGTCCTCGCGGCCTGAGAAGAGTCGGGCCACGAAGTCGGGCTCGTATCGGTGCCAGGCGCCCTCCCACAGGTGGGGCACGGTCCAGCCGAGCCGGAAGTTGCGGGCCCAGCTGACCACGTCGCGGTGTTTGTCCAGCGCTCGGGCGCAGGCCGTCTCGAACTGCGAGTGGCAGGCCGCTATGTTCAACTCCGAGTTCTTGGCGGCGTGGCGGTCCGGCAGGCTGGTCTCGAACCTGACGCTGGAGGTGTCCAGCAGCATCGGATGCCCGAACGCGGCGACGAGGCGGTTCTGTGCGCCGCCGGTGGCCTCGCACGCGTCGTCGATCTCCTTGACGGCTTGGTCCAGACTGCTCGATCCCAGCCCGTCGTAGTGGTCGTCGGTGACCTTGGCCAGTGTCGTCCAGGCCTTGACGATCCTGATGGCGTCGTGGAACAGCAACCGCCGCCGGGCGCGCCATCCCTCGCCTTCGTCGGCGAGGCGCCGGCTCCAGCGCTGCACCAGGCTGGCGGCTAGGCGAGTGAGGGCCTGCTGCTGGCGCGTGCTCGCCTCGGCTCTGATGGTCTTGGTGTGTCCGACCGACCCGGCCAGCACCGCCTCCTTGGCGCCTTGGGGCACCCACTTGATGACGCGCTGCGGGTTCAGCCGGAACCCGCAGGCGCCAGGTTCGGTGAGGTAGTGCTCGACGTTGGGGAACTCGATGCGATGGTGGCGCCGCGCCGCGATGCTGCGAACCTCGTATCGGGGCTTCGGGGGCTTCGGGTCGTCCTCGGGGCGCTTGACGGGCAGGAACTCGAACGGCACGCCTATGACCTCGGCGTACTCGGCGACGAGCCTGCCGTCTTCGTCGTAGTTGTCGTAGTTGGAGCGCCGCAGGGCCCGTCCGGTGACCTGCTCGCACAGAAGCTGCGTGGAGAATGCCCGGTACCCGAGGATGTGGGTGACAGTGCGGGTGTCCCATCCCTCGGTGAGCATCTGCACCGAGACCACGCAGCGTATGTGCTCGCCGAGGCCACCTGGTTTGCCGACGGAGTTGAGTGCGCCGCGCACGATGTCGCGGGCGTCGCGGGCGTCGCCGGGGAGCCCCAGCCGGTCGGCCTGCGCCTTGATGGGGGTGCTGAGGTTGGCTTCGCCCTCCAGTTGGGAGTGCACCAGCAGCGTGTGGACACGCTCGGTCGGGCCGCCATCGATGTAGTTGGCGAACAGCGGGCAGGATCCCTCGTGGTAGACGGTGGAGCCGTCGGAGCGCTTCTCGGCCCATCCCGCGATGTGGTCTGCGATGGATGTTGCGTTGGCGATGTTGTTGGCCACCACGATGAACACTGGAGGAGTGGGCATCGCTTTGGCCGGGTCGTCGGGATGCATCCACTGGTCGAACCGCTGCTCGTAGCTGCGGTACAGCGCGGCCAGTGCCCGGCTCAGCTCGGCGGGCACAGCGTCGCGCCTAACCTTCTTGGGGGTGGTGTTGGCGTACAGGTTGCGCCACTGGACCCGCTCGCTCGCGGAGTCGTCGTCCACCGGCACCTGCGGGATCTTGACCAGGCCGGACTCGATGCTGTCCATCAGCGGGAAGTCCGAGACCACCCAGGGGAACATGCGCTCTCTGCGGTCGGTGCCCTCGATGAAGATGGGGGTCGCCGAGAAGTCGTAGACCGGTCCGAGCCGTCCGGCGCCGCGCAGCGCCTCCAGCGCCCCGAACCAGACAGCCGCGACCTTGGCGTCGTCATCCTCTGAGGTACGTCGACCCGCCTCGGGCAGATAGCAGTGGTGGGCCTCGTCATTGAGCACGCACACCCTCGGCGCGCCCCGGCCCGCCGGGAACCCTCTCAGCGCCCGGTCAAGCACCGCCGACATCGACTCCAACTCCTGGGTCCTGCGCCCCGCTCTCAGCAGCTTCTTGGCGTCGCTCGACGCCTCCGATAGCCGGTCCCGCCGCTGGAACGCCTGGAAGTTCAGCACCCGGACCCGCACCGCTCCCAGCGCTCCGCGCCTGCCCTCGGGCAGAAGCCGCATCTCGTCGTAGACGTTGTCGGGGTGCGCCGGATGCAGCACCGCTAGGCGCTCACGCACGGTGTGGCCCGGCGTGATCGCCAAGAAGCACGTCGTGTAGCGCCCGTCGCGGCGTTGCGACGCGGCCGCGTTGACGGCATGCCAGGCGATGACCATCCCCATCACCGCCGTTTTGCCCGACCCGGTGGCCATCCTCACCGCGAGGCGGCCGACGCCATCGTTGTAGCCGCGGTTGGCCTCCGCAAGTTCGCGGCGGACCTCGGCGAGCACCGGATACCGGCCGGCGTTCCCCTCGGTCAACCAGATGAGCGTCTCGGCCGCCTCCACCTGAGCGAAGAACAGCCTCGGGTCGTTGGCCTCGCTGCGCCAATGCAGCAAGAGCTGCCTCGTCGCCGAGGTCGCTCCGGGATAGCTGGCGCTCCTCCATCCCGCTACCGCATCGCGGATGCGGTTCACCAACTCGTTCTGCTCCGCGGTGGATACCTGCATCCGCAGCTGCGCGCCCCGCGCCTTCGGCACAATCACCAGCGCCTGGCTCAGCCGCCGCCCTTCAACGACCAACCCGGTAGAGGTGTTGTCCTCCGCGAGCTGCCAATAGCGCGACGGCTCCTCATGGGGCCGGTTGAGAACCGGATGGCCGATGTGGTCCAACGGACGGCCCGGCAGCGCGAGGCTCCTGCTCCTGGTGACCAGCGCGAGGTCTTCAGCCGAGCCGCGTGCGGCCGTCTCGGAGGTCATCGGACAGTGGGGCCGGACTGACACCGCCGGTAGCGCCGGTCGGCGGAGCGCCACGCGGTGCCGCAAACCCGGCGTGTGGCCGTCTCCAGCATGGGTGGCTCCCTCCGGGTGGTCAGTGATGTCGTTGCCGTACAACACCCGATTCCGGCCCGAAGGGAGCCATGCGACGTCGCTGACCACTTCATGGCCAGAATCGGTGATGGGATCTCGGCTGAATCCCGTGTTGTACGGCGAGTGGCACGGTAGCCGCACCCCACCGGAGAGTCCAAACTCCACGACTGCCCGATGTGCCCGGCTCATGCCAGTGACCGAGACAGCCACCGTCCGGGAGTCCAAACTCCAGGACCGGCCGACTGCCCGACGGTCGATGGGCTCGCCCTTAGTGTCGCTGCATGGAAGTGAAGAACCCAGTGAGGCGTAGCACAGAGTGCTACAGTGGTGCCATGGGCACCGAGATCAGCCAGCGGCAGCTCCGGAATGACAGCGGTCGGATCATGCGGGCCCTCAGCGAGGGCGAGACGTTCACGATCACCAGCAGCGGCGAGCCTGTCGGTGCGCTGACACCCTTGCGGCGCCGCCGCTTCGTTCGCGCCGAGGCCGCCGTCGAACACTTCGGCGCGGCTGCCCCGGTGGGCTACGAGAGCCTCCGCCACGACCTCGACCAGGTTGCCGATCAGGACCCAACCGTCCGTGCCTAGCGTGAGTCGACCCGAGCGGGGACTGCTCGACACGTCGGTTGTCATCGACTTGGATCGAATACCGGCTTCGGCTCTGCCGGCAGAGGTGGCCATCAGCGCGATCACGCTCGCGGAACTGGCCGCAGGCCCCCACGCTGCCGGCGACCCCGACGAGCGAGGCCGGCGCCAGGACCGGCTGCAACGC
>JAPOQG010000038.1 GCA_026710865.1 Acidimicrobiaceae bacterium
ACTCGATCCGGGGCCGGCTCGACCGGGCGGGCGGGCGCTGCGAGATCAACAGCTCGCCGGGTGACGGCACCGAGGTGCGCCTGCACCTGGGCCGGACCTGAGCGCTCAGAGGCCGCGTGGGCAGGCGAGCGAATCCGACGCATACGGGCGCGGCCGTGGCCCGAGCGGCCCGTGAGCGCAGCGAACAAGAGCGGGAAACACCGCCCTGCACCGCGAGGCGGCTTCACCTACCCGCGCATGTTCTTAGTCGCCTCGGTCGCGCTGGCGATCCTCGCGGCCTCGCTGGCGCCGGGAGCGGCCGCCCAGACCGCGGCGATCTCGATTCCCGACCCGGGCCTTCGCGGCGCCGTCGAGAGCGCCCTCGGCAAGCAGCCCGGCGAGGCGATCACCGAGGGCGACATGGCGCTGATGGGCATTCTGGACGCCAGCCACGCGGGCATCACGCGACTCGACGGTCTGCAGCACGCAGTCAACCTGCGTGCCCTGTACCTGCAGGGCAACAGCATCTCGGATGCGTCGAGCCTCGCGGGTCTGGCCCGCATGCAGGTGCTCTTCCTGCACGGCAACGACATCTCCGAGATCGACCTGACGGCGATGACGGATCTGAGGTTCGCCGATCTCAGCTACAACGATCTGACGACCGTCGATCTCTCCGGTCAGAGAACCAGGGTCGGGGAGAACGCTCGCAGCAGCAGGCTGCTCGCGCTGTGGCTCAACAACAATCGGCTGACATCCGTGGACGTCTCGGGCCTGACCGCGCTGCGAGACCGGCCCGACGGCACGTCGCACCCCAACTATGTGAGCCTGCGGCTCGACCGGAACCGGTTGACCAGCGTCACCGGGCTCGCCGACCTCCCGCGCGAGGTCTGGAGCCTGAGGCTCGAGCACAACCAGCTGGCGTCGATCGATCTACGGGGAGCGGAGCACCTCCACTACCTGTACCTCAACGACAACCCGATCTCCGACACGTCGCAGCTCGCCGGCCTCACGTCCTTGGCCGACCTGCGCAGGCTCCACTTCTACGAGACGGACATCTCGGCCATCGACCTGTCCAACTTCTCGCGGCTGGAGCGGGCCTTCCTCAACGACAACAAGCTGGCCTCGGTCGATGTGACCGGACTGGACAGCATCCAGCGGCTCTGGCTGAGAGGGAACCGCATCGACCGGATCACCGGGCTGCGAGATGTCGGCGACACCCTCGTCTCGCTCAACCTGAGAACCAACCGCCTGTCGTCGATCGACCTGTCGGGGCTGTCCGACCTCCGCCAGCTCTACCTGAGCGACAACCAGCTCACCTCGGTGGACCTGAGTCCCGTGACCGACCTCGGCGTCCTGTGGCTCGACAACGGCTCGACCTCGGTCGGGAGCACTCCCGACCCCGCCTACCAGAACCAGATCACGACCCTCCCGCAGCTGCCCCGCTTCCTCACCGACCTCAGGCTGACCGGCAATCCCCTGACCGCGCCGCTCTCGGTCTCGTCGCGTACGGGCCTGCGGAAGCTGTATGTCAGCGACACCCAGATCTCGGACCTGTCCCAGGTGGCCGGCCTCACCGGGCTGACCGAGTTGGGGCTCACCAGCATGGACCTGAGGGGCTCGGACCTGTCGGACCTGTCGGCGCTCAGAGCGTTGGAGAAGCTGGACCTGAGAGACAACACGATCACGGATCTGTCGGCTCTGGCGCCGCTGGTCCGGCTCACCGAGATCCGGCTCGACGACAACTTCGTCGGCGACGTCTCGCCGCTGTCCAACATGCCCGACCTCGAGGACCTGTACGTGGCCGGCAACCTCGTCAGGGACCTCGCGCCGCTGCGCGACCAGATCGTGGCGGGGTTGAGGATCCACGGCGGCGACCGTCAGCGGGGAGACTCGCCGGACAACTTCTTCTGGGATCTGGACGCGGCGGGCTCGGTCCACGGTTGGAACCTGAGCCGGCTGGCCTCCGACGGGGTCCTGGACAACACCGAGTGCGACCTCGACCTCATCTGCCCCAGTCTGTTGATCGAGCGCTGGGTGATCGCCGTCTGGCTGGTGCGCGTGCTCGACGGCGGCGATCCCGAGCCGCTCGGCTTCAACCGGTTCGAGGACGTGCACCCCGGCCTGCAATGGGCCGCTCATGCCGAGCGGCTCGCCGAACTGGACGTTATGTCCGGCTGTTCCAGCGAGCCGGCCCGGTTCTGCCCCCAGGCGCCGGTGACCAGGGCCCAGATGGCGACCCTGCTCGCTCGGGCCTTCAACCTGGAGTCGGAGACCTCCGCCGGGTTCGTCGACGTCGACCCGCAGAGCGCGCACGCGGCCAGCATCGACGCCATCGCGGCGGCCGGCATCACCGGGGGCTGCGGTGCCGGGCCCGATCAGTTCTGCCCCGACGACTTCGTCACCAGGGGCGAGGCAGCCACCTTCATCGCCACCGCTCGAGACCACGCCCGCGGCAGCTAGCGGCTCAGAGGCCGAGCGGATAGGTGTGCGAAGCCGGCCCAAACGGGCGAGGCCGTGGCCCGAGCGGCCCGTGAGCGAAGCGAACAAGAGCGGGAATGACACCGCTGCAACACGACGGGCTCACACCTAGTCGCGCTCGCTCCAAGAGGCCGAGCGGCCTCACACCGGGTGGCGGCTCGGAGCGGTGACGGTGATGACCAGGCTGCCGACGTGACGCTTGGCCGCGAAGGCCTCCTGAGCGGCGTGGATCTCCTCCAGGGGATATGTGCCGCCTACCACGGGCCGCACCTCGCCCCGCTCGATGTAGCCGACCAGATCGGCGAAGACCTGAGGTTCGTAGACGGTGGCGCCGTGGAGCTGCAGGTCGTTCAGGTACAGCGTCCGGAGGTCCAGATCCACGACCGGCCCGGCGATGGCACCCGAGGTCACGTAGCGGCCGCCGCGGCCCAGCGCGTCGAGCCAGCCGGAGAAGCACTCTCCCCCGACGACGTCGGCGACGACGTCGAAGCTGCCTCCGTTGGCGCTGACGGCCGCCGCGACCGGGTCGTCGGACTCCCGGGCTACTGCCGCGTCGGCGCCCAGGGCTCGCACGCCGGCCAGCTTGGACGCTCCGACGACGGCCACCACCCGAGCTCCTCGACGCTTGGCCAGCTGCACCAGCGCGCTGCCGACGCCACCCGACGCGCCCGGAACCGCGATCGACTCACCCGAGCGCACGCCGGAGCGGTGCAGCATGTGCTCGGCGGTGGACCAGGAACAGGCGAAGCTGGCCAGTTCGGTGTCTGAGAGGCCGGTC
This sequence comes from Acidimicrobiaceae bacterium, assembly GCA_026710865.1. Lineage (GTDB taxonomy): Bacteria > Actinomycetota > Acidimicrobiia > Acidimicrobiales > Aldehydirespiratoraceae > Aldehydirespirator. Next base: position 3,236 of record JAPOQG010000038.1, read on the forward strand.
GACACCGGGTAGACGTTCTCCCCGGGCACGGTGCAGTACTCCGCGTAGCCCCCGTCCCGCTCGCTTCCCAGGTAGGCCGCGAGCTCGCGGTCGTCGGGCCGCTCACGGTCGCGCAGCCACGGGTCGACCAGCACCCGATGCCCGATCAGACCCGCGTCGGCACCCTCGCCCGCCGCGACCACGACGCCGGAGATGTCGGCGCCCTGGATGCGCGGGAAGGCCAGCCCGCGGCGTCCCCAGCCCGAGTCGTGGGCCTCGGCCTCGGCGAACCCGTCGCCGGTGGTCGCCGACGTGACCGCCCGGCTGTACCACCCGACCCGGGTGTTGATGTCGGTGTTGTTCATCCCGCAGGCGGCCACCCGCACCAGCACATCGCCGGGGCCGGGCCTGGGCACACCAACATCGTCGCGCACCACCAGCATCTCCGGCCCGCCGGTGCCCAGCAGCAGCGCGGCCCGCATCACGGCGGGCAGCTCAGAGCCGGGCACGGTCGGCATCGTCAGCGCTCATGGGCTCAGGCGGTGGGCGTGCATGGCTTCCTCCTCCGGGCTGTAGACCCACATGCGCTGCCTCTAGGCCCGCAGGTGGGTGTTCATCGGGTCATGCACTGCTTCGCCCAGCACGCGGGCCCCGCACAGCTCGCCCACCACTCTCACCTCGAGAGCGGTTCCCGGCTCGGCGTGCTCGGGCGCCAGGTAGGCGAAGGCCAGGCTGCGGCGGCTGTGGAATCCGTAGGCGCCCGACGTGACCAGGCCCACCGCACGCCCGTCGGCGTACACGCCGTCGGCCGCGTGAGCGTCGGCACGGTCGGCTTCGACGGCAAGGTACGCGAGCCGCCAGCGGTAGGGCTCCTCTCCCGAGGTGGCTCGGTCCCGGCGGGCCAGCAGCGCGTCGCGGCCCACGAAGTCGCCCTTGCCGGGCTTCACGAAGCGGTGCAGCCCGGCTTCGTCGGGATTGACGTCGTGGGTTAGCTCGCGGCTGGTGCAGTAGCGCTTCTCCATGCGCAGCGAGTCCAGCGCATGGTTGCCGGCATCGGCCACGCCCAGAGGCGCTCCCGCCTCCCACAGGGCGTCGTAGACGGTGGCGAGGTGCTCGACGGGCAGGTGCAGCTCCCATCCCAGCTCGCCGGTGAATCCCACCCGCAGGGCCCGCACGCCGGCCACGCCGGCTACGTCGATGACCCTGCCTCGCAGCCAGCCGAAGGACTCGTTGCCCAGATCGGCACCGGTCACCTGGGCCAGCAGACGGCGGGCCGCGGGCCCGGTCACGTTCAGCACGCCCAGTTCGGTCGACCGGGCCACGAGCTCGGCCTCCGCGCCCTCGGGCCAGTGCGTCTCGAAGAACTCGCGGTCCTTGCCCTCACCGGCTGCGGCCGACACCAGGTAGAGGTGGTCGCCGGCCAGACGGGTCACGGTCAGCTCGCTCTCGATCCGGCCCTGCGGTGTCAGCAGGTATGTGAGGCCGATGCGCCCGACGTCGGGCACGATGTTGGTGGTGAGGTGGTCCAGCACTGCGGCTGCGTCTGGGCCGACCAGGTCGAACTTGGCGAACGCGGTGGCGTCGAGGATCCCGACCCGCTCGCGCACGGCCCGGCACTCCTCGGCCACGGTGTCGAACCAGCCGGTGCGGCGGAACGAGACCATGTCCTGGGAGGGCAGCCCGGCCGCGCCCGGGAACCACTTGGGCCGCTCCCAGCCGTACACCTGCGTGAACACCGCCCCCTTGCCGCGCAGGCGCCCGTACAGGGGAGTGGTGCGGTAGGGACGACCGGCCGGCCGTTCCAGCCCGGGCAGCGGCGTCTGGTGGCGGTACTGGTGGTCCTCGGTTCCCTTCGTGCGGCCGTAGGCCATGACGTCGCCACGGTCGATGTAGCCCAGCCGGCGGGCGTCGTAGGCCCGCACGCTCACCCCGGTGGTGCCGTGCACCATCCAGCGGGCCAGCTCCCGGCCCAGGCCCGGCCCGTCGGCGATCCCGACCTGCACGCCGGCCATCTGCCAGAAGTTGGGCACCCCCGACGGCCCCAGCAGCGGCTCACCGTCGGGCGGGTAGGAGATCGCCCCGCAGATCACCTGCTTGATGCCCAGCGGCTCCAGCACCGGCATCCGCTCGAAGGCCCGGGCCAGCCACGGGCCGACCCGGTCGAAGTCGGCGTCGAACAGCGGGTTCTCGAGCGACCAGTCCGGCCCGTCGCCGTCGTGCCATACCGCCTCCGCGCCGGCCTGCTCGTAGATGCCGACGAGGCCCGACTGCTGCTCCTGGCGCAGGTACCCCGACACGTAGTCGTCGCGCACCACCGGCAGCTCGCGGTCGAGGTCGGCGAACTCGGGCACCGGCTCGGTCAGCAGGTAGGTGTGCAACACGTTGGCGATGGGCACGTCGAGCCCCACCATCCGGGCCACCCGGTGGGCGTAGCAGCCGGCCGCGTTGACGATGTGCTCGGCGTGCACGGTGCCTTGCTCGGTGTCCACCGCGAAGCTGCCGTCGGTGCGCCGCCGGATTCCCAGCACCCGGTTGCGGCGGCTGAGGGCCGCGCCCAGGTTGCGGGCGGCCCGCACCATGGCGTTGGCCGCGCCGGCGGGGTCGACATGGCCGTCGTCGGGGGTGTGGACCGCGCCCAGCATCCCGTCGGTCGCATAGAAGGGGTGCAGCTCGGAGATCCGGGCCGGGCCGACCCACTCCATGGCGTTGCCCACGTACTCGGCCGGGCCGATCTGGGCCCGCAGCCAGTCCACCTCCTCGGTGTTGTAGGCCACCCGGAGGCTGCCGCTGCGGTGCCAGGAGGTGGCTACCTCGCTCTCGGCTTCGAGCGAGGCGTACAGCTCGCAGGCGTACCGGCGGAACTCGGCCAGCGCGTAGCTCGACACCGAGTGGGTGACCTGGCCCGCGGCGTGCCAGGTCGAGCCGGAGGTCAACTCGGCCTTCTCGACCAGCAGGGTGTCGGTCCAACCCTCGTGGGCGAGGTGATACAACGCGCTGGCGCCGCAGATGCCGCCGCCGATGATCACGACCCGGGCCGCGTCCGGAAGCCTGGAACTGGCCGGACCGGCCCCGCCGGGCCCAACGGAACCTTCAGCCACCTTGCCCCTCTCTCAACAGGTCCGCATCGGCGGGGGCCGGGGCGCGGCGATACCGCCCCCGCTGGGGGGCCATAAGGCAAACAGCGCAAACCGAACCCGCGGGGGGGGCGCCCGGGCACAAGGGGGGGGGGGGCGCCCCCGGCCCTCCTGTCTTCTGCCGTCCCCGCCGCCGGGTCGGCTTGCGCTGTTGGCCTTATTGTGCCCCTTCGGCGGGGGTTTCGCCGCGCCCGGGCGCCCGCCGATGCGGACCTGTTGAGAGAGGGGCAAGGTGGC
>JAPOQG010000372.1 GCA_026710865.1 Acidimicrobiaceae bacterium
CCCGTCGAGGACATCGGGGTCACCCGCATCGCCCTCGATGACAGGAAGGTCGGGGCGGGTGAGGCTGCGGATGGCGTCCACCGCCCGCGGCGACGCGTTGGAGAAGTCGTCCAGGATGACCGGGTCCCGGCCCGCGTCGTGCAGCGCGACCACAGTGTGGCTGCCGATATAGCCCGCGCCCCCGGTGACCAGCGTCGCCATCAGAGGCTCTGCGGCACCCTGGCGTCGGACAGGTCCGCCCCCGGCGCAACCGCGAAGCGCTCGCCGATGAGCGTCCCGTCGGTCACCCGGGCGCCCCGCCCCACCGTCGCGCCCGAACCCACCACGGAGTCGAGCACCGTGGCGCCGGCCTCGATCACCGCGCCGGCATGGACCGCGGAGCCCCGCACCACCGAGCCCTCCCCCACAACGGCGCCGGCCATCACCACGCTGCGCTCGATCACGGCTCCGGCATCGACCGAGGCCTCGGCCGACACCCCGGCCACCGCCGGCCCGCGCCGGCCGTCGAGCAGGTCGAGCTGGACCCTCAGATATGTCTGGGGGGTGCCGGCGTCGACCCAGTACGTGTTGTGCGGCAGGGCCCACAGGGTGCCGGCCTCGGCCATGGCCGGGAAGACCTCTCGTTCCACCGACACCCGGCGCCCGGGCGCAATCCGATCGATCACCGAGGGCTCCATCAGATATGTCCCGGCGTTGATCCAGTTGCTCGGCGCCGGGGGTTGGGGCTTCTCCAGGAAGGCGCGCACCCGCCCGTCGGGATCGGTCACCACCACCCCGTAGCGGGACGGGTCGTCGACCTCGATCAGGTGGATCGTGGCCTCGGCGCCGGTCGAGCGGTGGACTCGCAGCATCTCACCCACGTCGAGATCGGTGATCACATCGCCGTTGGCCACCAGGAACGTGCCCGCGGCGGCGCTCATGCCCGACTCCTCGTACGCGAAGCGGATGGCTCCGGCGGTGTCGAGCGGCTCAGGCTCCACAACCCCGCAGAGCTCCACGCCCGCGCAGAGACCATCGGGGTACGCGGCCCGGAAGGCGTCGTCGTGGTAGCCCAACGCCAGCACCACCCGGTCCACGCCGTAGCGGGCCAAGCCGGACACGGCGTGCTCGAGCATGGGCCGGTGCAGCACCGGCAGCATCTGCTTGGGGGTGGTCAGCGTGAGGGGCCGCAGCCGGGTGCCGAAGCCCCCGACCAGCAGGATCGCCTGCACCCCGGCGCCCCCGCCTTCAGAGCCAGCGCGGGCAGGTGCAGCGACCTCGCTCGGCGGCGCGGTGTCTCCCGCTCTTGTTCGCTGCGCTCACAGGCCGCTCGGGCCACGGCCTCGCTCGAAGTATCGCGTGATGGCTCATCGGTTGCTCCCCGCCCGCTCGGCCTCTTCTATTCCTGGGGCGGGGCGTCTGTCGGGTCGAGCTCGGTTTCCGGCCCGCTGGAGATCAGGTTGCCCGCTGAAGCCCCGAAGGCCGTCTGGAGGCGGTCCTCGGGCGGCGGGGGCACGTCGGCGCCGGCAGGCACCCGGGCGAACGTGAACGCCTCCAGATCGCCCAGCAGGCGGACGTCGGAGAAGTCGTCGGCGTACACCTCGGCCGGCTCGTAGAGGTCGGCCAGCCCCGTGACCGGTTGGTCGCCTCCGGGTGCCGCTGGATCGAACCGGGCGAAGCGCACGGCCCGGATCACGGTCGGCTCGCCGTTGCAGTCCGATCCCGCTTCGAGCACGCCGATGCCGGGGCCGCTGATCTCATCGTCGGTGATCCTCGCCCCCATGGCCTCGAAGAACACGTCGAGCCGGGCCTCGTCTCCCGAGGCGGAGCTGTTCCAGGGGTGGATGTGGATCACTCCGTCCTGGTGCGAGTGGATGCCGTCGGGATCGGCCGCGCTGGTGAAGGCGGGCCGGAACCGGTCGCAGTCGTAGATTGCGTAGGCCGAGTGCCAGTGGTCGTTCCCCACCCTCGGCGCCGCGGCCGGAGCCCGCGACGAACGGGCGAAGAACACCAGCGCCACGCCGAGGACGACCACGGCCGCGAGTATGAGCGGGAAACCCAGTTCGCGGCGCTCGCGGCCGCCCTTGGGCGCGGCGGCCGCCCGGGCCGCCCTCTGGACCTTCTTGGAAGAATTCGCCTGGGCCACGGGCCAGAACGTTATCGGCTCACACCGGCCCCCGGTCGCCTGCGCGGCGGCCGGGACAGCGGGCGTCGGCGGGCCGCGGCTCGCGGGCTCCAGAACTCGAGGGCCGCGCGGACCAGTGAGAGCCCGTCGCGTTGCAGCGGTGCCATTCCCGCTCTTGTTCGCTGCGCTCGCGGGCCGCTCGGGCCACGGCCTCGCCCGCGCAGGCCGTTCGCGCCCGCCTATTCGCTCGGCCTCTCAGCGACGGCCCAGTTCGGAGAACAACGCCTCATAGGCTGCTGCGACCGCCTGCGGAGTCATGCACGCCTCCACGTGGGCCCGGCCCCGACGGCCCATGGCGTCGCGCCCGACGGGGTCGTCGAGCAGCGTCGCGACCGCAGCATCGAACGCGAGCTGGTCACCGGGCGCGACCGCCACGCCGCAGCCGGCCTCGTCGATCATGCGGGGCAGCTCGGTGTCGGGGTCCACCGAGGCCACCACCGGGCGGCCGGCGGCCAGGATCGAATAGATCTTTGACGGCACGCTCGAGCGGGCCAGCCCCTCGCCCAGCACGACCACATGGACGTCGGCCGTGGCCAGCACCTCGTCGAGGCGTTCAGTCGGCTGGTAGCCCACGAACACCACATTGGGCAGGCCCGCGGCCGAAGCCTCCAGGGCCGGGCGGGCCGAGCCCTCGCCGTTCACCACGAACACGACGTCGTCGCGATGGCGGTGGGCGCGGGCCGCGGCCACCAGGAGGTCGAGGGGCTGCGAGAAGCCGACATTGCCCGCGTACATCACAACGGTCCTGTCCCCCAGCCCGTGCTCGGCCCGGTAGGCGGTGTCGCGGCTGCGGGGACGGATCCGGGAGGTGTCGACGAAGTTGGGGATCACTCGCACCGATCCTGACCGGCCGGCGTCGAGCTTGGCCGCCACGTTGGCCCGCATGTCCTCGGACAGCACGGTCACCGCCGAGGCACGGTCGTAGATGAACCGCTCCAGGCGGCGGGCCGCGGCCACCACCCGCCTGCCTTTGATGGCGCCGGTGTCGATGGCCGCATCGGGGAAGATGTCCTGCAGGTTGAACACGAGCGGCACCCGCCAGCGGCGGGCCGCGGCCCAGCCGGCCAGGCCGAGCGTGATCGGCGGCGACATGGCCAGCACCGCGTCGGGCCGGTCCCGGGCCGCGACGGCGCAGGCCGCGGCCAGCGCGGTGAAGCCGGCGAACCCGGCGGCGCGGGCCGCGACGCTTCCCTTCGCCGTCGGGAACGGGTGGACCCGGGTGACCCTGACGCCGCCGCGGGCGACCCCGGATCTCACCGGGCGTCCGCGCCAGTCGGGCTCCACCCGGTGCCGGCGGTACCAGGGAAGGGAAGTCACCACCCGGATCTCGTGGCCCCGGCGAGCCAGCTCGGAGACTATGGAGGTCATGACGTCGCCGGTTGGGGCGACGTCGGGGTCGTAGTGGGGGCACAGCACCAGCAGCCTCACCGCGCCGGCCTCCCGGAACGGCCGGCCGCGGCCCGCCATGCCTCCACCAGCCGGCCGGCCGACCGCTCAGGAGCGAAGTCGGCGGCCCGGGCGACGCCGCGGGCCGCCAGCGCGCGGATCCGGGATGATCCCGACCGCGCCTCGCCCAGCGCGTCAGCCCATCCGTCGACGTCGTCGGGATCGACAAGCGTGCCGCACCCGGCCACCACCTCCGGGAGCGCGGTCGTGTCAGCGGCGATGACCGGGGTTCCCG
>JAPOQG010000124.1 GCA_026710865.1 Acidimicrobiaceae bacterium
CCGGTATCGGCGCCCGCCGCGATCCGCGATCTCAGCGAGGCAGGCGCCGCAGGCCGCCACGTCGGGGGGCACGGTTCCGGCGACCGTGCCTGAGCCGACCGCGCTGGGCATGATCGAGAACTCCCGCTCGCCCTCGACCGCGGGCACATCTGTGGCCCGGACCGAGTCCACCCGGGCCAGCGGAGGGGCTTGCGAGCCGGCTCGCACGACGAAGTCGTCCAGGTCGGCTGGGCGGCCCTGGATCTCGCACCACACGCCGTCGTCGTCATTGCCCGCGGCGCCGGTCAGCGACAGGCTCCGGGCCAGCCGGTGCAGGTGGGGCCGGAACCCCACGCCCTGGACGGTGCCCGCTATCCGCAGGCGTCGGCGCCTCATGCCGGTGACGTTAAGTTTGCTAAATGCATCTTACATATAGTTGATTTGACGCAGCGGCGACGGCGTACCTACCTTCCGCCGCCATGCTTCGCTATCGAATCATCGTTATTGCTTTCATCCTGTCACTGTTCAGTCTCGCGCCGGCGCCGGTAGCGGCCGCGCAGGACGATGACGACATCGTGGTCCGCGTGGGTCTGCACGCGGCTGAGAAGAATCTCAACCCGTTCATCGTTCCCCAGGCGCTGCCGCTGACCCACGACTTCACGATGCTGGTGTACGACACGCTCTTCTGGTCGCAGAGCCGCCTCGATCCCGAGCCGTGGCTGGCGACCGGCGCGGAGCCGTCCGACGACTTCCGCACCTGGACGGTGAGCCTCCGCGACGACGTCAGCTGGCACGATGGCACCCCGTTCACCGCCGCCGACGTCGCCTTCACCTTCGAGTACTTCGCGAACGACGGGGGGCCGGGACGCTACGGACACCATGTCTACGACCACCCCGTGTTCGAGTCGGCATCCGTAATGGACGATGCCACCGTTCAGCTCACCTTCGAGGATCCGGTCACGACCTTCAAGCTGCTCCCCGCCGGCGACATTCCGATCCTTCCCAAACACATCTGGGAAGGCATCGACGATCCCCGCGCCGACGCCACGTCGCTTCCGGTCGGCACCGGGCCCTACGCGATGGTCGCGTACGACCCCGGCGTCTCGTACCGCCTCGAGGCCAATCCGGACTACTTCCTGGGAGCGCCCCTCGTCGACACGCTCATCATGCCGGTCGTCAGGGACGCGCAGGCCGCCTTCGCGGGGCTCCAGACCGGTGAGCTCGACTTCGTCACCCGCAACCTGCCGGCGCCGCTCGTGCCGCGGGTGCAGGAGAACGACGAGCTCTCGGTGATCACCGGCAGCCGGATGCAGTCCCTGTACCTGATGTTCAACACCCGCAAGCCGATCCTGCGAGACCCCGCCGTGCGCAAAGCCCTGAGCACGGCTCTCGACGTGCAGGCGATAGTCGACATCGTCGAGGGCGGGCTGGGCAGGCCCGGCAACGACACGTGGACCCATCCCGACTCGCCCTGGGCTCATCCCGTCGGCGGGCACCGGTTCGATGCCGAGGCGGCCGGCGCCATGCTCGACGAGGCCGGCTATCCGCTGGGCGACGGCGGTGTGCGTCGCAGCGCCGACGGTGTGCCGCTGGCGTTCACGCTGCTGGTCAACGCGGCCGCACCGCCCCAGATCCGCTCGGGGGAACTGGTTGCCGAGCAGTTGTCGGCGATAGGTGTGGACATCACCGTCGAGCCCCTCGACGCGCCCGCGATCACGGCCGCCCGCCGGCCCAGCCCCGACGGGCCACCGACGGTTGAGATGTTCGTCGCGGTGTTCGAGTCCCACGCCCACGCTGACCCCGACCACCTGTTCTTCTTCTTCCACAGTCCCGGCCGGGGTGTGGGCGGCATATTCAGCGGCTACGCCAACCCCGACTTCGACGCGGTGCTCGAGGATGCCCTCGACGCGCCGATCGACGAGAAGCTCACTCTGGTCGGGCAGGCCCAGGAGATATTCGCGGCCGAAGCGCCCGCGGTCGTCCTGTACTACCCCGACGGCCGCTGGGGATACCGGCCCAGTGCCTACGACGGCTGGATCAGCGACCCGGGCCACGGCGTGTTCACCAAGCGATCACTTCTCGCTCCCTACGCAGCCGGCTCGACGGCCGCTGAACCTGCCGCTGGCGAGACCGCTCCCCAAGACGTCGCCGAGGATGCCGACGCAGAGCCCGAGCAGGATGAGGCTGCGGTCGAACAGCCCGCCGCAGAGGCCACCGAAGATCCCAGCAGCGACGCAGACTCCTCCGGTGCCGCCTCCACGGCCGACGAGACCGTGAGCGACGACGCCGGAACCGCTACGGCGGCTCCCGACGAGCCCGACGCGGACGAGGCCGACGACGGCGGATCCGGCGGCACGGTCACGTTCGTGGTGGTCCTGGTGGTCGTTGCGGCCGCGGTGGCTGCGTTCGTGGTCGTGCGGCGCCGCGGCCGGGAGGGCACGGTTGAGGACTAGGAGCTAGCCGAACATCCCGCCGATGACCGGTTCGCTCAGAGGCCGAGCGGGCAGGGGAGCGAAGCGGTCCCTTCCGGGCGAGGCGGCGGCCCGAGCGGCCCGTGAGCGCAGCGAGCGGGAGCGGGAGACACCCGGCCGCACCGCGACGGGCCTGCGCCTGCCCGCGTCCGGCCCGAGAGGGCGGCTGGCGGACCGCATATCGACCCGCTGGGTCCGGCTGGCGTCGCAGTACGCGGCGGTGATCCTGGCCGCACTGGTCGTGAACTTCGCGCTGCCCCGGCTCGCTCCGGGCGATCCTGTCGACTACCTGGTGCCCCCCGAGGCTGGCACGATCGACGAGACCGTTCGTGAGTCGATGCTGGAGCGGTTCGACCTCGACGGCTCGGGCTGGCAGCAGTTCACCAGCTACCTGGCCAATGTGGCCCGGGGCGACCTCGGCATCTCGGTGCGCGACGGCAGAGCGGTGTCGGAGGTGGTCGCCGAGCGGCTCTGGTGGTCGTTGCTGCTGGTGGGGACGGCGGTGGCGGTGTCCACGATCCTCGGCGTCGCTCTGGGATTCGCGGCCGGCTGGCGTCGAGGCTCCCGACGCGACGTCTCGCTCCTGGCCGGCGTGCTGGCCGTGGATGCGCTGCCGGCGTTCTTCGTGGGCTTGATGCTGCTGCTGGTGTTCTCGGTCCAGCTCGAATGGCTGCCCGTCTACGGGGCGGTGTCCCCCGAGGCCCTTACCGGCTGGGCCTGGATCGCCGACGCCGGCAAGCGCCTGGTGATGCCGGCGGTCACGCTGACGTTCGTCGGCCTGGGATCGGTGTTCGTGGTCGCCCGGTCGGCCATGGTCTCGGAGCTGGGCGAGGACTACGTCTTCATGGCCCGGGCCAAGGGCCTGACGGACCGGGGCGTGCGCCGTCACGCAGCCCGCAACGCCATGGTCCCGGTGTCCACGGTGGCTCTGCTGGGGTTCTCGACCCTGGTGGGCGCGGCGACCGTGGTCGAGAGCGTGTTCTCGTATCCGGGCCTCGGGTCCCTCGCCTTCAGCGCGGTGCGGGCCCGTGACTATCCCGTGCTTCAGGCCGTCTTCCTGCTGCTGTCGCTCATCGCCATCGGGGCGAACCTGCTGGCCGACCTGCTCTACCCGCTTCTCGATCCCCGGGTGCGACGGGCGGGTTCGCGATGAGGTTGAGCAGGTACCGGGCACAGCTCCGGCCCAGCACGAAGGTGCTGGCTGTGGCCGGATTCCTGATGCTGGCGCTCGTGCTGGGCGCGGCCGTCTTCGCCGACCTGCTGACCGTGCATCCGCCCGACCGCTCCACCGGCTCGCCGTACGAGGCGCCGTCGTCCGATCACCTGCTGGGCACTGATGACCTCGGACGCGACCTGTGGTCGCAGCTGGTGTTCGGCGCCCGGGTGTCGCTGTGGGTGGGCCTGGTCGCGGCCGTGGTCGCGACCGTGCTGGGAACGGCTGCCGCGCTGGTCGCGGGCTGGTACCGGGGTTGGGTGGACGCGGCGATCATGCGGATCGTCGACTTGACCCTGTCGCTCCCGTTCCTGGTGCTGGTCCTGGTGCTGGCCGCCTATTTCGGCCGCGGCCTCGATGTGCTGATCGTGCTGATCGCCGGCGTGCTGTGGGCCCGGCCCGCCCGCCTGCTGCGCGGTCAGGTCCTCAAGATCAGAGAGTTCGGCCACACCGAGGCGGCTCTGGCGATGGGCGCGAACCCAGTGCGGATAATGGTCGTCCACATTCTCTGGCGACTCGTTCCCCTGCTGGTGTCGCAGTTCGTGCGAGCCGCCGCGGTCGCGGTGATCGTGCAGTCGGGGGTGGCCTTCCTCGGCCTGGGAGATCCGGGCCGCATCAGTTGGGGATCGACGCTGTACTTCGCCAACAACGGGAGCGCCATCCTCACCGACGCCTGGCTGTGGTGGATCGTCCCGCCCGGGGTTGCGCTCACGCTTCTCATCGTCGGGCTGGCCTTCGTGGGGTTCGCCTTCGAGGAGATGGCAGATCCGCAGCTGGGCGGGCACGGCTGGAGGTCGCCGAGCCGGCGCCGGCTGGCGGAAGAGGCTCCGGTTCCCTGCCCGCCGGAGGTTCGTCTCGACGTTCGTGCCATGTCGGTCGACTTCGACGGCGCGACAGTGGTGCGCCGAGCCGACCTGCGAGTCGGTCGTGGCAGGGCCCTGGGGCTCGTGGGAGAGTCGGGTTCGGGCAAGTCGACTCTGGGCCTGTCGGTGCCGGGACTGGTCCCGTACCCGGGGCTCGTCCGCGCCGAGGCGGTGATGCTGGGCGATGTCGATCTTCGCCGGCTCGGACGGCACGGTCTGGAGAAGATCCGGGGCCGGGACGTGGCCATCGTGCCCCAGGCCGCCATGAGTGTGCTCGACCCCACGATGACGGTGCTGGACCAGGTGGCGGAGTCGGCGGCCCTGGTCTCGGCGGCC
>JAPOQG010000257.1 GCA_026710865.1 Acidimicrobiaceae bacterium
CCCCATCCCCGGGGGCGGGAGTGGGCCGAGTCGCTGGGAATCACCGACCTGGTCGCCGAGTTCACCACGCCCTTCAGGCCGGGCCAGGACCGGGTGCGCAACATCGCCCGCATCTCGGAGCTGACCCGCGGCGTGGTCATCGAGCCGGGCCAGCGTTTCTCGGTCAACGGGCATGTCGGCCGGCGCACCCGGGAGAACGGATTCGTGCCGGCCGCGATGATCCTGGACGGCGTGTTCGTGGACTCGGTGGGGGGAGGGATCTCGCAGTACGCGACCACGCTGTTCAACGCGGCCTTCTTCGCGGGCCTGGAGTTCATCGACTACCAGAGCCACTCGATCTATCTCAGCCGCTACCCCTACGGGCGCGAGGCCACCGTGTCGTTCCCGGCCCCCGACCTGGTGATCGAGAACAACACGCCCTACGGCGTGATGCTGTGGCCCACCACCGCCGACGACTCGATCACGGTGCGCCTCTACTCCACGCCCTGGGTTCTGGCCGAGCAGACCAGCCAATGGACTCGCTCCGTCGGCACTTCATGCACCCGGGTGACCACCGAGCGCACGCGAACGTACCTGGAGGACGGGCGCAGCGAGACCGACACGGTGCGGGCCCTGTACCGCCCCGAGGGCCTCAAATGCGACGGAACCCCGTCGGTCACGACGACCACCACAACGACCATCGCGCCGGAACCGACCGTCCCTGCGGAGGGAAGCGAGTACCAGGGCCCGGCGGAGGGCGAGGGCGACCAGCTCGATCCCACCGGCAGCGGCGGCTCCCAGGGGGGCGAGCCGTCCAGCGGCGACGAGACTGGCAGCACCCCGACCACGACAATTCCTGACGAGTGACCATGGGATCCGCCGCCGAGAACATCGACGACATCGACAACGCCATCGACGAGTGGTGGGACAGTCGGCTCAGGGACAGGCCCGCTCTCGACCGTCTCATGTACTCGGCATCGGAGGCAGCCAACCACTCGATGCTCTGGTACGCCCTGGGAGCAGCCCAGGCGGTGGTGCGCCGCGACGCCCGCGGTGCCTGGCAACTGGGAATCGCCCTGTTGGGGGAGGCCGCCCTGGTCAACGGTGTCATCAAGACGCTCGTCGGCCGGCGCCGACCGGTGTTCAGGGGGCCACGGCCCCATTCGCTACGCCAGCCGCTCACCAGCAGCTTTCCCAGCGGCCATGCCAGCGCAGCCATGGTCGCCGCCTCGCTGCTGTCGCGCCGCAGCCCTTGGGCGCCCGCCTACTACGCGGTGGCCCTGGTCGTGGCGCTGAGCCGGATTCACGTGCGCATCCATCACGCCAGCGACGTGACCGCGGGCATGGCGGTCGGCACCGGGCTCGGCGCTCTGGCGCGCCGGCTGCTGCGCTGAGACCCGGGACCCGGACGACGCTGGCTGCGCCGGGGCCTCACCCGGTGGCCAAACTAGGATCGCTTTGTGCAACTCGAAGGTGCGGTCGCGGTCGTCACCGGTGCCGCCAGCGGAATCGGACGCTCCCTGGCCAGGGCGCTCGCGCTCGAGGCCGGGGGCGTGGTGGTGGTGGCTGACATCGACGGGGCCGGAGCGGAGGCCGTTGCGGCTGAGATCGCGACGGAGGCCGGACCGGACGGCAGAGCCGGGTTCGCGGCCGGGTTCGCCGCCGGGATCGACGTCACCGACGAGGACGCAGTCGTCGCGCTGATCGAGCAGGTCGAGTCGAGCCTGGGTCCGATCGAGCTGTGGTGCGGCAACGCGGGCATCTCCCACCTCGGTGGGGTCGAGCGGCCCGACGACGAGTGGAACCGCGTCTGGGACGTGAACGTGATGGCCCACGTGATCGCGTGCCGCCATCTCGTTCCCCGATGGGTGGAGCGGGGATCGGGCCATCTGCTGGTGACCGCCTCGGCCGCGGGATTGCTGACGAACCTCGGAACGGCCTCCTACGCGGTCACCAAGCATGCTGCCGTGGGCCTGGCCGAATGGATCGCGATCACCCACGGTGACGATGGCGTGAGGGTCTCGTGCCTCTGCCCGCAGGGTGTGCGCACGACCATGACCGAGAACGAGGGCGCAGTGGCCGTGGACCAGGTGAGGGCCCTGGGGCTGATGGAGCCCGAGGACGTGGCCGCGGTGACCCTGGAGGCACTGCGACAGGACCGGTTCCTGATACTGCCGCACCCCGAGGTGGCCACCTACGAGGCCCGCCGGGCCGGTGACCGCCAGCGCTGGCTGGACGGTATGCGCAGGATGCAGAGGCGCCTGCTGGGCTCCTAGGACGCGGAGGGGCCCAAGGCCCTCACCACGTCGAAGGCGTCGACCCCCTCGGCGGGCAGCACCATGGGCGCGGGGCAGGTGACGCCGTTGTCGATGAAGCGCCCGATGTGCCGGCGGCACTCGTCGGGCGAGCCATGGACCAGCAGTTCGTCCACCACCTGTTCGGGGATCTTCTCCAGGGAGCCCCGGCGGTCGCCCGCGTCCCACTGGGCCCAGTGCTCGCCGAGGGCGTCGGTGCGTCCGAGCCAGGCGTGGAAGGCCCGGTAGACCGGCACGTTGATGTATGCGGCCAGCAATCGCCGTCCCGTGGCCAGGGCCGCCTGCCGGTCGGAGGTGGGCAGCACGAAGATGCGGGCCACGACCTCGGCCGTCGGGCTCTCGTCCCGGACGATCCCGCAGACCCTCGCCACGTCGGATGCCGACAGCCAGTTGATGATGGCACCGTCGCTCTCGCGGGCCGCGAGGCGCAGCATTCGCTCCCTCAGGGCGGCCACGAAGATCGGAACCGGCTCGTCGACGGGAACCCCGAGCCGGAATCCCCGCACCGAGAAGGTGTCGTAGTTCTCGGTGACCTTCTCCCCGCTCAGGGCGGCCCGCAGGAAGCGGACCGTGTCTTTCACCCGCTGGTAGGGCCGATCGAACGGGACCGCGTTCCAATGGTCGACGATGACCTCCGATGATGTGCCGATGCCGAGGACGAAGCGTCCCGGCGCGGCCGAGGCCAGCGACGCAGCCGACTGGGCCATGAGGGCCGGACCGCGCGTGTAGGCGGGCACGACCGCCGTGCCGAGCCGCAGCGCCGGCGCCCACACCGACGCGAGGGCGAGGGTGGTGAAGCCGTCGAAGCCGTTCGCCTCAGCCGACCAGACGTCGGTGTAGCCCAGGCCGGCTAGCTCCTCGAACTGCGGGCGCTGGGCGTGCAGGGGTCCCATGAACGGGACCGTGATGCCGAATCTCTGGACGGGAGCCTGGCTCATGCGGGGTGCCTTCGTGAGTCGCTTTGACCTCGTGGTCTATCGGCCCTGAAGCGAGCCTGTCCATTGCGCGTCTCATGTCTGTCCAACTTTGAACCCCGCCGCGGCAGAAAGTGGCGGCCGGAGCGGCGCGAACCGCCGAAAGGCGTCCACAAGCAGCAGAAACCCAAGACCAGTCCAAAGTCGCCCCCGCTTGGTGTGCTGCACACAAGCGTTACGGCCACCGGATGCGGGACTCCAGCCCATGCGCGAGGCCAAGGCCGCGGCTTCATAGCATCGTCTCTGTGCGGACGCGCCTGAAGTCTCTGTTCATGTGGCTTGCTGAGCTATGCGAGTCGCGTCCCGAGAGCGACCCCAACCCATCGGACGAAGACTCCAGCAGTAGGCCTCACCAAGGGCGGGCCTAGGGTGTGGAGCGATGTGGGAGTTCTGGGCCGCAATAGTGCTGGCCGTGTCCGGTGCCGTAGTGACCTATTGGGCCGTTCAGCGCACCCAGAAGCTCGCTGACCTGTCCGAGCGGCGGCGTATGCGCCGAGATGTGCTGCGCAGGCTCGTGGGCAATCGCGACATGATCACTCAGGGAGCGACCCCTGGTCCAGGAGAGTTCTGGGTTGCTCTGAACGAGGTGGTAGTGGCGTTCTCCGATGACGATGAGGTCATGGAAGCGCTGCGCCAGTTCCAAAAGTTGGTTGCCCGAGGGTTCAGGGCCGAGGACTTCTGTCTTCTCGCTCAGGCCATGGCGAAAGCTGCCGAGATGGGACACCTTGACGAGCATCTGTTGGAGCGTCCGTTCGCCCCGAACCGCAGCAAGGGTCAGCAGGGGCCGTAACCCACGCCCACCGTCGGCCCGACCAGCCCACAGTTTCCGAACCTCTGCCCCTAGCCCGCGCCGCAGGCGCAGGCTGACACTGAGCGCCGCACCAACAGCCCACAGCCCACCCCCATCGGCCTCCGCACGAGCGCAAGCAGAAGCCATCTGCCCCCACCCGACAGATGACAGCCCCCGGCAACCCGCACGGGGGCTGGGGGCAGGCCGCAGAGCAAAGACCGAGAGGCAGACAGCGAGGAGGAAAGTAGCCGCCGGTGACCTAGCGACCGCCAACGCGCGCCGTTTGCCGCCTCATCGGAGCCGCAACTACGGTGCCGCCACTATGAACGACGCCGGACAAGGCCAGACCGCAGAGGGCTCGTGGCAGCCCGACCCCACCGGCCGGTACAAGCTGCGATGGCGCGACAGCGCCGACAACTGGACCGACCACGTGTACAGCAGTGAGGGCGAGATGGGTAACGACCCCTACGACGCGCCGCCACCGCCACCGCCACCGAGCCAGCCCGGGGCGCAACCCGCTCAGTCCGCGCAACCCCAAGAACGCCCCCCGACCAAAGCCGAGGCACGCAAGGCGAGAACCGAGGCCAAACAAGCCGAACTGCGCCAACGGCTAGCCGACCAAAAGGCATTCAAGAAGGCGAAAAAGGAGGCGGTCAAGTCTGCTGCCGGGTCGGGTGGGAAACTGCTCGCGCTCGCCAGACTGCACCTGGACGACGACGAGGCCGACTTGTGCTCGGTGCGCGGCACCTACGAGACCAAGCGTCTCGGGGGCGACTCCGTGCGCAAGGGCATCCTCATCGCGACCAACAAGCGGGTGGTGTTCTACGCCAAGAAGGCCACCGGCCATGACATCAACTTCTTCCGCTACAAGGCGATTTCGTCCATCGACACAGGCAAGAACATGATGGGTGCCTACATCACGCTGGTGGTGTCCGGCAACGAAGCGCACCTCAAATGGATTAGCGGCGACGCATCAGGGTTCGTAGAGACCGTGGAAGACCAGATGGAGGGTGGGACATGAAGCAAGCGATGTTGTCACTAGTGCTCTGTCAACTAACGTTCGTCGGGGTCGCGTCCACCACTTGAGGGTTTGTGGGTGGTGGGATTGGGGTATGTCCAAACCATTGCGGGTTCGTCGTTTGACGGATCGGGAGGGCCGTGAGCTTCAGCGGATCGTTC
>JAPOQG010000251.1 GCA_026710865.1 Acidimicrobiaceae bacterium
ATCGACCGGGCCGTGGAGGAGATCCACGCCTGGGCCGAGTCCGATCCCGCCAACGCCGATCTGGCCAACGAGCCCGAGTCCTTCAGCTCGGCCGTCGCCGACCTGCACTCCTTCATCGACGGCGTGATCGCGAGCCGCGATTACGCCAAACCCGGCGATGACATGATCGGTGTGCTGCTGGCTGCGGCAGGCGAGCCCGACCCGCCGCTGGACTTGGGCGGAGTGCGTGATGAGGCCGTCACGCTGATCCTGGCCGGCCACGAGACGGTGACCAACACGATCTCGTTCGCCATCGACCTGCTGGGCCGCAACCCCGCAGCCCGCGACTGCGAGCCGCGCCACATCGTCGACGAGACCCTGCGGCTCTACCCGCCGGTGCATGTGACCAACAGAGCCATCGTCGCCGACTTCGACCTCGGCGGTTTCTCCCTGCCCGCAGGCTGGGAGGTGCTGATACCCGAGTACGTGATCTACCGCGACGAACGCCACTTCGAGCGGCACTCAAAGTTCCTGCCCGACCGCTGGACCGAACACAGCCGACTGCGCCTCAACCGGCGGGCCTACTTCCCTTTCCTGACCGGCCCCAAGTTCTGTGTTGGCAGCCATTTCGCCCTGCTGGAGGCGACCGAAGCGATCGGGCGGTTCGTGACCAGGTTCGACCACCAGATGCTCGACCCCGAGCCGCCCTGGGGCCGTGAATTCGCCCTCTCGTTCGCCCCTGACCGGCCCCTTCCGTGCAGACTGACCCTGCGATGATTCCTGAACTCACACTCTCAGGCACGCCGCGAGAGCGGGGCCGGCAGCATGGCGAGGAACTGCGCGGCATGATCGCCGGCGCGATCGATGCCTGGTTCGAGCATCTTGCTCCCCGCACTGATCCGCAAGCATTCGTGACGGAGATCGCCCGTAGCTCCGGTCTGCGCGAGACGGGCGAGACCCACGCCCCCAATCTCATGGCGGAGGTGACCGGCATCGCCGAGGGGGCCGGCCAGGACTTCGAGACGATGTTCGCGTGGCAGCTCATTGACGAGTGCTGGTGGTATCTCGACGACCGCGAGGCCCGCGGCCCCAGCCACGCGGTCGACGGGCGCGAGCGCTGCAGCGCGCTGGCCATCAACCACCAGGACCGAGGCATCGTCGCCCAGACCCAGGACCTCGACTACCACTGCGACGGCGCGCAAGTGATGCTGCGCTACCTCGACCAGTCCGGGCTTGAGATCCTGGTCCCGTCGTTGGCCGGCCTGCTGGCGCTCAACGGGATCAACAGCGCCGGGCTGGCTGTGGGCATCACAACACTGAGCCAGCTGCCCCACAGCACCTCCGGCGTCGCTTCGGGGCTGCTGGTTCCGATGCTGCTGCGCTGTACGACAGTGGATGAGGCGCTGGCGCTGCTGGACCGGGTGCCCATCGCCAGCGGAAACAGCTTCGTGATCGGCTCCCGCGACCGTTCAGTGGCGGTGGAAGTCTCCTCGGAAGCGCTGGCGGTGTCGGCAGACGGCGACCGGGCGCTGCACACCAATCACGCTCTGGTCCAGGAGCCCATTCACCCCTACGTGCGTTTCGATCACTCCGTGGCCCGGCTGCGCCAGCTCGACGAGCGGGTGCGACCCGACTCGACGCTCGAGGACCTGGCTGCGATGTATGCGGGCGGGCCGGTGTGCCAGAGCCGGGCCGGTGGCGGGGTCCAGATGAGCGTCGGCACCATGATCTTCGAGCTGGGAGACGAGCCCGCCTGCCACTACGCCCCCGGGCCCCTCGACACCGACGATCTGGTCGCCTACCGGATGCAGACCCGGGGTGGGGCGGCGACCTAGCCTCAGACCATGGCGAAGCGGGGCATCGACGTCGGAGACGACCCTCTCTACGAGCCCCGGTACTCCGAGATCGCCACCTTCATGCGGGCCCCCTACCTCCCCGACCTTGAGGGCGTGGATATCGCCATGTTCGGCGTGCCCTTCGACGGTGGGGTGACCAACCGGCCCGGTGCCCGCCACGGGCCCCGGGAGATCCGCAACCAGTCGTCGCTGATGCGGGCCATCAACCATGCCACGGGAGTCAACCCCTTCGACTTGGCCCGCGTGGCCGATGTAGGCGATGTGCGCTTCTCGCGGGTGTTCGACAACGCCGCGGCCACCGACGACATCGAAGCGTTCGCACGCCGCATCATCGCTGCCGGGGCGCTGCCGCTGGCCGCCGGGGGCGACCACTCAATCACCTACCCGATCTTCCGGGCGCTGGCCAGCCCGGAAGCTCCGATAGGG
The DNA here is from genome assembly GCA_026710865.1 of Acidimicrobiaceae bacterium. Taxonomy (GTDB): domain Bacteria; phylum Actinomycetota; class Acidimicrobiia; order Acidimicrobiales; family Aldehydirespiratoraceae; genus Aldehydirespirator. The sequence goes on from JAPOQG010000251.1 coordinate 2,262, forward strand.
ATGATCCACATCGACGCCCACACCGACACGTGGGGGCCGTTCCGGGGCGAGAAGTTCCATCACGGCGCACCGTTCCGCCTAGCGGCCGAGGACGGGTTGATCGATCCGGCCCGCTGCATCCAGATCGGCATCCGGGGCGCCCAGAACTGGGGCGACGGCTGGGAGTTCTCCCAGAACTCGGGGATGCGGGTGATGTTCATCGAGGAGTTCGAGGACCTGGGCGTGCAGGGTGTGGCCACCGAGGCCAAGCGCATCGTGGGCGACGGCCCCACCTACATCAGCTTCGACGTGGACGGCCTCGACCCGGTGTACGCGCCCGGCACCGGCACGCCCGAGGTGGGCGGCATCACCACCCGGGAGGCCCTGTCGCTGCTGCGCTGCTTCCGGCACCTGAACCTGATCGGCGGCGACGTGGTGGAGGTAGCCCCGCCCTTCGATCCCTCCGGCAACACCGCCCTCGTGGGGGCCACCCTCATGTACGAGATTCTCTGCCTGCTGGCCGAGTGCCGCGCCGCCGACTGAGGAAGGGGTGCCGGGCCTCGGGGCCACCGAGCGGGGCCCGACAACTAGTCCAGACCCTCCTCGACCATCTTCCAGGCCTGCTCGGCCTCCTCCGGCGTGCCGAGAATCTCGATCCCGATCTCGTCCGCGCCAGCGGCTGCGTAACGGGCCAATTCGGCCCTCACCTCGTCCGGCTGGCCCACCGCCACCAGGTCCATCATGTCGGCGACGCCCTCACGCTCGACCATTGCCCGATAGGACGGCAGAGTGGGGTAGATCGCCAGTTCTTCTCGAATCCTGCTCCTGGCATCCTCCACGTCGGCGGTGACACACACCATGACCGCGGCCGACACCATGGCGTCCGCGCCGATGGTCGGGCGAACGTGGCTCTCGATCGTGCGCGGCCCCGTGAAGGCCAGAACGGTACCCTCCGTGCGGTCGCCGGCCAGTGCCAGCATCCGCGGCCCCATGGCGGCCAGCATCACCCGCGGAGCGGGCCCGGGCACATCGATCTCGGTGTGGTGCGACACCTTCGAGCCGTCGACATCCACCCGCTGGTCGGCCAGCAGCGGCAGCACCGCGTCCAGGTACTCGACCATGTGGCGGTATGGGCGGTCCCACTCCAGTCCCAGCATCCCGACAGCGACCGGCTCGTGACTCACGCCCAGACCCAGCGTGAAGCGGCCGCCGCTGATCTGGTTGAGCGTCCGGGCCTGCTGGGCGACATACTGCGGGAGTGTCGACTGGATGGCCATGACCGCGGTGGCCAACTCAATCCTCGGAACCCGATCGGCGACTACCGCCAGCACAGCCACACAGTCGGCTCGCTCAACTTGAGCCACCATGTAGCGGTGAAGTCCTGCGGCCTCGGCCCGGGCCGCGTTGTGCACGGCGTCGGCCACCGACCTGGGCATATCCATCAACGAGTACTGGGTCATGACTACCTGCTCCAGCCCGAGCCGTTGCCTGAAAGTGGGCCGTCACCCATAATAATGGCATGCCGCGTGTAACTGAGGCGACGCGAACCGAGCATCGGCGCAGGCTGCTCGAAGCCGCGGCCGCCGAGTTCGCGGCCAAAGGCCTCGACGGTGCCCGCGTCGACGACATCTCGCTCGCGGCTGGCCTCGGCAAGGGCACCATCTACAACTACTTCGAATCCAAGCACGAGGTCTTCCGAGAGGTGGTGCTCGCCTGGTTCACACGCATCACCGAGACCCTCGAGCCGGTACCCGAGGACGCGCCCATCCGCGACCAGCTGCTCTCGATCCTGCGAGCGGACATGCAGGTGTCCAGCGAGATCGAGGACTTCGCCCGGGTCATGTACCGCGAGGC
>JAPOQG010000275.1 GCA_026710865.1 Acidimicrobiaceae bacterium
GAAGATCAGGGCGTCGTCATCGGGATCGATCTCCACGTCGGGGAGGCCGTCCGGCGCGGCTGCCCGATCCGCGACCGACTCCCACCGTCGGGCCGACCCGGGAATCTCGCCGTCGTGGCGGGTGACGATGAGCGGCACCTCGCCGCGGGCCGATCCCAGTCTGTCCAAGCGCTCGCCGTCGGTGATCAGCGCAACCGGCTCCGAGTCCGCCAGCGCGAACTCCATCTCCGGTCTCGTCCACCAGGAGTTCATGCCCACCACGGCGGCCCCTACCGAGATGGCGGCCCAGTGCGACAGCACCCACTCCGGGTAGTTCCGCATCGACACCGCCACCCGGGTGCCCGGCCCGGCGCCATAAGCGGTGCGGAGATGGTGGGCCAGGGCCCGCACCCGGGCGTGGGCATCGGCGTAGCTGTAGCGCTCGTCGCCGTACACCAGGTAGTCCTTCTCGCCGTGCGCCGCCGACATGGTCCACACAGCCCGCATGTCGCCGATGGCGTTGTCGTAGACCCGCACGGGCGCGCCGTCGACCTCCTGCACGGTCCAACCGAACAGCGCACCCGGGGCAGTCAGGGAAGCGAAGGCCGTGTTGAAGTCCTCTACAAGCTGGTCAGGTGAGGTCTCGACCGACACAGGCGCGATCCTAGGACGGCAGCCTTCGAGCGTGCGCGGGTAGGTGCAAGCCGGCTACGTCGGGGCGGGGTGCTTCCCGCTCTTGTTCGCTGCGACCGGAGGGCCGCTCGGGCCACGGTCTCGCCCGTATGTACCGGTGTCGCCCGCCTGCTCGCTCGGCCTCTCAACTCGCCCTACCCTCACAGCGTGGCCGAGGCACTGAACGTCGGGTCCGAGGTACGGGACGCTCTCACCTCGGGCATCCCGGTGGTGGCGCTGGAGTCGACGATCTTCTCGGCGCTGGGCCTGCCCGAGCCCGCGAACCGCCAGTGCTTCCGGCGGGTGCAGGCTGCTGTGCGGGCCTCCGGTGCGGTGCCCGCTCTTTGCGGTGTGCTCGACGGCAAGGCAATCGTCGGCGCGAACTTCGCGCAGGCCGAGCGGCTGTTCGACGGCTCCGTCAAGGTCGGGGCCCGCGACCTCGGCCCGGCAGTGGCCGGCGGCCTCGCAATCGGGGTGACCACCGTGTCGGCCACGGTGACGCTGGCCGCCGCAGCCGGCATCGAGGTGTTCGCCACCGGCGGCATCGGAGGGGTCCATCGGGGCGCGGACCGCAGTGGCGACGTGAGCGCCGACCTGGAGGCCATGGCCCGCCACCGGGTGGTGGTGGTCTCTTCGGGGGTCAAGGCGTTCCTCGACGTGGCGGCGACCTTCGAGCGGCTCGAGACGCTGGGCGTGGCCGTTCTGGGCTGGCGCACGGATCGCTTCCCGGCCTTCTACGTGCGCGACGGGGGGCCGGAGCTGTCCAGCGTCGTGCGCGACGGGCACCAGGTCGCAGCCGCCCTCCGGGCCTCGAAAGACCTTGGGCATCCCGGCGGGATCCTAGTGGCCAACCCGATCCCGCCCGACGCGGAACTCGATGCCGCCGCGGTCGCGGAGGCGGTCTCCGACGCTGAGGCCGCAGCCCGCCTCGACGGCGTTTCGGGGGGCGACATCACACCGGTCGTGCTGGCCGCCCTGGCCGAGGTCACCGGCGGGGCGGTGGTGCCGGCCAACATCGCGCTGGCCGAGTCCAACGCCGTCGTGGCTGCCGAGATTGCCGGCGCCCTGACCCAATACGGTGCCGATGAACCGGGAGCCGCCCCATGAGCGACGAGCTGCTGTCCCGGATCGTCACCGACCCGGACGTGATCGCCGACCCGTACCCGCTGCTGCGGGAGCTGCGGGAGACGGCGCCGGTGCACAAGACCGGGTTCTCGGACTTCTGGGTCCTGACCCGCTTCGAGGACTGCCGGACCGCGCTGCGCGACCAGCGGCTGGGCAGCCCCGAGGCCGGCGAGAAGGCGCCGTCGCTGCTGGCGTCGTCGCGCCAGCCCCGGCGCGACGGCCCCCGGTCCCTGCTGTTCCTCAACCCGCCCGACCACACCCGGATCCGCTCGCTGGTGAGTCGGGCGTTCACCCCCCGCCGGGTCGAGCACCTGCGTCCGACGGTGCGGGCCATGACCGAGGAGCTGCTCGACCCCGTGGCCGAGGCGGGTGAGTGCGACCTGATCGACGCGCTGGCGTTCCCGCTGCCCGCCAACGTAATCAGCGAACTGGTCGGGGTGCCGGTCGCGGACCGCGACTGGCTGAGGCCGATCGTGTCGGACCTCGCCGCCACCCTCGAGCCGAACCGGCAGCCCGGAGAGGCGGACCGGGCCGAGGTGTCGGGGGCGAAGATGACCGGATACCTCAACGATCTGATCGACCGCCGGAGGGCCGAGCCGGCCGATGACCTGCTGTCGGGGCTGATCGCGGCCAGCGACGGGGAGGACCGCCTCACCCAGCCGGAGGTGGTCACCACCGTGTCGCTCATCTACGCCGCCGGCTTCGAGACCACGATGAACCTGATCGGCAACATCGTCCACACCCTGATGCGCCACCCCGACCAGCTGGCCAGGCTGCGGGCCGACCGCTCGCTGGTGCCCACTGCGGTGGACGAGGTGCTGCGCTTCGAGCCGCCCGTGCAGATCGACGGCCGCTACGTGCGCGCCGACGTCGAGATCGGTGGACATGCCATCCCAGCCGGCCATGGAGTGCTCACTCTGCTGGGAGCAGCCAACCGCGACCCGGCGGCCGTGCAGGACCCGGACCGCTTCGACGTGGGCCGCGCCGAGGTGCCGATGCTCTCCTTCGGATCGGGCATCCACTACTGCCTGGGAGCGGCCCTGGCCCGCCTGGAGGGCCAAGTCGTCCTCGAGGCGCTGCTTGACCGCTTCAACACATGGACCCCGCTCGTCGACAACCCACCCTGGAAGCGTCGCCTAACCCTCAGAGGCCTGGCCAGCCTCCCGGTCGCGTTGTCCTAGACCCGCATCGTCCGGCGGTCTCCCGGTCATGGTGTCAAGTCGCTTGGGGCAGGTTCTCGGGATGAGGTCGCAGCGACCTGACTGCAATAGCGGATGTGGGCGAATTGCTGGCGCTGCAATAATGTGTAGAAACATTTGAAACTCTATATAAAGATACAGTGTGGAGTGTAGAGGAGTCTCCAGAGATCGATGACTGGGTCGGATCGTTGTCGGCCAGGGAGTTGGCTGTTGTCCGGTCGCGTGTTGAACTGTTGCAAGAGCGAGGCAGCCGACTGCGACTGCCGCACTCACGGTCGCTGGGAGGTGGCCTTCTTGAGCTTCGCTTCAACCTGGATCGGCGCGCTTGGCGGATCACCTACTGCTTTGGCGACGGCCGGCGGATCATGCTGTTGACAGTGTTTCGCAAGCAGCGGCAGACTGAACGCGTGCAGATACGGCGTGCGCGGCGCGCCTTGGCGTTGATCGTCGCCGCGGGCTGGCCCGCCGACGGGGAGGAGGAGGGATGACGGCACCCAGACAGTTCGAGGAGACCGTGCGGCGCCGTCTGGCGTCGATGACCGAGGCCGAACGCGGGGAGCATGAAGAGGCACTGGCCGTGGCGCGTCTGGCCCTCCAGATAGGCGAAGAGATCCGCGCCGGCCGCGAGGCGGCGGGTCTCAGCCAGGGGGAGTTGGCGTCCAGAATGTCAGTCAGCCGGTCCATGCTGGCGAGGATGGAGGCCGGAGGTGACGGAGCTACCCCCGCCGCACTGCGCAGAGCCGAGACAGCCCTTGAACTGCCGGCAACCGCAGAGTCGACTTTCTTGTCCTGACGGCCGCCGCCTGGCTGCTCGCGTCCAGTACTTCCAAGCTCAGTAGCCCTTCCACTCGGGGGGGCGGCGCTCACCGAAGGCGGCCACACCCTCGGCGGCGTCGTGTGTGGCCGTGTTGAGTTCCACCGCCACGGCCTCGTCGTGGGCCATGGTGGCCCGGTCGGCGTCCAGGCTGCGGTTGACCAGCCACTTGGTCAGCGCGAACGACCGGCTGGGGCCACCGGCCAGGCGCTCAGCCCACTCCGCGGCGGCCGTGCGCACCTCGTCATGGGGCACGACCCGGTTCACCAGGCCGTACTCGTGGGCCCGCTCAGCGGTGACGTCCTCGGCCAGCAGGAACAGCTCCATGGTGCGGCGCACGCCGATGATGCGGGGCAGCAGCCACGCGCCCAACGCATCGGGCACCAGACCGCGGCGAGCGAACACCTCCACGAACTTGGCCCCGTCTCCGGCGATCACCAGGTCGCAGGCCAGGGCCAGATGGGCACCCATCCCGGCCGCGGTGCCGTTCACTGCGGCCAGCACCGGCACGTCGCAGTCGAGCAGCGCCGCGAACAGCGAGTGCTGGCCGTCGAGCATCATCCGGCGGGGGTCGCCCACGATCCGGTCGGGCACGTCGGTCGAGCGGTCGGGGTCGCGGTAGGAGTGGCGCAGGTCGGCGCCCGTGCAGAAGAACCGGTCGCCGGCGCCGGTGATCACCGCGGCCCGGGCCCGGTGGCTGGTGTTGAGCCCGTTGAGGATGTCGCGTACCCGGTCACGGCAAGGTGGGTTCAACGCGTTGGCGACGTCGGGCCGGTCGATGGTGATCCACGCCACCTGATCGCGGTAGGCCAGGTGGACCTGCTCCTCGATGGGACGCTCATCGGCCACGCCGACAAACTATCCGGCCGGCAGGTCGCCACGGCTCGCGCCAACGCGCCGACGAGCGCGGCTGGCAGACTTCCGGCCATGGCAAACACTGACGTTGTGGGACTGTGGGCCATCGCGGAGGCCGACGGTGACTTCCCGGCCGTCATCGACCCCGAGCACAACCAGCTGACGTACGCGGAGCTGGCTGCGCTCACCAACCGGATCTCGAAGGGCCTGCGAGCGGCCGGGCTCGCCAAGGGCGATCAGGTGACCACCGTGCTGCCCAACTGCGTCGAGCAGCTCGCGGTGTGCCTGGCCGCCTACCAGAGCGGGCTGTACGTGACCGCCGTCAACTGGCATTTCGTCGGCGCGGAGATCAGCTACATCGTCAACGACGCCGAGACCAAGGCGTTCATCGTGCACGAGCGCTTCGGTGACGAGGCCCGAAAGGCCCTCGAGGGCTGCGTGACCCCCGAGGCCAACCGGTTCTGCGTGGGCGGGCCCGTGCCGGGGTTCCGCCCCTTCGAGGACTTGATCGCCCCCCAGAGCGGCGAGCGGCCCGACCCCGAGCATCTCGCCACCGGCTCGTTCATGTTCTACACCTCCGGCACCACCGGGCGGCCCAAGGGGGTGCGGCGGGCGCTGGACCCCCGCCCCCCGGACGAGGCCGCATCGACGGCGGGCATGCTGCTGATGCTCTTCGGGTCCAAGCCCCATGACGGCAACGTGCAGATCACCCAGGCGCCGCTGTACCACACCGCGGTCAACAACTGGACGACGATGTCGCTGCATCTGGGCCACACCGTGGTGCTGATGGACCGCTGGAGCGCCGAGGGCGTCCTGGAGCGCATCGAGCGCTACCGGGTGACCAGCTCGCACATGGTGCCCACCATGTTCAACCGGCTGCTGCACCTGCCCGACGAGGTGCGATCCCGCTACGACGTGTCGTCGCTGCGGGCCATGGTGCACGCGGCTGCGCCGTGCCCGGTGGAGACCAAGCGGCGCATGATCGAGTGGTGGGGAGACTCCATCTGGGAGTACTACGCGGCCACCGAGGGCGGCGGCACGTCGGTCTCGGCCGCCGAATGGCTCCAGCGGCCCGGCACGGTGGGGAAGGCCTGGCCCGGGTGCGAGGTGATCGTGGTCGACTCCGACGGCAACGACGTGCCGCCGGGGGAGTCGGGCACGGTGTACATGAAGATGCCGGGGACGGTGTTCGAGTACAAGGGCGACGAGGCCAAGACCGCGGCCAGCCGGCTGCGGGACTTCTTCACCGTGGGCGACGTCGGCTATCTCGACTCCGGCGGCTACCTGTTCCTCAACGACCGGGCCAACGACATGATCATCGTCGGCGGGGTGAACATCTATCCCGCGGAGATCGAGGGCGAGCTGGTGCAGCATCCCGCGGTCGGCGACGCGGCCGTGTTCGGCGTGCCCAACCCCGACACCGGCGAGGAGATCAAGGCGGTGGTGGAGGTGCGCGAGGGCTGGGAGCCCGGCGACGAGACCACCGAGGCCATCGGAGAGTGGCTGCGGGAGCGCTTGGGGCGCCAGAAGCTGCCCCGCTCCGTCGACTACATCGACGAGATTCCCCGCGACCCCAACGGCAAGCTCTACAAGCGCAAGCTGCGCGACCCCTACTGGGCCGGCCACGACCGCGCCATCTGAGGATGGCCGGCGGCCCGGCTGGGGGGTTGTGGCGCCCAAGGGGTCCGGTCGGGCGATCTGGGCGTGATACTTGGGGCATGACAGACGCCAGCACCATCTCCGACGCCGAGGTCTGGAGGGCGCACCGCTCTCTCGGCCTCACCGCCGAGGTCGTCGACCGCGACGCCTACGCCAACACCGTCGAGCGTTTCCGGTCCCGCCGCATAGCCCTGCCGACCTTCGCCGAGCTGCGCGACCCGTCCACGATCCCCGAAGCCCGACTGGCCGCGCTGGCCGGCGTGGACCGCAACGAGCCCGACGCGGCCAACCTGTTCCGGGTCCACTGGTTCGGACGCCTCGACGGCAGCGGTCCGCACGCCGTGCCCGACTATGTGGAGCTGCCCCCGGAGATGACCGGGGTGGACGCCCGCATAGTGCTGGCCCTGGGCAACCGCTTCCCGATGATCCGGGCCCACAAGGTGCTGGCCGCCTACGCCTGCCTGGCTCCGCGGCTGGTCACCGGCCAGTTCGACCCGACACGGCACCGGGCGGTGTGGCCCTCCACCGGCAACTACGCACGCGGCGGTGTGGCCATCAGCCGGATCATGGACTGCCGGGGCGTGGCCGTGCTGCCCGCGGGCATGAGCAAGGCCCGTTTCGACTGGCTCGAGCAGTGGACGCTCGACCCGGCCAACGACATCGTGCGCACGCCCGGCACCGAGTCCAACGTGAAGGAGATCTACGACGCCTGCAACGAGATGGCCCTCGACCCCGGCAACGTGATCGTCAACCAGTTCTCGGAGTTCTCCAACCATCTGGGCCACTACAGCGTCACCGGACCCGCCCTGGAGCGGCTCTACGAGCATGTGGCCGCCGACCGGCCGGGCTCCCGGCTGGCCGCCTTCGTGTCGGCGTCGGGCTCGGCCGGCACCCTGGGCGCGGGCGACTACCTCAAGGACCACCACAGCTGCCGGATCGTGGCCGCCGAGGCGCTGGAGTGCCCCACCCTGCTGGAGAACGGCTACGGCGAGCACAACATCCAGGGCATAGGCGACAAGCACGTCCCGCTGATCCACAACGTGATGAACACCGACGACATCGTGGCGGTCAGCGACGTGTGCACCGACTCGCTCGACGTGCTGTTCAACACGCCGGCGGGCCGGGACCACCTGGTCGACCGGGCCGGCGTCGACGCCGCCACGGTGGGGCTGCTCACCCACATGGGCTACTCGTCCTCATGCAACGCCTTGGCCGCCATCGCGGTGGCCGAGGCCCACGACATGGGCCGCGACGACGTGATCGTCACCGTGGCCACCGACGGCTCCGAGCTCTACGACGCCGAACGGGAGGCCTACATCGGCCGCCACCACCGGGGCGGCTACGACGACATGGCCGCGGCCGCGGCCTTCGGGCGGGGGCTGATCGACGGCGCGGGCGGCGAGGTCCGCCACCTGGCCTGCTCGGACGCGGAGCGGCGCCGGATCTTCAACCTGGGCTACTTCACCTGGGTTGAGCAGCAGGGCACCGCCTTCGAGGACTTCGTGGCCCGCCGCCACCAGGGCTTCTGGGACGGCATGCGCCACTTCGTCGACGACTGGGACACCCAGATCGTCGAGTTCAACGGCCGCACCGGCGCCCGCGACGACGACTGAGAGCCAGAGGCCGAGCGGGCAGGGAGAGGGAAGGCAGTGGCGTCGACGTTCGAGGATCACGCGGAGCGGCTGGAGGCGTACCGGCTCACCGAGACGGGAGATCCTCCGGCATCGGCGGTGCGAGCGGCCATCCGCGATCTCGATGCGGCCGTGATCGGAGTGGAGGGCCACGGCTTCGAGCCGACCCCGTTCGGTCCGGCCCCGGAGCTGGCTGACGCCGTCGGGATCGGCGACTCCGAGCTGTGGGTCAAGGACGAGACCGGCAATGTGTCGGGCTCGCACAAGGCCCGCCACCTGTTCGGCGTCGCCCTGACCCACCGGCTGGAGGGCGCGGACGCCGGGCCAGGAGCGCCCCCGTACGCCATCGCCAGCTGCGGCAACGCGGCGCTGGCCGCCGCAGTTGTGGCCCGGGCTGTCGGCCGGCGAATCGACGTGTTCGTGCCGACCTGGGCCAACGAAGCGGTCGTGTCCCGCATCACGGAACTCGGCGGGCGGGTAGTGCGCTGCGAGCGCGAGCCGGGCGTGCCCGGCGACCCCGCCCACCATGCCATGCTGGCCGCCATCCGGGCCGGAGCGGTGCCGTTCTCATGCCAGGGGACTGAGACCCCGGCAACCATCGACGGCGGCAGGACGCTGGCCTGGGAGATGGTCGACGCCCTCGTCGGGCACGACGGCGGCCGGCCCGCTCGCCTCGACCGCCTGTTCGTCCAGGTCGGCGGAGGTGCGCTGGCCACCGCGGTCGTCACCGGGCTGGCCGATGCGGCGGAGCGGGGAGATCTGGCCCGCCTGCCCAGGGTCCACGCCGTGCAGCCGGAGGGCAACCATCCCCTGGTGCGGGCGTGGGACACGCTGGCGCTCGAGCTGCGCACCCAGGAGCGCGCCGGGGGCAGCCGTGACCGCAACTACTTCCTCGACCGCATCGTCGCCGCGCAGGCAGCCCCTCAGGGAACCATGGACAACCGGCTTCGCGCCAGGATCGCCGCCGAGATGGATCCCATGAGCGACGGTCGGCTGCAGGAGTCGGTCGATCGGCTGCGCTACGATCCCGAGCACTACATGCGGGCGTGGGAGCAGGAGCCGGTGTCGTACGCGTCAGGAATCCTCGACGACATCACCTACGACTGGATCGACATCGTCGAAGCAATGCTGGCGTCGGGGGGATGGCCCCTCGTCGCCACCGAGAACGATTTCCGGCGGGCCCACCGCCTCGCCCACCGGCACACGGGCATCGACGTGTGTCCCACCGGTGCGTCGGGCCTCGGCGGTCTGCTGGCCCTGAACGCCGCGAGCGATGGAACCGGGACGCCGGGCGTGTCAGGCGGCGAGCGGGTGGCCGTCCTGTTCACCGGGCGGATGCGGCCCGGCGACCCCGACCCGCCGGCCTCCGAGAACTAGGCGGTCGGTGAACGCGATGGGGGACGACAGGCCGGGCGCGAGGAACGCTAGGCCGTCTCCGATCGATGACGAAGTGCTCGCGTTGCTCGCCCCCTACCTGGGCGAGCGGCATCGCCACACCTTCGACGTGCTCGTGCTGACGCTGTTGGCCGGGCGCCAGCTCGAGGCGTGGATATCGGAGACGGTCGCCGTACACGAGCTCGACACCTCCAGCTACTTCGCCCTCAGCGCGCTATGGCTGGCCGGCCCGCCGCACCGCATGAGCGCGGGCGAGTTGGCCCAGCGGATAGTGCAGACGTCCGGCGGGGCCACCAAGACGATGCAGCGCCTCGTCGGCCGGGGACTGGTGCGCAGGGTGGCCGACCCCGACGACGGCCGTCGCAGCCTCCTGGAGTTGACGCCTGCGGGCCTGACGCTGGCCCGCGACACGCTGGACCTGGTGCTCGACGCCTTCGACACCCAGATCGGCGATCTCGACGAGCCCGAGCGCGAGGGGGTGGCCGCAGCCGTGCAGCGTCTCGTGGCCGAACTGAGCGAGCGACTCAGCCGCTGAGTCCGGCCACGGCGGCCCGAGCGTCCTGCACCGCGGCAGGCAGGTCGGGGAGTTCGGCCTCGACGGCACCGTCACGGTCGAGGAACACGAACACCATGCGGGCGACCCGCTCGCCGGTCACCGCTTCCAGCGCCGCCGCGTAGGCCGCGCCCTGCAGGCGGTAGCGGGCCAGCTTGGCGTCGACGCCATCATCGCCCGCGACGGCGTCGGTCTTCCAGTCCACCACCACCAGCCCCCCGGGACTGCGGTAGACGAGATCCACATACCCCTCGACCAGACGGTCCCCGAACGGCGCGGCCACGAACAACTCCCGCCAGTGCTGGGAGCCGGCAGCCTCGCGGGCGACGCCGGTGTCGAGCGCGGACCGGGCCAAGCCGGCCACCGTCCGGGATCGGCCGCTCACTCCCTCGGCCGCAGCCTGCCGATCCGATAGGGCTTCGAGGCCTCGGCCGGTGGCCAGGTCGATGTCTTGGAGCACGCCGTGCACCGCCCGTCCGATGGCGGTGCCGTAGCGTCCCTTGCTCCAAGGGGGCTGCTCCGAGTCGCCGCGGTCCTTGTCCAGGCCCGGGTCGCTGTCCAGGCTCGGGTCCTTGTCCGGGCCCGGGTCGCTGTCCAGGCTCGGGTCGCTGTCCGGGCCCGGGTC
>JAPOQG010000332.1 GCA_026710865.1 Acidimicrobiaceae bacterium
CACGAAGTCGTAGTCGCAGCGCCCCTCCGACATGTCGACGATCAGCGAGTCGCGCACGCCGAACACGACGTCGCTGTCGAGGAAGTCGCTCCCGCTGTCGAACAGGTGGGTGATCACCGTCTTGTGGCCGGGCGCCGACACAACGAAGTGCACGTGCGCGGGGCGCCAGTTGTGGCGGCCCGTCGCCTTCAGCAGCGCCCCGGCGGGACCGTCGTCAGGGACCGGGTACGACACGGGCCGCACCGTCCTCACCTCGTAGCGGCCGTCAGCGCCGGTGGTGAATATCCCCCGCATGTTCAGCGGGGTCTGACCGGTGTCCTGCACGTCGTAGAACCCGTTGCTGGCCGCCTGCCAGACGTCGAGCGTGGCTCCCTCGATCGGCCCGCCCTCCAGCGAACGGACCTCGCCCGACACCGTCAGCGGCTCGTCGGCTTCCATGGGGTCGACCACGATCGAGTCGCCCATCGCCCGCGGCGTGGCGCCCTCCACGTGGAACGGGCCGAAGACGGTGGGCTCGGTGGTCCCCTCGGCCCCCATCTGGTTGATCATCTCCACCAGCATCGACACGCCGAGGGTGTCCGACAGCAGGATGAACTCCTGGCGCTTGTCGTCGCACATGTGGCCCATGTCGGCGAGGGCCTTCATGCCGGCGAACCACTCCTCGCGGGTCAGGCCGACCTCGACGACGAACTCGTGCATGTGCCGGATGGCGCACTTCATGATCTCGGCGAGCCTGCCGTCGGGGGCGTCGCCGTAGCGCGACAGGACCTCGTCCAGGTGCTCCTCGGGCGTGATGTTGGACACTTGTGCTCCTTTCTGGCGGTGCGCGACCGCCTGCGGCCGGGCGCTCCGACCGGGGCGCTCAGCCGCAGGCTTCAGACCTCAGGATTGAGTCTGCTCAGTACTCGATGGTCTCGAGCTGGGCCAGCAGCTCCTGGCGGGAGTCCTCGAACTGGGGCGAGATCATGATCTGCGCTCCCAGGCTCTCCCGCGGCTCGTCGATGGCGAAGTGCTCGGGCTTGGTGTAGGTGGCCTCGAACAGCGGGCCGCCCGGCGTGCGCACGTAGATGGAGTAGAAGTATCCCCGGTCCTTGACGTCGGACACGTCGGTGTAGCCGAGGCCCTCGAGGAACAGCTTCACCGCCATCTGGGAGTCGAGGCTGTCGACGCTGAAGGCGCAGTGGTGCACGTAGCCCTCGCCGAAGGTCCAGCTGCCCGGGGCCCGGCTGGGCTCGAGGATGTAGTCCACGATGGCGCCGGGGCCGCCGTCGCCCATCTCGTAGCGGGTGGCGTTGCCGTCGTCCTCGACCTTGCGGCTCCCCCAGCCGACCTGCATGAACTGGTCGGTGAGCTCCATGTCCCGCACCGAGCAGCTGATGCTGTGCACGCCCCGGATGCCGTACTCGGCGGGGACGTCGGGGTGGGTGGCGGGAGTGCGCTCGTCGTCGGCCACACCGACCAGCTCGTAGTCGATCCCGCAGGGGTGCTGGAAGGCGAGGCGCTTCTCGCCGAAGCGCTCTTCGGGCGTCACCTCGAAGCCGTGCTCCTCGAGGCGGTTGCGCCACCAGTCCAGCGAGGACTCCGGCACCGACAGCGTCAGGACGCTGATCTGCCCGCTGCCCTTGGTGGCGGTGATCCCGGCGTGGCGGAACGGGAACGTGGTCACCAGCGTGCTCTCCTCGCCGGCGTCGTTGCCGTAGTACAGGTGGTAGATCGGCGCCTGGCCGTCGTAGAGCAGGGTCTTCTTCACGCTCTTGAGGCCCAGCACCGTGGTGTGGAAGTCGTAGTCCTCCTGCGCGCCGCCCACGTTCAGTGTGATGTGGTTGTGGCCCTGGAGCAGGCTGGTCGGATTGTTCACGGCGTCTCCTTGTCTGCTTGACGATTGCTTGGCTTGCTGACAGGCCTGCACAACGTGCCGTCGGCTCCCCGACCCGGCCTGGAACGCGATACTACGCTCATGGTCACGCTAGCACGTCGTACGGATGCCGGTAAACTGTCCGCATGTCGGACACAGGATCTGCAGTCGCTGAGAGGAGAACCATGAGCCAAGCAGCCGTCCAGAGGCTTCATCACAACGCCTACGTCACCAAGGACCAGGAGGCCACCCGGGC
>JAPOQG010000179.1 GCA_026710865.1 Acidimicrobiaceae bacterium
ACGGAGAAGATCGGGATGGGCGCGTAGAAGTGCACTTGCCCAGTCGAGCCGGCTGCTGCCCCGCTGACGGCGACGAAGGTGCGGATCTCGAAGCCGCCCTGGCCGGCGTCGGCGTAGACGCTCCCGTCCTCGTAGTCGCAGAGGGCGTCGCCGTCGTTGCGGCACCACCGGTCGAGGAACTCCCGGTCCCAGGTCTCGTTGATCTTGCCTGAGTCGGGGGTGGCCGGCCAGTGCGATATCCCTCCGGTGCCTACCAGCGCGATGCGCTCGGTAGCCAGGTCGGCCGCTCGACGCAGGGCCTGGCCGAAGGCTCGGGCGCGGTGCAGGGGAGCCAGGGGCGGTCCTTGGCAGTTGATGTTGGTCGGGACGATGGGCATGTCGAAGCGGGGGGTCAGGAAGTGGAGGGGGACGGCGATGCCGTGGTCGAACTTCCACTCCTCGGCGTACGCGACGTCGACGGTGTGCATCACCTCGGCGATCAGGCGCAACGACAGGTCGCTGTGGCCGGGGGCTCGGAACTTGTCGATGCCGAGCCAGGCCGAGTCCTCTATGGGGCCGTCGTAGTAGTCGGCCATTCCGATGGCGAAGCTCGGCATGTTGTCCATGAAGAAGTTGGCGAAGTGCTCGGCCGCTACGACGATCAGTGCGTCGGGCTCGGTGGCCTCGACGGCCGCTCGCATCTGATCGAAGGCGGCGTAGAAGGCCTCGAGGACTTCGGGGTCGGCCTGGTCGGCCCGGCCGGTGATGCCAGGGGCATGGCTGCAGACTCCGGCATAGACCAGCGGCATCAGGCCCCTCCCTCGGGCGCATCTGCACCTAGTAGAGGGTCATGTTAGCTTCCGCACGTCAACCCCCGGTCGGCGGAATCGTCGACTCTTGGGACTGCCCATGCCTCACATCATCATCGAGTACTCGGCCAATCTGGCCGACCTCACCGACACTGACGCGCTGATGGCCGCGGTGCACGCCGCCGCCCTCGACGACGGTCTCCCCGCCCTGTACGGGCTGCGCACCCGAGCCGTGCCCCGCGACCACTACCGGATCGCCGACGGCGACCCTTCCTACGGGTTCGTCTGCCTGACAGCGCGCATCGGACCCGGCCGGGAACCTGAGATGGTCCAGCGTTTCCTGAACCGGCTGATCGATACCGTCGACGCCGTGCTGGCTCCGCTCCAGCCCGACCATCCGGTCGCCATCAGCGCTGAGGTCCAGCTGATCGACCCGGCGCTGCGCATCAACCGCAACCACATCCGCACCCATCTCGCCCAGTCCGACAGCTGAGACGGCTCTTACGCGGCTGGCGGCCCGCTCAGATCTTCTCCAGGGGGGCCCACGACAGCAGCAGGCGCTTCTCGCCGACGCTGCCGAAGCGCACTGAGGCCTCGGCTTCGTCCCCGGCGCCGGCAATGTCGATGATCACGCCCTCACCCCACTTGGCGTGGCGCACGTCGTCGCCCACCCGCAGGCCGATGCGGTCAGCGCCCGAGGGTGAAGGCCGAGGCTGGCGACCCGCCTCGATTGCCCGCTCCACCATCTCCTCCTGGTTGTCCGACCGCCGATCGACGGCTCGCCTACCGCTGTCCTGCGGCTGCACGCCAGCGGTGCGGTTACCGACCCCGGCCGACCGTCCGTCGGAGGTTTGCGACGAGCCGTAGCCTGATGCGAATCCGGCGCGGTATCTGCTCTGCCGCACCCGCGGGCTGACAGTCATCTCAAGGTTCTCTTCGCGGATCTCTCTGAGAAACGTGCTCTGCCGGTTGTACTGGCGGGTTCCGTGCAGCCACCGGCTCGTCGCGTGGACCAACGTGAGACGTGTCATTGCCCGTGTGATCCCCACATAGGCGAGACGGCGCTCTTCCTCCATTTCCACAGGTTCGCTCAACGCTCGGAAGTGAGGAAACACGCCGTCCTCAAGACCAACGATGTACACGTCGGGGTATTCCAGACCCTTGGCTGAATGCACGGTCATCAGCGTCACGGCCGGAGCTGTCTCATCGATGTCGTCGGTGTCTGCAACCAGCGCGACAGCCTCCAGGAACTCGTCAAGGGTCTCATGCTCACCCGCCGAACCGACCAGTTCTGCGAGGTTCTCAAGGCGCCCGGCGGCTTCTACCGTCTCCTCACCTCGCAACTCGTCGAGATAGCCGGAACGCTCCAGCAACTCCTGCAGGGTCGCGGCAGGAGACGCCTCCATGTCCCTAACGTCCTCGATCAGTTGAACGAAACCGCGGATCCCGGATGACGCACGCCCCGTCACGCCCGCGTCATCACACAAGCTCAGCGCCTCGAAGAAGTTGACGCCCAACTCCGAAGCAAGCCCGTCGATCTTCTCGACAGATCTGTCCCCCACCCCACGCCTGGGAACGGCAAGCGCACGTTTCGCGCTCAACTCGTCGGCAGGGTTGGCAACCACCTTGAGATACGCCATCGCGTCGCGGATCTCGCGGCGGTCGTAGAAGCGGGTGCCGCCCACCAGCACGTAAGGAACATTGGCAGCGACCAACTGCTCCTCAATGGCGCGGGACTGAACGTTGGTGCGGTAGAACACCGCCATCTCGTCCCAGCGCATCTGGTCATCGTCATGGCGCCTGACGACCTCGCTGGCGACGTAGCGGGCCTCGTCAACCTCGTCGCTCGCAAGGTACTTCACGACCTTGAAGCCGTCACGCTGGTCCGATTCGAGTTCGAGCGGATACCGGCTTTCATTATGGCTGATCACATCGTTAGCCGCTTTCAGGATGAAATCGCGGGGACTGCGGTAGTTCTTGTCCAACAACACGATGCGCACATCGCTGAAGGCCCGCTCGAACTCAAGGATGTTGCGGATGTCGGCGCCGCGGAAGGCGTAGATCGACTGGTTGGGGTCACCGACCACGGTGACCGTGCGCAAGCCGCCGTCGCTGGACGCGGATGTGTCGCTGCCGTCCTCAGCGGCTAGGTCATCGTCGCCAGTTCGCGCCAACCGAAGGCACATCTCGTTCTGCACCGGGTTGGTGTCCTGGTACTCATCGACGAATAGGTGCCTGAATCGGTTCCTCCAGCGGCCCAGCACTTCTGGATGGGATCTGAAGAGTTCGACAGTTCGCTGCAGTAGGTCGTCGAAGTCCATGGCGGCTGCCGTCACCAGACGTTGCTGATACAGCTCGAACACACGTCCGATCTTCTTCTCGTGTGGTCCGGTCGCGCTCGCGGCGAACTCGGCCGCAGAGATGTTGTTGTTCTTGGCGTTGGAGATGGCCGCGTGCACCGACCGAGCCGGGAACCGTTTGGGGTCGATGTTGAGGTCGCGCATCACGTACCCACACAGCCGCACCGCGTCGCTCTGGTCGTAGATGGTGAACCGCTTCGGGTAGCCGACATACTCGGCGTCCCGGCGCAGAAACTGAACGCACGCCTTGTGAAACGTCGACACCCACATGCTCTCAACCACGGGCCCGACGAGAGCACCGACCCGCTCTCGCATCTCGCCCGCGGCCTTGTTGGTGAAGGTGATGGCCAGGATCTCGAACGGCGACACGCCGTGCTGCTCAATCAGGTATGCGATGCGCCGAGTGATCACCCGGGTCTTGCCCGACCCGGCCCCGGCCACCACCAGAAGCGGCCCACCCGTGTGGGTGACCGCCTCGTACTGGGCCGGGTTGAGGCCCTCCAGAATCGCAGACTCCGCCATCGCCGGCCACCCTACTGCGGGCGTCCGACAGCGCCGGAGCGCTCGTCGACACCTACCGGTAGCGTGCGGCGGATGTTCCGCAACGCTGGAGCGCAACTGTCATGAGCCGGCCGTTCCGCTTCGGCTTCAGCCTCGACGGGCTCGACGATCCTGACGAGATCGCCAGGCGGGCCCGCTGGGCCGAGGACGCCGGGTACTCGTCGGTGGTCGCGACCGACCACTTCGACGACCGGCACGGCCCGCTGGTGTCGTTGACAGCCGTCGCGCTGGCCACCTCATCGCTGCGGGTGGGCACGATGGTGCTGGCCAACGACTACCGCCATCCGGCCGTGCTGGCCAAGGAGTTCGCCTCTCTCGACGTGATCTCGGGCGGGCGGCTGGAGGTCGGCATGGGCGCGGGATGGATGGCCTCGGACTACGAGCAGGCCGGCATCGGATTCGACCGGCCCGGAGTGCGCATCGAACGGCTCGACGAGGCGGTCTCGGTGCTGGAGAGGTGCTTCAGCGAGGGTCCCTTCGACTTCGAGGGGGACCACTACAGGATCTCGGGACTCGAGATCCTCCCCGAGCCCGCGCAGAAGCCCCGCCCGCCGCTGCTCATGGCCGGCGGCGCCCACAGGATGCTGGCCCTGGCCGGACGCCGGGCCGACATCGTGGGGATCAACCCCAGCCTTCACTCGGGAGCCATCGACGAGCACGCCGGCCCCACCGCCACCGCGGAGGCCACCGACGCCAAGCTGGCCGTGGTGCGGGAGGCCGCCGGGGACCGCTTCGACGCCATCGAACTCCAGACCCGGGTGCATCTGGCCGTGATCACCGACGACGCGAACGGCCTCGCAGCCGCGGCGGCTCCGGCCTTCGGGATCACCGCCGAGCAGGCCCTGAACTCACCCCACGCCCTGGTGGGAACGGTGGACGAGTGCGTGGACACGATCCAACGCTGGAGGGAGCGCTGGGGCGTCTCCTACATCTCCTTCATGGGCGGCTCCGCCGAGGAGATGGCCCCCGTGGTCGAGCGCCTCGCCGGCCGCTAGCTCCACGGCTTCTCAAGAGCCCGCGCGGCTAGGCGGGTTCGGGGTCGTCCGAGAGCACTTCCAGGAACGGCGTATACCTGTAGACGCGGTAGCGCTGCCGGCCGGTCAGCTCGGCGATCATCCCCAATGAGGTCATCTGATCGAGGAGCCGGCCGACGGTGGTGGGAGTCGAGCCCAGCCTGGCCGACGCGTACTTGATCGTGACGATCGGCTGCTCGGCCAGCATGCGGACGAGAGGCCTGCAATTCCCGTCTGCTGGAATTAGACGGCCCATACTGGACCATTATTCTAGTTTAGAGCAGTTTACTGGAATTAAGTGCTTGTGCTGGTCCACTACATCGCGGACTCGCGCTCCAGCCCTCGGCCGGTAGCCTGCCGGGCGTGGAGGTCGCCGACTCCGTCCTCGACCTCGTGGGGAAGACGCCGCTGGTGAGGATGCGGCGCGCCGTTCCCGACGCCCGCTGTGAGCTGGTGGCCAAACTGGAGATGCTCAACCCGGGCGGCAGCGTCAAGGACCGCCCCGCCATCGCGATGATCGACGCGGCCGAGCGCGACGGGCTGCTCGAGCCCGGCGGCACCATCATCGAACCCACCTCGGGCAATACCGGTGTCGGCCTTGCCATGGTGGCCGCCCAGCGGGGCTACCGGTGCATCTTCGTGATGACCGACAAGGTCAGCAGCGAGAAGGTGCAGCTGCTTCGGGCCTACGGCTCCGAGGTGGTGGTGTGCCCGGTGGCGGTGGCCCCCGACGACCCCGACTCCTACTACTCCACCGCCGAGCGGCTCATGGGCGAGACGCCTGGCGCCTACCAGCCCAACCAGTACTTCAACCAGGCCAACCCGCGGGCCCACGAGCAGACCACCGGGCCCGAACTCTGGCGCCAGACCGGCGGGCGCATCACCCACTTCGTGTCGGGCGCCGGCACCGGCGGGACTCTCAGCGGCGCGGGCCGCCACCTCAAGGCGCAGAACCCCTCGGTGCAGGTGATCGCGGCCGACCCCGAGGGCTCGGTCTTCAGCGGAGGCTCGGGACGGCCCTACCTGGTGGAGGGCATCGGCGAGGACTTCTGGCCCGAGACCTATCACCCCGACGTGGTGGACAGGGTCATTCCCGTGTCCGACCAGGCCTCCTTCGACATGGCCCGGCTGGTGTCGCACCGCGAGGGGCTCCTGATCGGCGGCTCGGGAGGCACCGCGGTGTGCGCGGCTGCGGAGGTGGCCCGAGACTGCGGACCCGACGACGTGGTGGTGGTGCTGCTGCCCGACTCCGGGCGCGGCTACCTGTCGAAGGTGTTCGACGACGACTGGATGGCCTCGCACGGGTTCCTCATCTGCGAGCATCCCTGCATCAAGGACGTGCTCGACGCCAAGGAGGACGTGCTGCCGCCGCTCGTGTACGTCAATCCCGGCGACCCGGTGAGCCTGGCGGTGACCCGCATGCGCGACAACGGGCTGAGCCAGCTCCCGGTGGCCAAGGGCGAGATGCCGCTGGCCGCGGCCGAGGTGATGGGATCGGTCCACGAGCTGCAGCTCATGGCCCTGGCGTTCAGCGGGGACCTCCTGGGCCAGCCGGTGGAGAGTGTGATGAGCAGGCCCCTCGAGCAGATCGGCATCGGCGAGCCGGTGGCCCTGGCCGTGGCCAAGCTGGAGAGGTCGCCGGCGCTGCTGGTGCTGGACGGGGGCCGGCCCCGGGCGGTGGTGTCCAGCACCGACGTTCTCGGCTACCTGTCGTCCAACGCCGACGACCGGCTCTCGCAGGGACAGCTGCTGTGAGCGAGAGCACCTGGGGATTCGAGACCCGGGCCATCCATGTGGGCCAAGAGCCCGACGAGGCCACCGGCGCGATCACCGTGCCCATCCATCTGGCCACCACTTTCGTGCAGCCGGCGCCGGGACAGCACCGCGGCTACGAGTACTCGCGCACGTCGAACCCCACCCGGGCCGCGCTGGAGCGCGCCGTGGCCGGACTCGAGGGCGCCGCCCACGGCTTCGCGTTCGCCAGCGGCATGGCCGCCGAGGACGCCCTGGTGGGCCTGCTGCACCCCGGCGACCACGTGGTGCTCGGCAGCGACGCCTACGGCGGGACCTTCCGGCTGATCGCCGGCATCTACGGCGAACGGGGCATCGAGTGGTCGGCGGTGGACCTGACCGACGCGGGCGCCCTGGCCGGCGCCCTGCGGCCCGAGACCCGCCAGGTGTGGATGGAGACGCCCACCAATCCCATGCTGGCGGTGGCTGATGTCGGCGCGGTGGCCGACGCGGCCCACGCTGTGGGAGCCACCGTGGTGGTGGACAACACCTTCGCCACCCCGTACCTGCAGAACCCGCTGGCTCTGGGCGCCGATGTGGCGGTCCACTCCAGCACCAAGTACCTGGGCGGCCACTCCGACGTGCTCGGCGGCTTCGTGGCTGTCAACGAGGACGAGCTGGCCGAGCGGCTGGCCTTCGTTCAGAACGCGGCCGGAGCCGTTCCCAGCCCGTTCGACTGCTACCTGCTGCTTCGGGGCATCAAGACCCTGGGCGTTCGCATGGACCGCCACTGCAACAACGCCCGGGCCGTGGCCGAGTTCTTGGACGGCCACCCGGCGGTGGACCGGGTGCTGTATCCGGGGCTGCCGGACCATCCGGGCCACGGCGTCGCGGCCCGCCAGATGCGGGATTTCGGCGGGATGGTCTCCTTCATCCTGCGCGGCGGTGAAGCCGCTGCGGTTGCCGCGGTCTGCTCGACGAAGGTGTTCCTGCTGGCCGAGTCGCTGGGCGCGGTCGAGTCCCTGATCGAGCAGCCGGCCACCATGACCCACCTGTCGGTGGCCGACTCTCCCCTGGCCGTCGATCCCGGCTTGATCCGCCTGTCGGTCGGCATCGAGACCATCGACGACCTCCTCGCCGACCTCGACCAGGCCCTCAGCTAGCGGCCGAACTCCCGGGCTGACCCCAATCGCGGCCGGCAGGAACTACCCGCTTCTCGTCGGCACAGACGTAGAGCCGGGTCCTGTCCGCGAATGCCCTCTCCACACAGGTGCCGCCACCGAAGCGAGCGATGGACGCAGGTGGGATGCAGTGCTGGCCGAAACACCACCCGTGTCCCACCAACCCGGCCCTCGCCATGCCCAAGAGGGCCTCATCCAACTCGACGGCTGCTAGACCTCCGCCGCATCGACGCTGGCGCGCGCCAGATAGTCCGCTGTGCGTGCGGATCGAGGCAGCGGGAAGAGCCGTCCGAGTCGGACGTGATGTATCTGAGACCCCGACGAACGGGCGGCGGCGGCTTATTCGCTGTCCGGTGATTCCTTGCGCTCGACTTGCAGCTGGTCGTTCAGATTCAGTTCGCTTACTGCCTGACGGAGGTCCGTCTCGAGGCTGGCCGCCAGGTTGCCGCTGGCGTCGGCCTGCAACTCCACTCTCACAGAGAGGCTGTCGCAGGCATGTAGCTTGGGCAGGACCTTGGTGCCGAAGCGGTTCCAGGCTGTCGGCGGGAGCGTTCCTGTCACTCGCAGCGTGGCCGTGGTGGGGCTCGTGGCAGGAGCAGGCTCGGCGCCGGGTGGAACGGGTAGCCCGCCTCGGATCCGGATCAGATGCCCCCGGACAACCACGATCGCCGCTCGCTCAAGCGGGTTAGGCTCAGCCCCTCAGGGCCCTCTGGTTCGGCCGTGCAGGAAGGGAGAGACCGATGGGACCGGAAGATGCAGACGACGGCGGCGACGGAGCCGCGGCGCAGGATGCTGCCGAGGAATCGGTGCCTCGACTGGAACCGATCTCCCCGGTGAACCCTCAGCGCCCGAC
>JAPOQG010000236.1 GCA_026710865.1 Acidimicrobiaceae bacterium
CTCGCTCACCGGGGGGATCCTCAACTGCCTGGAGATCGCCGGCATCGCGGCCCGGTCCTCCATCGAGGTCATCCCCCACGTCGGGGGGCCGACGGTGGTGGGACTGGCCGCCAACCTGCACTGGGCCACCGCGGCGAGGGTCCGGCTGTGCGAGTACGACATCGACCCGCACCAGCCGATGATCACCGACATCGGCCACAACCCCGGCCTGGCTCTCACCGACCTGGGCGGCGGGCACATAACCGCCCCGACCGGCCCCGGCCTGGGCGTGGACGTCGACGAGGAGAAGCTGGCCGCGCACCCCTATCAGGAGGGCGACACCTACGCCGAGCTGTTCCCCGAGCACGAGTCGGGCCGCACCGCAGCCGGGTCCGGCCCCGCGGAGGGGTGATCGGCGGGGACCGAGGGCTCCCGCCAGTAGCGTCGCACCGATGGCCGCCTCCGCCCAGCCCCAGCCCCAGCCGCAGCCCCGCAGCGACCACGACAGCCGCGCCCTGGAGGAGCTCGGACAGGCGGTGCGCAGCCGCCGCAACCAGCTCGGCCTGACCCTCAGCCAGGTTGCCGCCCGGGCCGGCCTTTCGGTTCCGTTCCTCAGCCAGGTGGAGACCAGCTTCGCGGCCCCCAGCCTCACGTCGCTGTTCGCCATCGCCAGGGTGCTGGAGACCACCCCGGAGCGGCTGCTGGCCGGCCCGGTGTCGGCCGACGTGGTCGTGACCCCCTGCGAGGAGGGCCCGCGCTACGACATCACCGACGCCCCCCAGACCGCGTTCCGCCGCCAGCTGACCGGCCTGGACGAGCCGTTCAGCGCGGCCGAGTACGTCGTCGAGCCCGGCTCGCAGCTCGGCGGGTTCTTCGCCTCGGAGGGCCGGGAGATGATCCACGTCACCCAGGGCATGTTCGCGGTCGACCTCGACGACGGCGACGGCCGCATCGTCACCCACCGCCTCGCCGCGGGCGACACCATGATCTACTCGACCGCCACCCGCCACCGCTGGCAACACCTCGGCGCCGAGACCACCCGCTTCGTCCACGTCTCCGCCCCCGGCTAGCGGCCGGCAGGCCCGATCCTCGGGCGTTGCGTGGCCACTTGGCCAAGCGGGCGCAATCGAGAATCTCAATCCCTAGCCGGGGGCCGCGCTGGCTATGACGCCGCTCGTCCGGAGCGCGGTGATCAACTCGGCCAGCTTCAGTTCGATCCGGTCGATCCTGTCGTCGAGCTGGTCGATCTTGTTGTCGAGTTCGGCGAATTTGGTGTCGATCTTGTTGTCGAGTTCGTCGATTTTGGTGTCGATCTTGTTGTTGAGGGCTGCGAATCCGGCGTGCATGGTGTCTTCGATGCGGTCGAGGCGGTCGTTGGTGTCGTTGATGCGAATGTGGGGGCTGGCGACGGCGGCGGTGAGCAGCATGACGATGAGCCCGCCGAGGAAGCTCAGCAGCGGGTTTTCGGCGATCTGGCCGCGCAGGGTGGGCCTGGCCGCGGCCGCGGCGTTCTGGGCTGGCAGTGCCTGGGTTGCGGGGTCTGGTGTGTGGGCCATGTCGGAGGTGGCCTCGACGGCGGGTGTGGGTGCGGTTGTTGTCACGGGAGCCTCGTTGACGGGTCTCGCGGCGGGGTGTTCTCGCAGCGTGCGGGTGTGGTTGGCGGCGCCGTTGAGGCCCGGCGGCGAGGCTCACACAATAGACTACATACCAGTATATGTTATGCCAACACGGGCTAGAATGACTGAACTATCGCCGGGAGTCCTCGTACAGACGGGCGCCGCCCAGCGCGGTCAGGGCTTGATCAGGGGGAAGACCTCTCCGGCGACCGGGTCGCCGGTGCTCAGGCCGTGGGGGAGCATCCGCCAGAACACCGCGGCCTGCTCTCCCAGGTCGAGGTAGCGGGTGTCGGGGTGGGCGTAGCGGGTCGACAGCCGCCGGAAGGGCCGGTCGGCCACCTCGCGTATGCCGGTGGCGTGCAGCATCCGGGAGTCGATGGCCACCGCGTCTCCGGCCTGCAGATCCCAGGTGGTGACCGGGAACCGCTCGGGGTCGGCGTCCACGTCGGGCACCGGTTCCAGTTCCGAGCCCCCGCCGATGGTGGTCGTCGAGGACGAGAACTCGATCGGCGCGTAGGTGATGCCGGCGGCGTGGGAGCCCTCCACCACTCGCAGCGCAGCGTCGGCGGTCACGTCGTCGAGGGTCACCCAGATCGTGGCGAAGGGCCGGTCGAGGTTGTAGTAGGGATGGTCCTGGTGCCACGGGCTGCGAGACACCGCGCCCGGCTCCGAGCAGAACCACTGGTCCTCGATCAGCACGGCCGCGTCGGCGCCGCACAGTTCCGCGCCCAGCGCGGGCAGCGGCGACGAATGGGTCGCCTCGGCGATGTCGGGGTCGTCGAACCAGCGGAACAGGTCGCTGTCCACCTTCAGCTCCCCCGGCGGCGACAGCACCCCGTAGAACTGGCTGGGGCTGGTCTGGCAGCGCTCGATGGCGGCGTGGAGCCGCTCGCACCAGCTCGGGTCGAGCAACCCGGGCACCACCACCGCGCCCCGCTCCTCGAAGACGGCCCGGCGCTCGGCGCTCCCCCCAGGGCTCTGCTCAGCGGCCACGGGTGGCCTCCGGGACGGTCATGGCCGGCCTTGCCTCCGGCCGGTGCCGGCCAAGGGCCGGGAGCGACTCGGCGGCGCCGCCCCAGCGGGCGGTGGCCGGTCCGGCTCTCCGCTCGCCGGTCGGCGCCGGGGCGAGGTCAGCGGGCACGGGTCGGCGCCGGGTTGGTCATCAGCTTGGCGTAGTGGGCGAGGTAACGGCGCTGGGGCGCCTCCGAGGTGATCGGGCCGTGGATCGTGGCGTCGTCACCGGCGCCGACATCGTCGGGAAGGCCCCGGCTCATGTCGATCCACTCCATCTCCGGGATGGACAGGCCCCGCTGGACCCGCTCGAACATGTCCAGGTCGTCGGGCGTGCCGAAGTTGACGAAGTCCTCGTCCACCCGCAGGCGCAGCAGGTCGATCTCGGCCGGCGCGCCCGGCGCGGACGTGAGCCACAGCTGGAGCCTGGTCCGGTCCACGGCCACCGGCTCGATGACCAGCAGCTGGTTGCCGACGAACAGCAGGTTCGGAAACAGTGACAGGTTCACCATGCTCCCGGTGGCCAGGTCGAGCAAGTCTGCATCGCCGGCGTCGACCAGCGTCGTCTCCATCGGCTCCCGGAACGGCACCTTGCGCATCGTGGCCCACGGCCCCTGCGGGATGCCCGGACGCTGATCCACCACCATGTGGCCGTTGCGCAGCGCCTTGGACACCATCGGCGTGGATCCCGGGTCGCGGGCCAGGACAGTCTCGGTGTCCACCATCTCGCCCAGCGTGTTGTAGGACTCGTGGGCGAAGGTGGCGTGCAGGCCGTCGGCCGCGTTGTCCCAGGAGAGCTTCCAGTTGCCCACGAACTCCAGCAACTGGGGCGACCCCATGACCGCGATCTCGCCGCCGGGATGGCGGTCGACGATGGCGTCGAAGGCCTCGCGGGCCTCGCCGAGCCAGCAGTCCAGCGGCTCGGGCTCGGCGTTGAGGGTTGCGAACACGAACCCGCGGTAGCTGGCTGTCTCCAGCCGGCCCAGCGACAGGCTGGAACGGTCCTCGACGGGGTGGTCGGCCGGGAACGGGATGGCCACCAGCTGCCCGTCGGGCGCGAAGGTCCAGCCGTGGTAGGGGCACACGAAGCGCTTGGCGCAGCCGCCGGCCTCGACGGCGAGCACCGTTCCGCGGTGCGTGCAGCGGTTGAGCAGCACGTTCACCGCGCCGTCGCGGTCCCGGGTCATCAGGACTGGCCGGCGCCCCAGCGTGGTGGTGCGGTAGTCGCCCGGCTCGGGGATCTCGCTCTCATGGCCCACATAGCACCACGACGCCGCGAACACCCGGGTCATCTCCACGTCGAAGATCTGCGGGTCGGTGTAGATCCGGCGGTGCACCCGGTGCGGCTGCACGAGATGGTCGAGTTCGGCATGCGTTAGATGGGAGTCGATGGCGGTCACGGCGGTACCCCTATAGCAGGAAGCTCGGATTGCGGACGCCGGTGCCCAGCGCGGGCACGACGAGGATCTTGGTGCGGCGCATCAGGCCGTCGCCGACCAGTTCGTGGATCTGGTAGCCGGCGAGAGCCTGGTGGCGGCCGTGGCGGAACTCGTCGACGAGCAGGGTGGACCGGGTGACGATGCCGTTGCCGGGTGCGGGCCAGGCCTCGACGCTCCCGACGACTCGGGTGGTGCGCGACGGCGGGTGCTGGCCCCAGGCCGAGGGCTCGCGGCGCCAGTCGACGCGCTCGGCCAACCGGCGACGGTCGTCGAGAAGCAGCGATTGGTCGGTGCCGGGATGCGTCGGCGCCGAGAGCGGGACCCACAGCACGGCGTCGCTGGTCCAACCGGCCAGCCAGTCCTCGAAGCGGCCGGCGTCCAGCAGCCGTGCCTCGTGCACCACAGCGGCCGCGGCTGCGGCCGACAGGTCCGGGTCGGCTTGCGGGCGGCTGTCCATCCCGCCGAGCAGCCCGGCCAGTTCGTCGTAGCGGGCCATCACCGCGGCCTGGGTTCCAGCAGGCGGGCCGGCCGGCTCGCTCTCGCGCGTTGCGTGTGCAGAATCCAAGGGTGTAGCCGGATTACTGCGCACCGAGCGGGAAGCGCCGGCGTTGTTCATCGTGACACACCCGGAGCCACGCGCTCGAGGGTGCGCAGCTCCAACGCGGCCACCAGCCAGTAGCCGATCACCGCCACCAGCGTCAGCACTGCCACCGACACCCACAGCACGTTGTAGTCGTTGCGGGTGAAGGCGATCACCATCACCGCCCCGATCCCGTCTCCGGTAGCCAGCCATTCGGCCACGGTGGCGCCCAGCAGCGACGTCGGCACCGCGATCCGGGCCGAGGCCAGCAGGGCCGGCACCGCGGTCGGAAGGTAGGCGTTGCGCACATTGGCCGCAGATCCGGCGTCGTAGGACTTGAGCACGTCGAGGATCCCCTCAGGGGTTCGGCTCATGGCCGCGTAGCAGTTGACCAGGGTCGGGAAGAACGACATGACCGCCACGATCGCCGTCGTGGTCAGCAGGCCGCGCCCGACGAACAGGATGATCACCGGGGTGGTGACGATGATGGGGATCGACCGCAGCGCCACCGCGATCGGCATCAGCGCCCGCTCCAGCCAGGGCACGAGAATGAACACGACCGCGGTGACCACCGCGCCGATCAGCCCCGCGACGTAGCCCAGCGAAGTGGTCCACAGCGTGGTCCCCAGCGCGCCGAAGACCGACGACCGGGTCTCGGCCGCGTCGGCGTTGGTGAACAGCTCCGCCCACACGTCGAGGGGCGTCTTGGCGAAGAACGGCTTTATCTGGAACACCCACAAGAACGCGTACCAGAAGACGAACACGACGATGATCGGGGCCAGGAGGGCGGCGAGCCGGTTGAGCAGGCCCGGCTCCTGGCGCGCGGTCGGAACGGCCCCCACGTCCAGCGCGGGCGCCCACGGGCACAGCCACCGGCCCAGCGCGCCGATCACCATGTACCCGCCCGTGGCCACGGCCGTGGCCATCACGGCGATCACCCAGATGCGGTCGGTGTTCAGGGCGCCCAGAGCCCTCACCGTGAGTATCCCCAGGCCGCTGCGGGCCCCGGTGAACTCGCCCACCACCGCGCCCAGGAAGGCGGCCGGCGCCGCGATCTGCAGGCCGGCGATCATCGCCGGCACCGAAGCTCTGAGCCTGACCCGGCGGAATGCCGCGAACCGGCCCCTGCCGAAGGAGCGGACCACGTCGAGGGCGCTCCCCGGAGCGGTGTCGAGGCCGAGGAGGGCGGCCACGTAGGTGGTGAAGAAGACGGCCAGCGCCGACAGCGTGATCGGCGTGCCGTTGCCCGGGCCGGTGATCAGCCGCAGGATCGGAGCCACTGCGATGAAGGGCAGGCAGAATACGGTCAGAGCTATCGCGCCGATGCTGCGGCGCAGCACCGGAATGATCGACGCCACCCCCGCCAGCGCTATCGCCGCCAGATTCCCCCAGAGGAAGCCCCAAGCCGCAGTCTTCGTCGAGTGCCACAGGTTGCGCAGGTAGAGGTCGCGGTACTCGAAGAAGTCGACCACCACCGCGGTGGGCGGCGACAGCCGGTACGACCCCGCGTACACCGTTCGGGCCAGCAACTCCCACAGCGCGAGCACGAGGATCCCTACGGCCGCGCTGAGCACCCGCGCCGGCACCCGGTCCATCCCGCTGGCGGCCTGGCCGGCCCTGGCCGTGCTGCGAGCTCGGGCCGGGGCGATCAACTGTTGTCTGCCTCGATCTGAACGACCTGCCCCTCGGAGCGGTGCAGGCTGGCCGAGACCGCCTCCACCTTGGCGTGGAACTCGTCGGCGAGAAGCAACTCCCTGGTTCGGGGCCGCTCGAAATCGATGGAGTGGCGGGCCACCACCCGGCCCGGTCGGGGCGACATGACCAGCACGTCGTCGGCGACGTACACCGCTTCGGGGATCGAGTGGGTCACCAGGATGGTGGTAGTCCCGCGGGCCGTCCAGATGCGCTGGAGCTCGTCGTTGAGCTGCTGGCGGGTGAGGGCGTCGAGGGCGCCGAAGGGCTCGTCGAGCAGCAGCAGGTCGGGCTCGGTGACCAGGGAGCGAGCGATGGCGACACGCTGGCGCATGCCCCCCGAGAGCTGCGCGGGCCGGGCCTTCTCGAACCCCTGCAGACCGACCAGCTCGATCAGGTCGCTGACCGCTGCGGTGTCGTGGCGCCGGCCCACGAGCTCCAGCGCGAGGCGGATGTTCGTCGAGACCGTCCGCCACGGCAGCAGCGACGGGTCCTGGAAGGCGACGCCGATTCGCTGGCCCCGCCGCATCTGGTCGGGGGAGGCTCCGTCCATGTCGATGGTCCCCTCGTCGGGCAGGTCCAGCCCGGCCACCAGGCGCAGCGCCGTGGACTTGCCGCACCCCGACGGCCCGATCAGCGCGCTGAAGCCGCCCGCGGGAACATGCAGGTCAAACCCGCGAAGGGCCTCCACCTCGCCGCCACCGAGGGCGAACGTGCGTCCGACCCCGACGACGTCTACCGGCGCTCCCCGCCGGGCCATCACTCTCGACGGCTGAGACCGTGGTTGCGCTCCGTCACGTCAGGACCGGGCCGTCGGCGTAGATCTCCTCCAGCAGGGACCGGTCCCACAGGTCTGCAGTCACGTCCACGCCGAGCGCGGCCAGGGTGCGGATGTTGTCCTGGACGGACTCGTCGGTGAACCACAGGAAGCCGTGCTCGTCGGTGTCTGCGCTGAACATGATCTTCAGCTGCTCGGATGCCTGCAGCTTCTGCGCTTCCAGGTCGAAGCCGGCGTCCGGGAACAGGTCGACGGTCAGCTGGGCGGCCGCGTCGGTGTCGGTCCGGTACTCCTGCCAGCCCAGGATGTCGCCCTTGAGCAGCCCGAGCACCTGGTCGCGCCGGTTGGCCAGCGAGTCCTCGGTGCAGATCAGGGTCTGGCTGTGCACCGCGTAGCCGAAGTCGGCGAACAGCATGGTGGTGTTGTCGATTCCCTGGACCGTCATGGCCACCGGCAGGTCGGTGAGCCAGCACAGCAGCGAGTCGACCTCGCCGTTGACCAGCGGCGCCGGGTCGTAGTCGCTGGTGATCACTTCGATCTTGCTGATGTCGACGTCGTTGAGCTCCGACAGCAACTCGAGGTCGAGTTGGTTGTTGAAGGCCATGCCGAGCTTCGTGCCCTCCAGATCCTTGGGCTCGTTGATCGGGTTGTCCGACAGCGAGGCGATCACGAACGGGTTCTTCTGCATGGCCACGCCCACGATCTTGAACGGTGCGCCGTCGGCGACGGACTGGCCGGTGAAGTTCGCAGCCGAGATGCCCACCAGGGCCTGATCGGCGGCCACCGCGGCGTCCGGCGACACGCCCGGGCCGCCGGGAACGAGAGACACGTCGAGGCCGAAGCGCTCGTAGTAGCCCCGCTCGTGGGCGATGTAGGAGCCGCCGAACTGTACGGAGTCGAACCAGCTCAACTGGAAGTTCGCTTCTGCGAGTTCGAGAGGGGCGGTGGTGGTCGGCGCGGCGGTGGTCGCGGGCGCGGCGGTGGTGGTCGGCGCGGCGGTGGTCGTCGGCGCGGCGGTGGTGGTTGCGGGCGCCGCGGCGGTGGTGGTCGGAGCGGCGGCCTCGTCGTCGCCGCAGGCTGTCAGGAGGCGGCCACCCCCGAGGACCAATCCCGCCCCGGCGGCGGTGCGCCCGATGAATCTGCGTCGTGAGAACTGGTTTGGTGCCATATGGACCCTCCTGGGTGCCGGTCTCGACGCTCCCGTGAGGGCCTGCGCCGAGAACCCCGTAGTTTGACCACATCAAAGTACCACACAGCCCGAGCCCGCGCCCAAGGCGGGCCCGACCCGCGGCGGAGCGCGCCATGGCCGTGGGGGCGGGAGGATTCTTCTCAGCCGGCTGGCGCGGCGGTGACGAGGATGCGGGAGGTGGCGTAGTCGCTCAGGCCCACCGGTCCGCCCTCGACGCTGAGGGTGAAGGTGCCGTCGGGGGAGCGGGCGGTGACCGTGCCCGTCGATCCGGGCGTCACCCTGGCCTGCTCCAGGAACTCGAGCATCCCGGGCTGGAACTCCAGTTCCTCGGGGATGCGCTGCACGGTGAAGTCCCGCCCCACCTCGAGGTTGTCCAGGGTCACCATCTCGGGCGCCTCGTACGCGGAGCCCGGGATGGGGTTGCCGTGGGGGCAGGTGGTGGGCTCCTCGAGCACCCGCATCATGGCCTGCTCCACCGCGGGGGAGATGATGTGCTCCCACTTGCCGGCCTCCTGATGGGCCTCTGCCCAGGAGAGCCCGAGAATGTCGGTGAGGAAGCACTCGGCCAGTCGGTGGCGTCGCACCACGGTCTCCGCCAGCGAGTATCCCCGGTCGGTGAGCCGGATCGTGCCCTTGCCCTCCTCGACGAGGCCCTCGGCCTGCATCCGGCGGATCATCTCCGAGACCGCGGGGCGGGAGATCTCCAGCCGGTCGGCGATGCGGGCCTGGATCACCTCGAGGTCGTCCTCGGCCAGCTCGAAGATCGTCTCGCAGTACTCCTCGAAAGCAGGGTGCCACTCGGGAGACTCGTAGGGCGCCGCCTGTGTCGGGGTCGACGTCATGGCTCCACCATAGGCGCGAGCGAGTCAGTTCGCCGTCCACAGGCCAAATCCCTGCAAGACAACGGCCGTGGAGGTCCTCGACTACAGGGATTCCGGCGACTGAGGGGATCTCGGCGGCGTGTGAGCGGGAGGCGTCTCCACGCCGCTCCCGATGCCCATCGTGCTGAGGCGCAGGGTGGTGGCAGCGGCCCAGCTCATCCTCTTGGGCCCATCTGTATGTTAGGTTCGCACCTTCTAAATATGTTGAGGCGCGTGCATTCGGCTACCAGGGCATCCCTGATAGCCGGATTGAACCTCTTGCAGCACGTGGTGAACACTTTTCCGTGCACCGTCATCCAGCAGCCTCCTTGGGGCGGGTCGCCACCGAATCCCATCTGTACCCCTATCTCTACATTCATCCTCAGGATGTCCTTCTTCAGCTGGGGTGAATCGCCGGGCTGCGGCCAATCGGGCGCGGGTGGAGCGATGAAATGGATGGCTATCCCATCGATGTCCCCATATAAGATGCCTAACCGTTCACATTCATGGTCATACTTTCGAATCATGGCGTTATACGTCTTCCTGTCCGGAATGTCGTCCGGCGTGAGTTTCGAGGCTTCGACCTCGATCTCATGGGCTTGCAGCCTGGCGGCGGCCAGCCGGGGACTGAGGCTGCCCACCTGATCGCCGGTGTCGCTCACCACTTTGGTGACCAGCACCACGGCCAGTGCGGCCAGGCCGGCTATGGCCGCGACGATCAGGAGCCATTCCAGGGTGGTCAGGCCGCGGTCGTCGCCGCGCTTCGGCAGCCGACCGTCCGCAGAAGCCTGCGCAGCAAGCCGTGGACGGACCCCACCCTCAGGATGAGGCCCACGAAGCCGCATGCCAGGTACGCCGGTAACAGCCCATCAGCCTGCTAGCCGTCGGCGGCGTGGGCGCGTGCACGGTTGAGGAGGGCTGCAAACTGGGCGCGGGTGACGGGTTCGTTGGGGCAGTAGCGCAGCGGCTCGGTGGCGCAGGCGGCGGCGGCGCCGGCAGCGGCATGGAGGGCGTCGATGTCGGCGGCGTGGGTGCTGGCGGCGGTGTCGGCGAACCCTGCGGGGGCCGCGGCGGGGAGGTTGAAGGCCCGGGCCAGGAAGCTGGCCGCCTGGGCGCGGGTGAC
>JAPOQG010000105.1 GCA_026710865.1 Acidimicrobiaceae bacterium
ACCAGGGCCCGGCCGTTGAACTGGGTGCCGCCCATCACCAGGACCTTCATGGACGCACTCCGCGGCCTCTTGCCTCAGTAGGTGGCCCGGCCGCCGGTGATGTCGTAACAGGCTCCGGTGCTGAACGAGCATTCCTCCGAGCACAGCCAACCCACCAGCGCAGCCACCTCTTCCGGTTGGCACATCCGACCCATCGGGACCCTCGACACCATGAAGTCGAGCATCTCCTGGGTGGCGGGACTCAGCAGCGGGGTGTTCGTGATCGTGGGCGCGACCGCGTTGATCAGCACGCCGGTGGTGGCCAGCTCCTTGGCCACCGACTTGGTGAGGGCGATCACCGCTCCCTTGCTGGCCGAGTAGGCCGACTGATGTGCGTTGCCCTCCTTGCCGGCGATGCTGGCCACGTTGACCACCCGGCCCCAGCCCCGCCGAACCATCGGTGACAGCGTGGCCCGCATCACGTTGACCACGCCCGAGACGTTGACGGCCATGGCCCGGTCCCAGTCGTCGGGCGACGTGTCAGTCAGAGGACCGACGGGCCCGGCGATGGCCGCGCACTGCACCACGATGTCGATCTCGTCGATGCCTTCGATGGCGTTCACCGCGCCGGCGTCGGCCACGTCGAGCTCGACGATGGCCTTCAGGTCATCGGCACGATCCTCCATCCGGCCGGCCCGCAAGTCCACCGCCACCACCTCGTGCCCCCTCTCGAGGAACAATTCTGCACAGGCGGCGCCGATGCCCGATCCGGCACCGGTCACCAGCGCAGTGCGGGCAACTGCTTGCGTATCGCCGGCCATGGCGCCTCATCGTAGGCATGCTCGCAAGTGCTCCGGGAATGAGGTGCGTGTTAGCGGCCGGCACGATTCGCGGCTTGTATGGGTGGAACGCCGGACCGATCCGAGAGGATGCGACCCATGGCACGAAACATCACCAAGGCGGGCTTCGATCTGGGAATCGTCACCCACAACGGCGACGCGATGCTCGAGTTCTACCGGGATGTCGTTGGCCTCGAGTTCGAGGCGACGCTGGTGCTCGAGGCCATCGGGATCGCCCGGATGGACCGCCTTCGCTGCAACGACAGCGTGCTGAAGCTGGTCACGCCCACCGCGGAGGTGCCCGCAGGTCCGGGCGGGGGAATCGCGGGATGCACGGGCTTGCGGTATGTCACGCTCCCGGTGGACGACGTCGGCGCGGCGGTGGCCGACTGCGAGTCGGCCGGGGCGCCGGTCGTGTGGCCCCCGCAGCAGAGCCGTCCCGGAGTGACGATCGCGATGGTGGAGGATCCCGACGGCAATTGGGTGGAGTTCATCCACGAGCAGTGATCTTGGGGCCGTATCCTTGGCGGGTCCGCTCCCTCCTCCATTAGCGCTCTTCCAGTAGCGGGCCTGAGGCTCTCCATGGCTGAACCCCTGTACCCCGCGGCGCGCGCCGACCTGCGCAACGTGGCCATCATCGCCCATGTCGACCACGGCAAGACCACCCTCGTCGACGCCATGCTGTGGCAGTCGGGGGCCTTCCGGTCCAACGAGACCGTCAACGAGCGGGTCATGGACTCGATGGACCTCGAGAGGGAGAAGGGCATCACGATCCTGGCCAAGAACACCGCGGTCCGCTACCGCCGAGACAGCGGCGAGGAGATCAAGATCAACATCGTGGACACGCCGGGCCACTCCGACTTCGGCGGCGAGGTCGAGCGGGCCTTGACGATGGTCGACGGCGTCCTCCTCCTGGTCGACTCGAGCGAGGGCCCGCTGCCGCAGACCCGCTTCGTGCTCCGCAAGGCGCTGTCGCTCAGGCTGCCGGTCGTGCTGGTGATCAACAAGATCGACCGGCCCGACGCCCGCATCGCCGAGGTCGTCGACGAGGTGTACGAGCTGTTCCTCGACCTCGACGCCACCGAGGACCAGATCGACTTCCCGATCGTGTACGCCAACGCCCGCCGGGGTACGGCGACGCTCGACCCCGACCTGCCGGGCACCGACCTGCGCCCCATGTTCGAGACGCTGCTGGCGACCGTCCCCGCTCCCCGCCACGACCCTCAGCGGCCGCTGCAGGCCTGGGTCACCAACCTCGACGCCAGTCCCTACGTGGGCCGCATCGCCATGTGCCGGGTCATGCACGGAACCATCAGGAGGGGCCAGAGTGTGGCCTGGTGCCGCACCGACGGCACAACCGCCACAGCCAAGATCACCGAGCTGTACGTCACCGAGAGTCTCGACCGGGTGGACGCGGCCGAGGCCGGCGCGGGCGAGATCATCGCCATCTCCGGCATCGCAGACATCACCATCGGCGAGACGCTGGCGGACCTCGCCGACCCTGTGCCGCTGCCGGGCATCACGGTGGATGAGCCGAGCCTGTCGATCACGATCGGGGCCAACACGTCTCCAATGGCCGGCCTGGAGGGCACCAAGGTGACGGCTCGCCTCATCAAGAACCGCCTCGACGCCGAGTTGGTGGGCAACGTGTCGATCAGGGTGCTGGACACCGACCGTCCCGACACCTGGGAGGTTCAGGGACGGGGCGAGCTCCAGCTCGCGGTGCTGGTGGAGATCATGCGCCGCGAGGGCTTCGAGATGACCGTGGGCAAGCCCAGAGTCGTGACCCGCACGATCGACGGACGGCTTCACGAGCCGACCGAACGGGTCACCGTCGACATACCCGAGAGCTGTGTGGGAGCGGTGACGCAGCTCTTCGGTGAGCGCAAGGCCGACATGGTCACGATGACGAACCACGGCACCGGCTGGGTGCGGCTCGACTACGTCGTCGCGGCCCGGGGCCTCATCGGGTTCCGCACCGAGTTCCTGACCGAGACCCGGGGCACGGGCCTGGCGACCAGCGTCTTCGAGGACTACACGCCCTGGGTCGGCGAGCTGCGCCCCCGCCGCTCGGGCTCGATCGTCGCCGACCGCCGCGGTGCGGTGACCGGCTACGCCACCGCCGCCGTGCAGGAACGGGCCTGGCTGTTCGTCGCCCCCGGTGACGAGGTGTACGAGGGGATGGTCGTGGGCGAGAACCCGCGCCCCGAGGACATGGACGTCAACATCTGCCGGGAGAAGAAGCAGACCAACATCCGGGC
>JAPOQG010000374.1 GCA_026710865.1 Acidimicrobiaceae bacterium
GAGCCGCTTCGCCAAGGTCACCGTCGAGCTGGGCGGCAAGACGCCGGTGCTGGTGTTCGCCGACCAACCGGTGGCAGTGTCCGCCCCCGGCGTGGCCTTCGGGGGGTTCATCGCCGCGGGCCAGACCTGCATCTGCGGCAGCCGGGTGCTGGTGGAGGCGTCCATACACGACGAGTTCGTCGACGCGCTGGCCGCCATCGCCCGCTCCATCCGCATCGGGGACCCCGCCGCCGAGGCCACCCAGCTCGGCCCGGTGATCAGCGAGCGGGCCCGCCAGCGGGTCCTCGGCTGCATCGAGGGGGCGGTCAGCGACGGGGCGGAGGTCGTATGCGGCGGGGGAGTGCCCGACGATCCGGCCCTGAGCGACGGCTTCTATGTGGAGCCGACCGTGCTCACCGGCGTGACCAACGACATGGCCTGCGCCCGCGAGGAGATCTTCGGGCCGGTGGTGGTGGTGATCCCGTTCCGCGACGAGGCCGAGGCCCTGGCGCTGGCCAACGACTCCCCCTACGGACTCGGATCGTCGGTGTGGACCTCCGATGTGGCCCGGGCCCACCGGGTGGCCGGCGGCCTTGAGCACGGGATCGTGTGGGTCAACGACCACCACCGACTCGATCCCTCACTGCCGTGGGGCGGGGTGCGCGACAGCGGCACCGGGCGCGAGGGCGGCTGGGAGTCGTT
Organism: Acidimicrobiaceae bacterium; assembly: GCA_026710865.1. Taxonomy (GTDB): domain Bacteria; phylum Actinomycetota; class Acidimicrobiia; order Acidimicrobiales; family Aldehydirespiratoraceae; genus Aldehydirespirator. The sequence goes on from JAPOQG010000374.1 coordinate 682, forward strand.
CCACGAGTTCACCCACGTCCGTTCGGTGACGGTGCGCACCGCGGCCGACCCGGTCGACTGGTACCGGGGCGACAACACCAGGCTCAACTGAGCGGTGATGGGATGAGCAACGTCGCCTGGGACTTCGCGGACCGGGTGGTGGCCGTCACCGGGTCGGCGTCGGGAATGGGGGCGGATGCGGTCGGAGCCTTCGCCGCGGCCGGCGCCGAGGTGTACGGCCTCGACATCGACGAGCACAAGGGCGCCGCGGTCGCCAGCGATGCCGGTGCCCGCTTCCTGGGCTGCGACGTCACCGACACCACCTCGGTCGAGGCTGCCTTCGGGCGTATAGAGAACGACGCGGGTCGCCTCGACGTGCTGATCAACAACGCGGGCGGCTTCTGGCACCAGCACACCACCGAGTCCCTGCCCGAGAGCGAGTGGGACGCGGTCGTCGACTTGAACCTCAAGGGCGTGTTCCTGTGCACCCGCAGGGCCATGGCGCTGCTGCGCAGGTCCACGGCGGGCCGCATCATCACGCTGTCGTCACTGGCGGGCCAGACGGCGGTCTACCGGTCCTCGCCGGCCTACGCCGCGGCCAAGGCGGGGGTGCTGGCCCTCAGCCGGGTGTTCGCGTACGAGCTGGCCGCCGACGGCGTCACGTCCAACGCCATCTCCCCTAGCGCCGTGATGACCGACCGGATCCGCGAGGTCCGGGGCCCGGACGAGCGGGCCCGCACCGAGGCCACCATCCCGCTGGGCCGCTACGGCACGACCGGCGAGATCGTCAACTGGATGCTGTTCCTGGCCTCCGACGAGGCCGCCTACATGACCGGCCAGACCATCACCGTCAACGGCGGCCGCCTCATGGTGTGAGGAGTGCGCCCGCCACGGGCGCGGCCGGGGCCGGAGCCGGGATCAGGCCAGGCCGCCCATGGCCAGGTACTTGGTCTCCAGGAACTCCTCGAGGCCCTCGCGGGCGCCCTCGCGGCCGATGCCGGACTCCTTGATCCCGCCGAAGGGGGCCAGCTCGGTCATGAGCAGGCCCGAGTTGACGGCCACCATGCCGTACTCGAGCGCCTCCCCCACCCGCCAGGCCCGGGCCAGGTCGCGGGTGAAGAAGTACGCGGCCAGACCGTACGGGGTGTCGTTGGCCGCGGCCACCGCCTCGCTCTCGGTGTCGAACCGGAAGATCGACGCCACCGGGCCGAACACCTCCTCGAGGGCCACATCCATTTCGGCGGTGACCCCGGTCAGGACCGTGGTCTCGTAGAAGGTCCCGCCGAGGGCGTGAGCCGCGCCGCCCAGGCGGGCGGTGGCGCCGCCGGCCACCGCCGCGCCGACCAGACGCTGCACCTTGGCCATGCCCTCGCCGTTGATCAGCGGACCGATGTCGCTGCCGGGGGCCGTCCCCGGGCCTGTCCCCAAGGTGGCCGCGGCCTCACAGAACCGGTCGACGAACTCGTCGTAGACGCCGGCCTGGACCAGGATCCGGTTGGCGCACACGCAGGTCTGCCCGCCGTTGCGGAACTTGGAGACGATGGCCTGGGCCACCGCCGCGTCGAGGTCAGCGTCGTCGAACACGATCAGAGGGGCGTTGCCGCCGAGTTCGAGGGCCACCTTCTTGACCGTGCCGGCGGCCTGCCCCATCAGCAGCTTGCCCACTTCGGTGCTGCCGGTGAAGGAGATCTTCTTCACCGCCGGGTTGGAGGTCAGCTCGGCGCCGACGGCGGCCGGGTCGGAGGCGGTCACCACGTTGAACACCCCCGCCGGCACCCCGGCCCGCTCGGCCAGCTCGGCGAGGGCCAGCGCCGACAGCGGCGTGTCCTCGGCCGGTTTGGCCACCACCGTGCAGCCCGCGGCCAGCGCCGGGGCGGCCTTGCGGGCGACGGTGGCGAACGGGAAGTTCCACGGCGTGATGGCGGCCACCACCCCGACCGGCTGCTTGATGACCACCAGGCGCATGGCCGGGTCGTGGGTCGGGATGGTCTCGCCGTAGGCCCTCTTGGCCTCCTCGGCGAACCACTCCACGTAGGCGGCTCCGGCCAGGATCTCGCCCCGGCCCTCGGCCAGCGGCTTGCCCATCTCGGCGGTGACGATGGCACCGAGATCGGCGGCGTTCTCGACCATCAGCTCGTACCAGCGCCGCAGAACGGCTGAGCGCTGCTTGGCGGTGAGCGCCTTCCAGGCTCCCAGGGCGGCGCCGGCCGCGGCGACGGCCCGGTTCGTCTCGGCCGCGCCCATGTCGGCCACCGCCGCGATGGCCTCGCCGCTGGCCGGGTCGACCACATCGAACCGTCGTCCCGAATCGGGCGGAGTCCAATGCCCGTCGATGTAGCCGTCGGCCCGGAGCAGACCCGGATCGGCCAAGCCCAGGGAGTTCAGGTCGCTCACGGTCCCTCCATGTATTGCTCGACTGCGGTGATCAGCGCGCCCAAGTCCTGGGAGCCGCGGCCCGCGGCCGCGGTCTCCTCGAGGATGGCTCGGGCCGCATCGGCCAGACGCGCCTCGCCGAGGGCCTCGGCGGCCAGCCGCAGATCCTTACGCATCAGGTCGACGGTGAACATGGGCGCGAAGTCCCGGGCGGCCATCGGCTCGGCCTTGTAGTCGAGCTGGCGACCGGCGGCGCCGGCGCGGAGCAGTTCGATGCCCTGGGCCACGTCGAGCCCGGTGCGCTCCAGGGCCACCACCGCCTCCGCGATGGCGCCCAGATAGGTGGTGAGCAGCCGGTTGCTGATGAGCTTGAGGAGCAGGCCCGATCCGTTGTCGCCGACGCGATCGACGCGGCTCGAGAACGTCTCCAGCACACCGCGGGCCGTTTCCAGCGCTTGGGCCGGGCCACCGACCATCACCGTCAGCGTGCCGGCCTCGGCGTGGATGGACGTGCCGCTCACCGGCGCGTCCAGGAAGCCGATCGAACGCCGCCGGGCCTCGGCGGCCACCCTGCGGCTCGTCTTGACCGACACCGTCGACAGGTCGGCGGCCACCGCCGGCGGCGCCAGCACCTCCAGCAGCCCGCCGGTCGAGCAGTACACCCTCTCCACATCGCCGCTGCCGGGCAGCGACGAGCACACCACGGCGCACCCGGACAGCCCGCCGAGGTCTGCGACGGTGGCCAATCCGGCGGCCGCAGCCCGCTGGGAGGCTTCCGCCGATGTGTCGAACCCCATCACCTCGTGCCCGGCCGCGGCCATCCGCAGCGCCATGGGCAGACCCATCCGGCCCAGGCCCACGACCCCGACCCTCATGGCGCGGCCGCCACGCCCGACGGCGCCCGTCGCAGTGAGTCGCCGGCGACCAGGCCCACGAACCCGACTCTCATGGCGCGGCCCCTACACCTGGTCGACGTCTATTCCAAGACCAGGCCCGGAGGGAACCGGGTACTCGCCGTTCACCGCCACCAGCGGGTCGGAGGAGACATCGGAGCTGACTCCCTGATTGCCGGGGCTGCAGCCGAAGCCCACGGCCCGCATGGCCGCTGCGCAGTGGACGTTGGCCGCGGCCGCCACGCTCGACTCGGCGATCTTGCCGGCGAGGTTCACCCCCAGCCCCAGCGACTCGCACAGCGCCGCGCCCCGCATGACGCCGGTGATGCCGCCGAGCTTGACCAGCTTGAGGCTCACGCCGGCCACCCCGGTGCGCCCGAAGGCGACGATGTCGTTGTGGGAATGAACGCTCTGGTCGGCGCAGATCGGGATGGGGGAGCCCCGGGCCACTCTCACCATGGCGGCGTGGTCGCCCTGCGGGATGGGCTGCTCGATGAAGCGGATGTCCAGGCCGTCGAGGGCACGCAGGAACCGCACGGCCTCCGGTTCGGTCCAGCCCTGGTTGGCGTCGCCGCTCAGGACGCAGTCCGCGGGCAGCGCCTCGCGGACGCGCCGCATTGTCTCGAGCTCAGCCTCGATCGTCCCGATGCCGAGCTTCACCTTGAACCACCGGAACCCGGCGTCGTGCTTGGCGAGGGCCGCCTCCACATCGGCGTCGGGGTCGCCGCTGCCCACCATGGTGAGGGCGGGCACGGCGGCCCGGGCCCGGCCCCCGAGCAACTCCACCACCGGGACGCCGAAGTGCTTGCCGACGATGTCGTGGAGGGCCATGTCGATGGCGCCCTTGGCGGTCTCGTTGGCGTGCATCATCCTGCCCATCGCCCACCACAGCGCGGTGCGACGCAGGGGGTCCTCGCCGATCAGGCGAGGACCGATGAACTCGATCGCGGCCGCGATGGCGGGTTGGGTGTCGCCGGTCAGGTCGGTGGCCTCGGTGCCCTCGCCCCAGCCGACGAGGCCGTTGTCGGTAGTGACCCTGGCCAGCACGTTGTGCGAGCGCTCGACGGTGATGTGCGACATCACCACCGGCTTGGCCAATCCCACGGTTATCGGCACTGCCTCGACGCTGACGATCCGCATGCGAGCCTCCCCTCGACCGAGGTTGACACAGAATGGAGCCTGCATCCTCGCCGTTCTGGGCGGAGATGCGACCCATCATCCTGCAACATATATGATTGACGCGTGCTGGGGACAATGCTGCGGGCTGGATATGCGCTCGGTGGCACCATCCCTCGCCGGACGATGGACCGCCTCGCGGACGATCTGGACGTGGAGCCGGAGCCCGTGGCCGCACGATAGGGAGGATCCCATGACCGAGTTGATCGACTACGCCTCGTCGCAGCGGGTTGAGCGCGGCGACGGCATAACCAGCGTGCCCCTCACCGGCGATCCGCTGCCGGGGCAGAGCTTCATAATGGGGGTCACGTCGTTCCCACCCGGAGCGGGCCTGGCCCGCCACAGCCACAACACCGTCGAGCAGGTCACCCTGCTGGAGGGCACCGGCGTCGTCGAGTTGGACGGGGTGGAGCACCGCATCCGTCCCTACGACACCACCAAGGTGCCGGCCGGCGTGCCGCACCGCTTCCACAATGACGGTGACGGCATCATGCGGATCCTGTGGGTCTACGGCGCCACCGAGGTCACCCGCACCTTCACCGACACCGGCGAGACCGTCTCCCAGATGGCCGCGCCGACGCGTCCGGCCTGAGCGGACGTCGAGCGTGACCGGCGCTTCACCGGACGAGGCGGCTGCGGCCGCGCCGCGCCGGTACGGCCGCGAGACGCTCGAGACGTTCGCGGCCGGGATCCTGCGAGCCACAGGAGTCGCCGACGATCACGCCCGCCTCACCGCCGAGCGTCTGCTGGAAGAGATCGGAAGAGCACACGTCTGAACTGCAGTCA
>JAPOQG010000262.1 GCA_026710865.1 Acidimicrobiaceae bacterium
AGCCCGGTGGCCAGGAAGACGTGGGAGAGCTCGTCGCAGAAGCCCGGCGAGTTGAAGAACGTCCCCAGCTCCTCCAGCGACTCGCAGGCCAGCCCGGCCTCCTCGGCCAGCTCGCGGCGGGCCGTGCCGGCCGGATCCTCCCCGCCCACGTCGCGGGTCCCGGCCGGGATCTCCAGCAGTTCGCCCTCCACCGGTGTGCGGTACTGCCGCAGCAGCACGACGTCGTCGCCGTCGGTGGCCACCACCGCCACGGCGCCGCGGTGATGCACGATGTCTCGCGTCATGCGCTCGCCGTCGGGCGCAACGAAGACGCTCTCGGTCAGCCGGACGACCCGGCCGGCGTGGATCTCGCGCTCCGACACCTCGCGAAAGCCGCCTCCTGCGGGTGCCGTTGGAGATCGGTCATCGGCGGCGCCCGGCGACTCGGACACGGATGTCACACCGGAGCCGGGGGCTGGGTGTGCTCGTAGTCGCTCATCTCCGGCAGCCGCGGATTGCGGCCCGCGGCTCGCACCATCGCGGCGGCCACCAGCCCGCTGAACAGCGGTGCCGGCCGGTTGGGGCGGCTCTTGAACTCCGGGTGGGCCTGGGTGCCGACCCAGTAGGGATGGCCCTCGAGCTCGACGAACTCGACCAGCCTCCCGTCGGGCGACTCGCCGCAGAGCACCATGTCGGAGGCCTCGAACCGGGTCCGGTAGCGGGGATTGAACTCGTAGCGGTGGCGGTGCCGCTCCGACACCACCTCCTCCCCGTAGGCCGACGCGACCTGCGAGCCTCCCAGCAGCTGGGCCACGTACGCGCCGAGGCGCATTGTGCCGCCGTAGTCGGTGACGCCGCGCTGGCTGTCCATCAGGTCGATGACCGGATGGGGTGTCAAAGCGTCGAACTCGGTGGAGTTGGCGTCGGCCAGCCCGAGGGCGTTGCGGGCGTACTCGATGGTCATCACCTGCATGCCCAGGCACAGGCCGAGGCAGGGGATCTGGTTCTCGCGGGCATAGCCCGCCGCCGCGATCTTGCCCTCGATGCCCCGTTCGCCGAAGCCGCCCGGTATGACGATGCCGTCGAGGTCGCGCAGGCGCCCGGCGACGAGCAGCCCCTCGACCTCCTCGGCCTGCACCCACTCGATCCCGATGTCGGCGCCGTGGTGGATGGCGGCGTGGTTGAGGGCCTCGATCACCGACAGGTACGCGTCCGGGAGGCTCACGTACTTGCCGATCAGGCCGATGCGCACCGGCGCGGCGGCCAGCCGGATCCGCTCCACCAGGGCCTCCCATTCCGTCAGGTCCGCCCCGTGGGGGTCGAGGCCCAGCTGGCGGCACACCACGGCGTCGAGTCCCTCGGCGTGCAGGATCAGCGGTATCTCGTACAGGCTGCCCGCGTCGGCGCAGGTGATCACCGCATCGACAGACACGTCGCACAGGTTGGAGATCTTGCGCTCGAGCTCCCTGGTGAGAGGAGTCTCGCACCGGCACACGATCGCGTCGGGCTGCACGCCCCGGGAGCGCAGCTCGGTCACCGAGTGCTGGGTGGGCTTGGTCTTCTGCTCCCCGGTCGGCCCGATGAACGGGACCAGGGTGACGTGCACGAAACAGACGTTCTCGCGGCCCACGTCGAGGCGGAACTGCCGGATGGCCTCGAGGAACGGCAGGATCTCGATGTCGCCGACCGTGCCGCCCAGCTCAGTGATCACCACGTCGACGTCCTCGCTGGCGAGCCGGGCGATGCGCCGCTTGATCTCGTCGGTCACGTGCGGGATGACCTGGACCGTGCGCCCGAGGTAGTCGCCGCGGCGCTCCGACGCGATGACCTCCGAGTAGATCGACCCGGTGGTGCCGTTGGACTCGCGGGTGAGGCTCTCGTCGATGAAGCGCTCGTAGTGGCCGAGATCGAGGTCGGTCTCGCCGCCGTCGTCGGTCACGAAGACCTCGCCGTGCTCGAACGGGTTCATGGTGCCGGGATCGACGTTGAGGTAGGGGTCGAGCTTGAGCATCGTCACTCGCAGGCCCCGGGCCTTCAGCAGGCGCCCCAGCGAGGCCCCGGTCAGCCCCTTGCCCAGGCCGCTGACCACACCGCCGGTGACGAAGACGTGCTTTGTCATCGGGATCCCACCCTACCCCGGTCAGGGCCGCACCCGGCGGACCACGAGCACGCCGACGAGCCTCTCGGCGCCCGTCGTGCCCGCGTCGGGCCGTTCAGGGGGTTGGGGCGGCTGATCCTGCCCATACCAGCGGGTCGGGGTCGCTGCCGTCCAGGATCATCGAGACGACGGCGTGGGATGTACACGTGGCGGCCCGCCCCGGCGGCTCACAGACAGGCGCATACCCGAGGAGTCTTGCCGGAAGAACTCGCCGGCGCTACCCTGATATTCCCTAAAGGTTATATGCTCCTGATCATGCCCTGGGAGGTCGAGTACACCGATGAGTTCAAGAAGTGGTGGCAAGCACTCGCAGAAGGCCAGCAAGACGATGTCGCCGCCAGAGTGGAGCTGCTCGCGGATCTCGGCCCCAACCTGCCGCACCCGTACTCGTCGAGCATCAGGAGTTCACGCCATGGCGTCATGCGCGAACTCAGAGTGCAGAGCGCAGGCAGACCCGTCCGCGCCTTCTACGGGTTCGACCCGAGACGCGCCTCGATCCTGCTCATCGGCGGCGACAAGACCGGCAACGACCGCTTCTACGAAGAGTACGTCCCGGTGGTCGACGACCTCTACGACGAGCATCTCAACGAATTGCGACATGAAGGACTGATCGAATGAGTGGACGGCACCCGTTCCAGGAACTGACCAGCGACTTCGCGCCGGACCGCCGGCGCCGCATCGACGCCATCAAGCGCGACCTCCTCGCGCGGATGCCGCTGCACGAGCTTCGACGCGCCCGGGCGCTGACCCAGCAGGAACTCGCGGAGAGGCTGAAAGTGAGCCAGCCCGCGGTCGCAAAGATGGAACAGCGCGCCGACGTGTACGTCTCGAGCCTTCGCTCCTACGTCGAGGCCGTCGGCGGACAGTTGAAGATCGTCGCCGAGTTCCCCGAAGGCGAGGTCGCCATAACCAACTTCTCACAGATAGACGACGAAGTCCCGTAGCGCAAGAAGTCGTCCCACACTCGTCGGCGAATAATGAATCGCTCGTAGTGGCCCAGATCTAGGTCGGTCTCGCCGCCGTCGTCGTCGGTCACGAAGACCTCGCCGTGCTCGCGTCGAGTCGTTCAGGGGGTTCGGGCGGCTGATCCTGCCCATACCAGGGGGTCGGGGTCGCT
>JAPOQG010000161.1 GCA_026710865.1 Acidimicrobiaceae bacterium
CGGGCCTGGCACGACCGGCATGCCACTCGGCGGTCGGGCGACGACCTGTGGAGCGTGCCGCTGTACGTGGACACCGAACGGGCCGAGGAGTACTTCAACCGCGGCAGAGCCTGGCAGCGCACCCTCTTCGAGCACGGCTGGGCCGGGTTGACGTGGCCCCAGGCCTACGGCGGGGGGGGGGGCGAGCCGTGGCAGGCCCGGATCTTCTCGGAGGTCGCCGCGGGTTACGAGGAGGCGCCGGGCTTCGTCGGAGCCACCATCGCCATGCTCGGCCCGACGCTGCTGCGCCACGGAACCGAGGAGCAGAAGCGCCGGTACGTGCCCGGCCTGCTGTCGGGGGAGCTGTCCTTCTGCCAGCTGTTCAGCGAGCCCGGCGCGGGCAGCGACCTGGCCGGCCTGGCCACGCGGGCCGACCGCGACGGCGACCAGTTCGTCGTGAACGGCCAGAAGGTGTGGAACTCCCAGGCCCAGTTCTGCGACTGGGGATTCCTGCTGGTCCGCACCGATCCCGGCGCGCCCAAGCATCGGGGCATCACCTTCCTGCTGGTGGACATGGCCACGCCCGGTATCGAGGCCCGCCCGCTCGTGCAGATGAACGGGGCGGCGCACTTCAACGAGGTGTTCCTGACCGATGTGCGCATCCCGGTCGCGAACGTCGTGGGCGATATCGACGGCGGATGGGGCCCGGCCCGAACGGTGCTCCTCAACGAGTCGGCCTTCATCGGGGACCGCAAGGGCACCAGCGTGATGTCGCCGCTGTCGGAGCTGGCCCGCCGTCACGGCCGTCTCGACGACCCGACGGTCCGGCAGCGGCTGGCCGACGCCTGGGCCCGGGAGCGGATGCAGCGCTGGATGGGCGAGACCATCCAGAACGCTGTGCGCCGGGGCGAGCCGCCGCCTATCGACCCCGCGCTCATCAAGCTGTTCGCGGCAGAGTCGAAGCGTCGCAGCGGGGAGCTGGGGACCGCCCTGGGCGGTCTGGCCGTGGTGGCCGACACCGGCGAGCCGGCCCGCTGGGCCCGCCACGAGCTGATGGGGCGCTTCGCGGTGTCGATCGGGGGCGGGACCAACGAGGTGATGCGCAACAACCTGGCCGAGCGGTCCCTGGGCCTGCCCCGCGAACCCAGCGTCGACCGCAACCTGCCCTGGCGGGACATCCCGAGGTGACTGGTCCCCCGGGGGGCGTCGTCGATCCGGCCTCCGGGAAGCCTCAGGAGGGTGGCGGCGACCGGTGGGGGGGGAAGATGCCCGGCATGACGGCGAAGCCGTCGATGCTGCGGAACCGGTCGGTCCAGCGGCGTATGGCCGGGTAGTCCTCGCGGGAGACGCCGCCCTCCTCCGACAGGGCTGCATCGGGGAAGAGCGCCACATCCGCGATGGTGGGATGCGGGCTCGACGTCACCCAGTCGAGGCCCTCGCGCTCACGGAACCAGAGGTGCTCGTCGAGCACCCCGAACAGCCGGTGGGCGCCGGCTCGGACCGCGTCGATGTCGAAGTCGTAGCCGAGGTTCACGTACAGCCGGGCGGCGGAAGCGGTGTTGGTGGTCCCCTCCGCGAACAGCAGCCACGAGGCGGTCTCGCCCAGCGCCTTGGGATCGTCGACCGGGTACCAGCGGCGGGTCGGGTCGTACCGTACGGCCAGGTAGACGAGGATGGCGTGGGCGTCGCGCAGCACGTAGCCGTCGTCGTCGATGACCGGGATGTGACCCAGCGGGTTGATCTTGGCGAACTCCGCTGACTTGTGCTCCCAGCCCGGATAGAAGTCCACCGGCACCGGGCTGTGATCCAGGCCGAGGATGCTCATCAGCAGCCGGACCTTGTAGCAGTTGGCCGACAGCTCCCAGTCGTACAGCGTGATCATCGCGGTCCCCCAGTTGCCGAAAGGCCGTCTCGGCCGGTACCAACGAGTAACAAAATAGCCATTCTGACGTATGGTTTTGCAAGACCGAGGTCACAACCCGTACCTGTGAATAACCCCCGATAACGGATCGTCCGTTAGAAGTCCCGGCCTGTGATGACGCTCCAATGCCAGCGCGCCGTTTGCCCGAGACTAGGGCAGCGGCGTCATGCGAAGTCGGATCCAGTCCGTGAGATCATCCACTGAGAGGTTGCCCGAGGCAACCTGGACGACCGTCTTGTACGCCTCCTCAACCGGCGACAGGTCCAGGTCGTAGCCGTTTACGTTCAAGAACTGGAGCGTGGCCAACACGGCGACTCGCTTGTTGCCGTCAATGAACGCGTGGTTGCGCGCAAGCCCGAACAGCAACGAAGCCGCCTTGGCCTCCACAGAGATAGATCACTTCAGCCGTCCGCGAGCATGCTCAGCAACTCCTCGTGGCGCCGAAGGTTGCGCTTCAGCATCGTCTGGAACTCCGGATCACGACGTCGACGCTCCACGTGCTCGGCCAAAGCGTCTCTAATGACGTCGCTCACCGTGGTGTCCTCAACCTCCGCGATCGTCCGCACCCTCTCAGCGAGGGCCTCATCGATGCGCAATGTCATGCTCTTGGTGTCTCCCTGCGGTGTCATCTGGTCCTCCTCTGGCGGTGTCCCGATCACAAGAATACGCCTTGGTGGAGAGGATGCAAGATATTTCGATACCTAGCCCCCAGGCGCGCATCCAATTTGGAGGAGCCGAGCGGGCGCGAACGGATCTCGCGGCCCTACCGGTGGCAGTCGCCTCGCGCAGCACAGCCAGGAACTCGTACCCAGAGACGAACACCAGGTCGCCGCTGCCAGCAGTTCGGTCCCGTGCGGTCTTCGCTGCGGATTGGACTCCCGACCTTCGGGTTCCCGGCATGATGCTTGATAGGTCCCCGAGCCGTCAGATGTCGAGGACCAGCCGGTCGCTGCGGGCCCGCGACACGCACACCATCATCTCGCCGCCCTGCTGCTTCTCGGTGTCGTTGAGGTACACGTCGTTGTGGACGAGGTCACCGTCGAGGACCGCCACCCGGCAGGTGCCGCAGGCGCCGGTCTCGCACGACGACGCCACCTCCACGCCGTTGGCTCGCAGCACCTCCATGACGGTGGCGCCCGCGGGCACCTCCAGGCTCAGCGCGGAGCGGGCCAGCTCCACCGTGAACGCGCTGGAGTCGTCGATGTCGGTCGGGTTGGCGAAGTACTCGAAGTGGACGGTGTCGTCGCTGCGGCCCGCGGCCGCGGCGATGCGGCGGGCCGCGTCGAGCATCGGACCCGGGCCGCACACATAGACGTGCTCGTGGGGCCCCGGTTCGGCCAGCAGCGACTCCAGCGCGGCCCCGGTCTCATCGGGGGACAGCCCGATGTGCCGGGTGACGGCCTCGCCCAGGCCGTCGAGGAGCTCCGCGAAGGCGATGTGGTCGTCGCTGCGGGCGAAGACGTGCAACTCGAAGTCGAGTCCCTGGTGGCGCAGCGCCTGCGACATGGCCAGCAGCGGGGTGATGCCGATGCCGCCGGCGACCAGGATGGTGCGCACCGCGTCGCGCCGCAGCGGGAAGTTGTTGCGGGGCTCCGAGACGGCCAGCACGTCGCCGACCCGCACGCTGTCGTGCAGGGCCCGCGAACCGCCGCCCCCGTCGGGCTCGAGCTTCACGCCGATGCGGTAGCGGTCGAGCTCGCCGGGGGCGTTGGTCAGCGAGTACTGGCGGATCAGCCCGCCGGCCAGGTGCACGTCGATGTGGGCGCCGGGCTGGAACGTGGGGAGCTGGCCCGCGATGGACACCAGGTCGAAACCGGCCACGTCAACGGCGGCCTGCCACTTGCGGGCGACCTGGACGCGCAGTGCGGCCCGCCGCCCCTTCTGCGCCGGCTCCGGAACCTGCGACAGGTGGATCGGCACCTGCTCGATGGCAGCCACCATGGGCTCGGGAGGCGGCCGGCGCCGGGCCTCGGCCTCGACGGCGTCACGCAGTTGCGACAGGGCCGAGTTGTGGTGGCGCCACACCGGGATGCGGCTGCCCGGCTCGGGCTCGGCGGCCAGCACGCCGCGGACGAGGGTGCGGTCGGCGTCGGCGGGCTGAGCGAAGAAGACGGCAGTGCTGGCCGCTTCGCCGTCGGGGGACTCGGCCCGGAGCACCACGTGGTAGTCGCCCCGACCGGTGACGGTCATCCGCGGGCCGGCGCCGGCGCCGTTGCCGTCGCCGGGAACGCCGATGCGCGCCGTGGGGGAGAAGCGGTGCCGGCTCAGCGCGTCGATGACCAGGCCGGCTGGAGCGCGCACGGCGACGCCGCGCAGAGCGAGGGTCTGGCCCGACTCCAACTCGTCGAACGTCGGCGGCTCGCCGTCGGGGTCGGCGCCCGACCAGACCAGGCCGTAGCGCTCGAGGGACGGGAATGTCCGGTTGCAGATGGTGCGGGCCGGCGCGTCGGCGGGATGGGCCGGGATGTAGGTGCATCCCGCGGTGCGGCTGGCGTAACGCCAGCCGTGGTAGCGGCAGATGAGCTCCCGCCCGTCGTTGGTGCCGACGCTGAGCCTCACCCCCCGGTGCAGGCAGCGGTTCTCCCACACGTTCACGAAGCCGTCGTCGGCCCGCCACACGGCCAGCTCCCGGCCCAGCAGCCTCCCCCAGAACACGTGGCGGGGCACCAGGTCGTGCAGGGACGCCAGCGGGTGCCACAGCCGCTCGGCGGTGCTCATGTCCGCGCCCCCTCGGCGCCGGTGCTCATGTCCGCACCCCCTCAACTGCGGGAATCACGCCGTAGGTCACCCCCAGACGGCTCAGCCAGCGCCGGTAGACGATGGCCGAGCGGTCGGCCCGGATCGGTGTCTCCGCTCGGGGATCCAACGGCAGGAGCTTGGGGTGCTGGTTCTCGAGGATGGGCTTGTCCTCGGCCATCACGCCCTGCTGGAACCGGCGGATCTCCCGGTCGGCGCTCACGTCGTCGAGCACGCTGATGAACAGGTGGGCGCGGATGCGGGTCTCGGTGAGGGGATGGATGAAGATGCCGATGGCGTCCATCCTGTCGACGTCGCTCGGCGACGACTTGTAGAGCATGGCGCTGTAGGGATGCGGCACCCGGTAGACGTAGGAGGCCAGCACCGCCTGCGAGGAGGCCGCCGAGGCCCGCGGCTGGTAGAAGAGGCAGTCGAAGGCCCACAGCTCGCCGTCGCGCTCCTCGACCCGGTACTCGGCCACCTCGGTGTGGGGCTCCTCGCCGAGCACGCCCGCATGCACGTACGGGAAATGGGCCATGTCCAGGAAGTTCTCCACCGCCCGCGGCGCCGACACCTCGATGCCGACGGTGAGTGCGTTGAGAGTCCTGCGGTCGTGCTCGCGGGTCTCGGGAACGTCGAACACGCCGCCGGAGGGCTCGCCCAGGGTTGTCCACAGATACCCGTAGTCGGTGCGGACCTCGAGCTCCCGGTCGGATCCGGTCACGGCCCGGGCCGTGCCGCCGGCATCGATCCAGCAGCGCAAACGCTCGCCGAGCAGCAGGGTGCGGAGCTCGCCGCGGCGGATCTCGTCCAGATCGGCGACCGCGTGCCACTCGTTGAGGATCACCGGGTCGCAACATGCGCCGGTCTCAGTCCCCGCCATCGTCATGAGTCTCTCCGTTAGTCTCTCCCGGCAACCACAGTAGGCCATCACCGGTCGGCGGAAGCGACCCGGCCGGCCGCGCTCAGCCCGTCAGCTCCCAACGTCCTTCAGATCTCAGGCGCAGGGCTCACCAGCCGCCACGTCGCAGCCGGCCAACAATCCGCGCAGCCGGCAACCCGCTCGCACTGGATGCGCCGCGACGATCTACTATCCACTCTGATCATGCAGGCCGAGAGTGAGTCGCAATTGTGAAGCCTGTCTCCGTTTCTGTCGCTCTCGCCGTCCTGATCGCTCTGATCGGCCCAGCGTCGACCGCCACCGCGTCTACCCCCCTTTACGCGGAACAGCCTCAGGGCATAATCCCGCTTCCCGCTGAGGAGCACCCGCCGCCACCTTCTCAAGGCCCGGAGACGCCACCGCTCCAGTCCCAGACGCCGTCAGAGCCGGCAGCGACATCCACCGCCGATCTCGATGCCACCGTCGCCGCGCAGGTCCGCCACACCGACGTCAGCGCTGATGGCACCCACTACCCGGCAATAACGGCGCTTGGGGACCTGGGCATATTCGACGGCACCGACTGCGGGCAGAACCGCTTCTGCCCAACCGATGCGCTGCCCCGCTGGGCCTTCGCGGTCTGGCTCGTGCGGATCCTCGACGGCGACGATCCCACGCCACGGTCCTCCCGCTTCGCCGACGTCACCGGCAGCCCGTGGTGGGAGCCCCACGTCGAGCGCCTCGCCGAACTCGGCGTCACCGCCGGCTGCAGCACCAACCCGCTGCGGTTCTGCCCAGACCGCAGCGTCAACCGAGCCCAGATGGCATCGTTCCTGGCACGCGCCTTCGACCTCCCCTCCGGCCCCGACCCAGGATTCACCGACGTCACCGCAGGCAGCACGCACAGCGACGACATCAACGCCCTCTCCGCGTCCGGCATAACCGCCGGCTGCCGCACCGAACCGCTCCGCTACTGCCCAACGACAGCCACAACCCGGGCCCAGATGGCCACGTTCCTGCATCGTGCCAACGTACGACACAAGCGGCTCGAGTCAATCCGGCATTCATCTAGAGACAGCTATGAGCAGGCGCTCGCGGTCGCGGGCCGCTTGGCGCCGGGTTTCGTTGTACCCAACGACTGTCGTCCGCCGCCGCTGGATTCGCCGCATTGGATGCCGAACGCGCCCCGCGGCTACCGCTCGGGCGTCCATCTCGGAGTCGATTTCTTGTGCTCGACGGCGGGCCATCCGGTGGTGTCGGTGCTCGACGGCCAGGTGGTGGTAGCCGCGGGCGGCTACCAGGATCCGACGCTGCGGGAATGGAACGAGATAATGGCGGTGGCCGCGGCGGTGGGGTCCACACCGCCGTACACGCTGGCGATGGTCTCGGGACGGCACGTGGTGGTCGACCACGGCATCATCGACGATGTGGGCCATGTGGTCTCGCTGTATGCCCACCTGGACGCGGTCGATCCCGCCATCGCGGTGGGGATGCCCGTCGACGCCGGCCAGCGCCTCGGGGGAATCGGCAACACCGGCCGCCGAGCCGGCGTCCTCCGAGTGCCCTACGACGCCGACGCAGGGCTGCACCTGCACTGGAACTTCTACGTCAACGGCCAGTACCTGGGCGCCGGCCTGTCCGAATCGCAGACCAGAGACGTGTACGCGGAGCTGTTCAAGTACGCCACCGGCACCCAGCCACCGCCGGAGCCCGGCACCGCCGACGCCGGTACCAGCCCCGGAGACCCAGACGTCGGCAGCTTCTCGCCGCGTCCGGGGCTGGCAGGGCCGGGAACGCTCACATTCTCGGGCCACAAACCACTGGACGAACCACTCCCACTCGACCAGGCGCTCGAGGCGGCAACACGGCTGTCTGGAGACATCGTCGTGCCCAGCGACTGCCGATCTGTGCCCCTGTCGTCGCCGTCAGCGCTTCCCAACGCCGCCCGCGCCTACCGCTCGGGCACTCATCAGGGCATCGACTTCGGCTGTAGTGCCCTCGAAGAGCCGGTGGTGGCCGCGCTCGCCGGCCGCGTGGTGACAGCAGTCGGCGATTTCGAGGATCCCGCACCGGAGCAGCGGAGCCGGCTGCTCGACACAGCCTCGGCGCTGGGAGCCACCCCGGAGTACACGCTCGTGATGCTCTACGGCAACTACGTCGCCGTAGACCACGGCATCATCGACGGTGTGGGACATGTCGTGTCGCTGTACGCGCACCTCGACACGCTCGACGCCGACATCAGGCCGGGGCTGTGGGTCGAGGCCGGCCAGCGTCTCGGCACCATCGGCAACACCGGCACCTACGCGGGCGCCTCAGGGGCGACCCACGCCCAGTTGCGCCTGCAATGGGAGCTGCACATCGACGGCCACTACCTCGGCATCGGCCTCTCCGACGCCGACACCCGAGCCGTCTACACCGCCCTGTTCGCCGACGAGAGCGGCTAAATTCGTTGGCCGGTTACGATGTAGGCTGCGTTGATGGCGGCGTGAATTGCGAGGCTTGTCGCTGGGATCGACCGTCCGGCTTCCAGTTCCGCATACGAGGCGGCCAGATATTCCTCGGCCTTGGCGAGATAGGCACGTACCTGCGCGGCGGTGACCGTTCGCGTGCGGCCCCGGCTAGCCGTCACGATGACTTCACAGCCGTTCTGCGAATCTGTTCGATTGTGGCCCCGAACACGCAGACGCCGTCACGAATGACGTCTTGCCAGAGCGCGGCCCGACGACGAAGCAACGCTCCGACCTCGTGCTCGGCAATCTCGAGCACCTCGACCAGATTGCCTGTGAGGCGTTCGGCCTTGATGCGCCAGTTATCGAGGGCATAGCGCCAGTCTTCGTCGTCCTCATCGAAGGGATCCGGCCGCACGACGATCAAGTCGATGTCGCTGAAGGCACTGGAGTCACCTCGCGCGAGCGAGCCGAACAAGATCACGCTCACCGGTGCCGGATCGAGCGCTGCCGCGGTCTTTCCCAATTCGTCGATCACCCTCTCACGAGCACCGGCGAGCAGTCTGATCGCTGGAGCCGCCACATGGTCGGGCGCGAAGCGAAACAGCGACGATGGTGGCGCCTCGCGTCGCCTGACCAGACCTAGATGGACCAGCGAGGGCAAGACGCGGGAGGCCTGAGCAACACTTACTTCCGACAACCGAGCAACAGTTCGCAAATTCAATTCCGCCGACGTCTCGACCAGCACGGCCAGAATCTTGCCCTGAGCACCAGGAATCACCGCTTGGACGGGCCGCTCAAAATCCACGC
>JAPOQG010000376.1 GCA_026710865.1 Acidimicrobiaceae bacterium
CGCCGGCTCGGACGGCACGGTCTGGAGAAGATCCGGGGCCGGGACGTGGCCATCGTGCCCCAGGCCGCCATGAGTGTGCTCGACCCCACGATGACGGTGCTGGACCAGGTGGCGGAGTCGGCGGCCCTGGTCTCGGCGGCCGGGGTGGCGGCGGAGCGGGCCGGCGAACTCCTGTCGGAGGTCGGGCTGCCAGTTGACCGGCACCGTGCCTTCCCCCACGAACTGAGCGGCGGCCAGCGCCAGCGGGTGGTGATCGCCATGGCGGTCGCCAACCGGCCAGGACTGCTGATCGCCGACGAGCCGACCACGGGCCTCGACGTGGTCACCCAGCAGGCGATCCTGGACCTCCTCGACGAGCTGCGCCGGAGGCTCGACTTCGACCTGTGGCTGATATCGCACGACCTGCCGCTGGTGGCGTCGCGTGCCGACGACCTCGTGGTCATGTACGGCGGGAGGGTCGTGGAGTCCGGCCCTGCCCGAGCCGTGGTCAGCCGTCCCCAGCATCCCTACACCGCGATGCTGCTGGGAGCGTTCCCGTCGCTGCGCGCCGCCACCGACGCTCTGAGGCCCGTGCCGGGCGAGGTTCCCGATCCCAGGGATCTCCCGCCTGGCTGTGCCTTCGCCCCCCGGTGCCCCCACAGCCGCGGCGACTGCGACAGCGTCGTGCCGGCGGAGCGTCCCGTGGAGGGAGTGATGGTGGCCTGCCACCATGCGCCGGTCGCCGCCGGCCCCGATGGTCCGCCGGGACGGGGGGACGACCTGGTGGCGTCCCCGGCGAGCCGGGCGTCTACTCCCGTCCGGGAGGCGGGCCAGCCGGCCCTGCGTCTCGACGATGTGCGGGTGGTCTACCCGGGGCACCGTCGCGGCCGCCCTGACGTGACCGCGCTGGACGGTGTGTCCCTGACCGTCGGTGTCGGCGAGTCCGTCGCCATCATCGGTCGCAGCGCGGCCGGCAAGTCCACGATCGCGAGGCTGGCGCTGGGACTGGTCGGGCCGACCTCGGGTTCGGTCGAACTGCTCGGGGAGGGAGCGGCCGGCCTGTCGAGGCGGGCGCTGGGCGCGCTGAGACGGCGAGTCCAGATGGTGTTCCAGGACCCGTACGAGTCGCTGCATCCGAACATGACGGTCGCTGAACTGGTGGGCGAGCCTCTGACGATCGCGGGCGCGGGACGCCAGGAGCGCGCCGCACGCGTGGCTGAGGCGCTGCGGCGGCTGGGTTTGGTTCCCGTCGAGAGGTTCCTGAACCGCCATGCCGGCACGCTCAGCGGCGGCCAGCGCCAGCGGGTCGCCCTCGCCCGGACCCTGGTCGCCAGCCCTGAGCTCATAGTCGCGGACGAGCCGGCGTCGATGCTCGACGCGTCCTTGCGGGCGACGGTGGCCGCCCACTTGCTCGCCGTGCGTGAGACGCTGGGAGCCACGCTGGTGTTCATCACCCACGACATCTCCCTCGCACGGCTGGTGGCCGACCGGATCGTGGTGCTGCGCGAGGGCCGGGTCGTCGAGGACGGCCCGTCGGCTCGGCTGCTGGCCAGGCCCGAGCACGCTGAGACCCAGGCTCTCATCGATGCCGCGGTGCGGGGCCAGGTGCCGGACCACCAGGACGTGGCGGTAGACAATGCAGCTGTCGACAGGAGTGCACGATGACCCGGCGCAAACTGATCTTCTTCACGACGGCCGACCCCCGCAC
>JAPOQG010000378.1 GCA_026710865.1 Acidimicrobiaceae bacterium
CCGGTTCGTGTCGATGGGTGCGGTGGGAGCAGCCGCCGTTGCCCGACACCTCGGCACCCAGCACGGCCACAGGATGATCGAACTGGAGCGCTACGCCATGGCCAACAAGGTGTGGCAGACGAAAGTCAAGCGCTTGCGCCTACCCGACCTGCTCTGCGTCCGTTGCGGCCTACGGGTCGAGGCGCGCGCCAAGTCCAAGCTCGGGATAGTGCTGTCGCATTCCGACAAGCCGGGCCGTCAATGGGATGCCGGAGGGATGCGCGACGACGACCTCTACGCCTTCCTGCGGGCTGATCTGGGCACCTTCCCGCCTGAGACAGGTCTGCCGACGTTCTTCACAACAGCGGCCCTGCGCTCAACCGTCGAGCATGCGCGTCGATCCGCCCCGAAGGCAGCCTCAGAGGGTTCGGAAGTGACCTTGACGTGGCCGTGTTGGGTGCCGTCACGCCACGGGAGGTTCGTGCGCATCGATGACCGGGACCGCATCGTCCACCGCGAGATCGGAGGCCGCGAGCGGCCCTACTGGCAATGGCGCAGGTGGCCCGGCCAGAGGATCGTCTACATGGAGCCCGACGAGCCCTTCGAGGGCGGTGAGACGATTGTCGCGGGCATCGTCCCCACGCCGGGGACTTTGGATTGCGCGGGCGACACCTGGGACCTAACGGCAGCTATCGGCAACGAAGGCGACGAAGACGAAACCGGCCGATATGCGGCAATCAAGGCATCAGGAGCCTGCGGGCGGCTTGACATGCACGATGAACTGGTGGCGCTGAGGGCTGACCGCTCTGTTGACTGGCGCCTGCGGCTCGAGGCGGCTGCCAGCCTCGCTCGTCTCCACAGTCACAGGTGGACGGATGAGCTGGCCGAGTTCGTCAACGACGGCACCGGAGCAGGCGAACAGGAGATGGAGGCCGTCCTCGCCCTGTCGGAGTTGCCGTCGAGCCGCGCCGCCGAAGCCCTGATGCAGGTGGCCGTCGATGCTGATCAGACGTCAGAACTTCGGTCAGCCGCCGCTTGGGGAATCGGTCAAGGAGGATCGCCGCAGACGAGAATGCTGCTCGAGTTGGTGCTCGACGGCGAGACGATGGTGGCGATTCACGCCATCGCCGCCATCGATGAACTCACCGACGACGTGGAGGCAGTCCTTCGTGAGTGGATCATGGGAGCTGACGACCGACGGGCCGACGTCGGAGCCCATCTGCTGGCGCGCCATCGACGGATCGACTCGCTCTTGGATGCGTGCGACAACGGTGGCCGGAGTCGTGTTCGGGCGTTGGCCGCACTGGGAGGACTGCCCCGCGAAACCGTTCGGATCGCTGCTGGCAGCCGTCTCACCCATGAACTCACGAGCATCCTGGAACCTATGTGGCACAGCCGGGAGAGTTGGCTCAAGACCACCGGCCAGGAGGGCCTTGAAGCCCTCGAGGTGCAGAAGGTCCGCTTCGACCCTGTCAGCCCCGGCCATCCGTGGCGAACCACAATCAAGCCAGCCCAGGCCGTGGCTCGAGGGTTGGTCAGGTGAGGCCGGCGGTCATCGACTCCTTGACCACCACCAGGTACACGAACGCCTCGACCTGTCCCACGCCCTCGACGGCGTGGACGCTGTCCAGCAGTTCGGCGAGGTGGGCCTCGTCGCGGTAGCTGGCCTCGGCGATCACATCGAAGCGCCCGAGCACCCGGGCCACCAGGGTTATGTCGGCGATGGCCGCGACCTGATCGGCCACGGGTTCGGCCGGGCCGTCCACCTCGATCAGGAGACCGGCATAGCCCTTCACGCCCAGCACTCCGGGGCTGACGATCGTCTGCACCGTCACCACCCCGGCGGCCATGAGGGCCAGCACCCGGTCCCGGGTGGCGGCGTGGGACATGGCCGCGGCCTCCGACATCTCCGCGAACGTGGCCCGACCGTTGGCGGCCAAGCACTCGAGGAGCCTGATGTCGGTGGCGTCGACGCTTCGTCGGCGGGCACCGAGCCGATGGTCGGAGCCCACGGGTCTGCGGCCCGACTGCGACCAGTCCTGCTTGACGAAGGCCACCAGCGAGGAGGCATCGATGCCCCGTACCTGCGGGTCGGACCGGGCTTGCTCGATGGCGGCGTCCAGTTGCTTGGCGTCGCGTGCTCTGAACTCCACGAACAGCCCGCGGGCTCCGGCCACGATCAGGACGAAGGCGGTCTCCTCCATCTCGGCCAGCCGCTCGGCCACAGATGTGACTGGTCCCTGCACGTCGACCAGGCAGTAGGCGAACTCGCCGTAGCCGAGGGCGCGGGGGTCGATTCGGCCGAGAATGTGGATGACGTCGCGGTCGAGCAGCCGGATCACCCGGGCCTTCACCGCGGCCTGCGACATGCCGATGCGCCGGGCCAGAGCGGCGTAGCTCGCCCGGCCATCGACCACCAGGCTGTCGATCAGGGCGCGATCGAAGTCGTCCAGCTCCACCATGGTGGCGTAATCGTAGGCGTTGGTCACATCCGGCTCCCGGCTGCCGCGTCCCTCGTCCAGGAAGCGCAGGCTGTCAGCCCAGTTCGGCGCATAATCCATGGCCAACCCATAACTGAGCGCATAGAACTATTGCCTCAAGCGCTGAGTTGCCAACATATGTACAATTCAGCTAGTAAGAACCTCGTGAACACACACGCGCTCGCGTGGAGGAGGAAGACACCATGAGCCCGAAGTCACCCTGGAGGTTGTTGACGGCGGTCCTGCTCGCACTCGCCCTGGTGGCGGCAGCCTGCGGCGACGACGAGGAGGACGCTCCCGCCGCGGAGGAGCCCGCACCGACAACACCCGCCGACGAGCCGATGGACGAACCGGCCGACGAGCCGATGGACGAGCCCGCCGACGAGCCGATGGACGAGCCCGCCGACGAGCCGATGGACGAGCCGGCCGACGAGCCCATGGACGAGCCGGCCGACGAGCCCATGGACGAGACCGACTCCATGATGGCCGACGAGTCGATGGATCCGGTCAAGATCGGGCTGATCGCCCAGGTCGAGGAGCTCATGGCCTTCCCCGAGGTTCCCGCGGTGGCCCAGGCCTACGTCGACTACTTCAACACCGAGCACGGCGGCGCCAACGGGCACCCGCTAGAGCTCGTGGTGTGCGGCGCCGGCGACGCGGTGGAGTCCCACATCGCCTGTGCCAACGAATTCGTGAATGCCGACGACATCAATGTGGTCATCAACGGCGGCTTCCTGTCGAACAGCATCGCCTCGGGCACCATCCTGGCCGAAGCGGGCAAGGCGAACCTCGGCCTGGGCAACGACTTCATCGACTACCTCACGCCCAACCTCTACAACTTCGATCCCGGCCTGCCCGGCCTGGCCCAGGTCTTCTTCGTGTTCGCCAAGGAGCGCCGCGACGTGTCCACCATGACGCTCTTCCTGGCCGACGATCCGGCCATCGCACCGTTCGAGCCGGCCCTGTACGCCATCGCCGAGAGCAACGGCATCACCATCAACGAGACACTTCTCCTGGGCTTCGAGCCTGACCTGACCGGTCCTATCTCCGCGGCCGACACGTCCAATGACGGGTGGCTGTTCGTGCTGGCCGACGGCGCCCAGTGCACCGCCTCGGCGGCCGGAGCGGAGACGGTCGGCTACGGGGGCCATCTGTTCGCCAACGACCTGTGCGCAGGCCAGGACGTGGTCGAGTCCGGAGTCCTCGACGGATGGGCCGTTCCCATCGTCTCCAGTGCCCCCACCGTCGACGGCGGCGCCGAGATCGACGAGATCCACCGCGTCCTCGACACTTACGGCGGTTCAGGCGTGCAGACCGCGGGCCTGGCCGGATGGACGCTGGCGCAGGTCTTCATCGCGCGGGACCTCCTCATCGAGGGCGGCCTCGCCGACGCCACCGCCGAGTCGGTACTGGCCGCGCTCAGCACCTACTCCCGCAGCGACATCCCCGGCTATCCCGAGGTGAGCTGCCCGGGTCCCGATCCCTGGGCCGGTGCCTGCAACACCTCTCCGCTGATGGTCACGGTCGTGGACGGGCAGATGACGGGCCCCGACGGGTTCACGTTCCTGGACTTCTCGCAGCTGAACTTCCTGCTGGGCTGACGCTCGCGGCACGCACACGCTCATTGATGCCGAGTCCGGCCGGGCCCCTTCGAGGGCCCGGCTAGGCTCGGCTTCCCAGGGGGCCCGGTGATCGCCAGACTGTCTCCAGCCGAGCGGGTGGGCGCGGCCGCCGTCGGCGCGCTCGTCCTCGCCTGGATCTTCGGCGCTCTGTTCCGCCAGGAGCTGTTCTTCGACCCGGTGCTGTTCGGGCTGGGTTCGGGCGCCATCATCGCCGCGCTGGCGATCGGGCTCGTCGTGGCCTTCAGGGCCTCGGGCGTGATCAACTTCGGCCACGGGGCGATCGCCACCTACGTCACCTACGTCTACGTCTCGCTGGTCGGCGACGGCCAGTACCCGGTGCCGCCGATTCCCAACCCGCTGGCGCCGATCGAGGGCATCGCCGGGATAGAGATCGTCGACTTCCCGACGTTCATCAGCCTCGGCGACTCGATGGGCAAGCTCCCGGCGCTGCTGATCGCACTGGCTACCGCGGCCGTCCTGGGACTCGTCGCACACTTCGCCATCTTCCGTCCCCTGCGCTACGCCCCCGTGCTGGCCAAGGTGGTCGCCTCCGTGGGCATCATGCTGTTCCTGCAGGCCGCGGTGGTGCTGCGCTTCGGCGCCCGGGCCAAGGCCACCGAGCCGATCTTCCCCAACGACCCGGTCGACATCCTCGGCGCGCGGGTGGGCCAGGACCGGCTGTGGGTGCTGGGCGCCGTCATCGTGATCACTGCGGCGCTGTGGCTGCTCTTCCGCTACACCCGCTTCGGTATCGCTACCCGGGCCGGGGCCGAGAACGAGCGGTTCACGACGCTGCTCGGCTTCAATGCCGACTTCCAAGCCGGTGTCAGCTGGGTGATGGCATCGGTGCTCGCAGGTTTCGTCGGGATCCTGGTTGCGCCTATCACCGGCGTGACCCCGAACTTCTTCACCGTGCTGCTCATCTCCTCGCTGGGTGCGGCGCTCATCGGCCGGATGTCGTCGTTCGTGATCGCTGCCGCCGCGGGCCTGATGCTGGGAATCGTCGACCAGGAGCTGTTCCGCCTGGAACTGGAGTGGGACTGGATACCTGACATCGGTATCCGGAGGGCGCTTCCGTTCGTGGTGATCGCGCTGGCCATGGTGGCCCGGGGCGAGTCGCTACCGTCGCGGGGCGCGCTCACGGTGGAGCGGCTGCCCGAGGCGTACGCCCCCCGTGTGACCCGGGGACGTCTGGTCGGGTACGGGGCGCTGATCGCCGTGGCCTTCTGGCTGACTGTGTTCGCGCCGTTCGAGTACCGGGCCGGCATGCAGAACTCGATGATCGGCGTGATCCTGGCCCTGTCGCTGGTGGTGGTGACCGGCTATGTCGGCCAGATCTCGCTGATGCAGATGGCCCTGGCCGGGATCGGCGCGTTCTCGGTGGCCTCCTTCGGCACCCAGGCACAGATGCCGCTGCCGATCTCATTGCCGCTGGCGGTGGCCGCCGGCGTCGGGTTCGGCCTGATCGCGGCCATCCCGTCGCTGCGCACCCGGGGCGCCAGCCTGGCCATCGTCACCCTTGCCAGCGGGCTGGCCATGGGCGAGATCTTCTTCTCTCGCCCCGGCTGGTTCGGCCTGGACCGGGGGGTCAAGACATCCGACCCGCCGACGCTGTTCGGCATCGAGTTCGGGCCCAACAGTGACTTCCTACTCGGGGACGGCAAGATCCCCACCGGCGGGTACGGGCTGTTCCTGCTGGCCGTGGGCGCG
>JAPOQG010000380.1 GCA_026710865.1 Acidimicrobiaceae bacterium
GCCGCCCGACTCGTGCGCCTCGTGCAGGGCCACCACATGGTCCACGTTGCAGGTGTCGATCGGCGCGCCGGTGTAGGGGTCCGCGGAGCCGGCCGCCCCGCGGCACAGGCTGCTGTTGTGCGGGCCCCAGTCGTCGCGGTCGTAGCCGGCTCCGTACTCGGCCACCACCGGAAGCGACACCTCAGGCACAGACACCGACGGCGCCTCAGCGGCAGGCACAGACCCAGGGGCGGGCACCGCCGACGTCGGGGGTGTCGGCCCTGCCTCGGAGGCGGCGGCAGATGTCGGCGGCGGCGGAGCCGCGGCGAGTTCCGAGCCGTCCCGCGACCCGCAGGCCGCGGCACCGACCACTGCGAGCACAACCGCAAGCGGTGCCGCCCGACCGAATCCAGAACGCGACCTCGGCCCGGTCACACCCCGGACACCGCCCACGGACTCATCAACTCGACCCCCATACCCTCGATGCCCGAACGCAGCAGGTGGCCACTGGCATCGAATGAGAGCCCGCGGTGGCGGCGACCGGCGTGGCTGATCACATCCCGCCGTCGGCCCGCCGCCATTGGGCCTGCGACAGCGAGGCTGTATCGCGCCGCGTCATTCCTTGATCTTATTCCAACTCAACTATGCACATGTATTGGATGTCGCCGGGGTCGATGTCGTCGACGTACCAGACGGCGGTGATGCCGTTGTCCCCGGCATCGGCGTAGACAATCGCCAATCTCTCGCATCGCTCCATTCTCATTGCAGCTGGGATGTCGGTGTCGTCTTGGATGCTCTGGGCCGCGGCTTGAGCCGCTGCGAAGCGCGTTCCTTGGCCGGATGCCTGGTCGGACGTGTCGCTATCGACGTCGGTGACGGGCGCCTCCGGCTCGGACTCATCGGGCTGCGTCTCACCGGGCGCCTCCGGCTCGGGCTCCTCGGCGACGGTCGTCGCAGGCGGCTCCGGCTCGGGCTCATCACCAACAGGCGT
Organism: Acidimicrobiaceae bacterium; assembly: GCA_026710865.1. Taxonomy (GTDB): domain Bacteria; phylum Actinomycetota; class Acidimicrobiia; order Acidimicrobiales; family Aldehydirespiratoraceae; genus Aldehydirespirator. The sequence goes on from JAPOQG010000380.1 coordinate 971, forward strand.
CGCAGGCGGCTCCGGCTCGGGCTCGGCTGGGGGCTCGGGCTCATCGGCGACGGTCGTCGCAGCCGGCTCCATCTCGCGCTCATCGGGTTGCGCCTCAACTGAGGCCTCCGGCTCGGGCTCATCGGGCTGCGCCTCGACGGGAGCCTCCGGCTCGGCTGGGGCGGGCTCGGCCGTGACTGCGGCAGCCGTCGACTCCTGCCCGGTGCCGGGCTCCCGTGGAACTGTGGTGGCTGCCGGCTGCGCCGCGGGTGCGGCCGGTGACGGCTCCGGCGGCTCGGGGTCAGGGCCGCAGGATGCTGCGAGAAGGGCCAGCAGCGCCGCCGCTGCCGCCAGGATGCGCGCCTTGTGCGTCATGGGGGACTCCTTCACGCGAGGTGTGCCGGCTGCTCGCGAACGCCCGCCCCGCCGGCCGACACCAGCCCCGAATCCGAGACCGCCGGGCGGGTGAGGCGGGCGCGTGGCGGGGAATGCCCAGTCGCCGGCCGGCATGGCCCGCGGGTGCCCCGTTGGGCGTTGACGTGGGGCACGACGCCTCGGATGGTGGCACCGCCGTCACGCCGACACGGTGCGCCGAGCCGACGTGGGGCTTGCCCAGCCTGCGTTCAAGACGTGCCAGCAATGCAGCCCATTTTTTCTCTACTTCCAAACCCAAATCCACCAATATCATCACTACGTTCGGTGAAGACCTCATATTGTCCGAACAGAACCGCGAACTTATTCGCGTTCTGCTTGAACGTGGCCCAGGCGGGATTGCCGCCGGATGTCGTCGAGATGTCTATATCCCAGTGGACTTCAAGATTCTCTATATCAGAATAAATAATTCTTAGTGATTCACAGTCATTCTTATATTCTCTGGCCACACCTAGAACGTAGGCTTTCTTCTTGGCTTCTGTGTCACCAGGGATATTGCTCGCAGGGTGCAGTCTGGCTCCGTGGGCCCGTGCCTTGGTCGTGATCTCGTCTGCCGCCAGCCGGACGGCCGTCAGGCGCGCACTCGAGCCTGATATCTGCTCAGACGTGTCGCTCACGACGTTCGTGACGAGCACGACGGCCAGCGCGGCCAGGCCGGCCACCGCAGCGACGATCAACAGCCACTCCAGGGTGGTCAGGCCGGAGTCGCCGCGGCGACCGGCAGGCGCCTTGCCTGCAACGGAGCCGGTGAGTCGCTGACCACCGAAGACCACCACGCCGGAACTCCGGTCGGGAACCGATGTGGACTAGCCCAACCTGCCTTCAGGACGTGGCCGCTATGCAGCCCATCTTGTTGCGATATCCGCCCGGGTCATCTTCGGAATGCTCAGTGAAGGCCGCAATCCAGTCGAACCAGGCCGGTGCGGGGTTTGTCGCCTCCGTCCTGATCATGGCCAGGTCGGGCTCGCCGTCGGCACCCTTGTGGGTGATATCGTAATTCCAGTAGACCTCGAGACCCTCTGCTTCCCCATAGGTGGTTCTCAGGTCTTCACAGTCGCTCTTGTACTCTTCGTAGTAGCCCTGAATGTTGGCGGCTCGCTGAGCCCTGTCACCGGGTTCGGGATTGTCCTTGAGGTCCTTGCCGTGGGCCCGTGCCTTGGTCGTGACCTCGGCTGCCGCGGCCCGGGCAGCCGTGAGGCGCGCGCCGTCGTTGATGGACTTGAGCAGCACCATCATGTCGCCGCGGGTGAAGTCGTCGGACTGGTCCGCTCCGAGAACCTCGTCGTAGTAGCGCTCCATGAACACCACGGCGTGGCGCTTGATCAGAGGCCGCTCCGGCTTGAACGTGCCGTCGGTGTAGCCGGTCGTCACCTCGACCTCGGCTGCCCACTCGACAGCCTCATAGGCATAGTGGTCGGGCGGGACATCAGGGAACCGCTGGCCCTGGGCCTGAGCGCCCGCGGGGTCCGTGCCCGTGGGCTCGCTGCTCTGTCCGACGTTGCCGTCGTTGATGGACTTGAGCAGCACCATCATGTCGCCGCGGGTGAAGTCGTCGGACTGGTCGGCTCCGAGAACCTCGTCGTAGTAGCGCTCCATGAACACCACGGCGTGGCGCTTGATCAGAGGCCGCTCCGGTTTGAACGTGCCGTCGGTGTAGCCGGTCGTTACCTCAGCCTCGGCTGCCCATTCGACAGCCTCATAGGCATCGTGGTCGGGCGGGACATCAGGGAACCGCTGGCCCTGAGCCTGAGCGCCCGCAGCCCCCCCCCCCCCGGCGACCATGGCCACCAAGGAGACGCCGACAGCAGCGAGAGTCCGCTTCCGGGTAATGGCCTTCGTCATCATCAACTCCTGGAACGCGCTTCAAACCGAGCATGACGCGCCCTCGCGCCACGCAGTCGTGAAGAGTAGACCGTACTGAGAGAGATAACAACCGCAGTCGAAAGGTATGATACAAGAGTTCTTTGGAGCTTGAGTGTATTGGCTAGAGAATTGACCAGACTGGCCCACGATGCGGCCACGCTCTCATCGATGGGCACCGGCTGGAGCCACGGCACAGCTCCCGGAGCGCCGCTGGGTGCCTACTGGGCGGGCGGGACGGTCTCCACGGGTTCGCCGCTCAGGGCGGCCAGGACCTTGGCCACCACCTGGACCGACACGTCGCGCTGGGCTGCGCCGGTGCTGGCTCCCAGATGGGGGGTGTGCACCAC
>JAPOQG010000153.1 GCA_026710865.1 Acidimicrobiaceae bacterium
AGGCCCGCCACCGCCGAGGCGCACTCCAGGTGGGCGATGTTGGTCTTCACCGAGCCGACCAGCAGCGGCCGGCCGTCCTCGCGGCCGGCGCCGTAGACGGTTGCGGCCGCGTTCATCTCGACCGCGTCGCCGAAGGGGGACCCCGGCCCGTGCGCCTCCAGATAGTCGACATCGGCAGGAACTCGCACCGCTCGGGCCAGAGCCTGCTCCATGGCCTGCATCTGTGCGGGACCGTTGGGCTGGGTGAGGCCCAGGCCGGTGGCGTTCTGGTTGACGGCCGTGCCCCGGACCACGGCCCAGATCCGGTCGCCGTCGGCGATTGCGTCCTCCAGCCGCTTGAGTGCCACCATGCCGCAGCCCTCGCCGCGGATGTAGCCGTCGGCGGCTGCGTCGAAGGCTCGGCACTGCCCGCTCGACGACAGCATCTGAGTCTCGGCGAGGAACTTCGTGATCGACGGGGACAGGACTGCGTTGGCCCCTCCGGCCAGGGCCAGGTCCACCTCGCCGGCGTGGAGCGCCGAGACCGCATGGTGGACGGCGACCAGCGACGATGCGCAGGCCAAGTCGAAGGGCACCGCCGGGCCGGCCAGGCCCAGCGTGAACGCGATGCGCCCGACAGCCACGCTGGAGGTGGTGCCGAAGTAGCTGTCGCCCCGGCCGGCCGCCGCGATGACCCTGCGGTACTCGCTGCTGCCACCGATACCGGCGTACACGCCGGTGCGGCTCCCCTTGAGGCTGACCGGGTCGATGGCGGCGTCCTCCAGCGACTGCCAGGCCGTCTCCAGCAGCATGCGCTGCTGGGGGTCCATCATGCGGGCCTCGATGGGCCGGATCCCGAAGAAGCCTGCGTCGAACTGGTCGATGCCCTCTACGTAGGCTCCGACCCGGCTGGCGGGATCCGGGTTGGCCGGGTCTCCAGCGGCTCCGTTCCAGGGGCCGGGATCCCGGCGCCCGTCCGTGACCGCGTTCTCGCCCGCCTCCAGTTGGCGCCAGAAGCTGTCCAGGTCCGGAGCTCCGGGGAACCGGCAGGCCATCCCCACGATGGCGATCCCGTTGTCGACGGGCGGACTCGACGGCACCACCTGAATTGCAGGCTTCGGTGCCGCGGCACGCTCCGCCGGCCCTGCCTGCTCCTGGTCTGGCTGGACGGGCCCCTGGTCCGGCTCGGCAGAGCTGGTGACGGCAGGAATCTGTACGGCGAAGCGCGCGTCGCCCGCTCCCTCGGGCGCTGCGATGCCGCCCGAGGCGGCGAGCTCCGCCGCCAGGTAGGCCGCCAGGCTCTGAACGCTGGGATAGTCGAACACCACGGTGTTGCCGGCCGTGTACGCGCCCGCGAGGCCGCGGTTGAGGCGGTTCCTCAACTCCACAGCCATGAGGGAGTCCATTCCCAGGTCGGCGAACTCGACCGACGGTGCCGGAAGGTCCCGCAGGCGCATCACCGCCTGCAGCTCTCGCTGCAGGAAGCCGGCCAGGATCTGCTCGTGCTCCGTCGCGGGCGATGCGCCCAGCTCCGAGAGCAGATCGGTCTGGGAGTCCTGACGGCTCCCCGCCTCGCTGGTCACCGCAGCCAGCAGGTCCTCCAGCACCGGTGAGCGGCTCTCGTGGTCATCGGCCACCATCTGCCAGTCCACGGAGGCCACCATGGGTGCGGTCGGGTCCTGGCGAACGAGGTGGTCGAAGGCCTTCAGGCCGTGCTGCGGTGTGATCCAGCCCGTACCCGCGGCCTCGAGCTGGGCGGCTATGCGCTCGCGCTGTTCCTCGGCCTCGCCGAGCCCCGACCATGCTCCCCACGCGATGGACTGACCGGCCAGCCCCAGCGAGCGCCGGTGGGCTGCGAGCACATCGAGGAAGGCGTTGGCCGCGGCGTGATTGGCCTGGCCGGGGTTGCCCAGCACGCCGGCCACGCTGGAGAACAGCACGAACATGTCGAGGTCCCGGTCGGCGGTGGCTCGATGCAGGTGCCAGGCTCCCAGCACCTTCGGCCACAGCACCTTCTCGAAGCTCTCCCAGCTCTGGTTGGTCAAGGCCGCATCCGACAGCACGCCCACGCTGTGGATCACGCCGGCGAGCGGCGGCAGCGTCTCGGAGACGCGGGCCAGCATGGCATCGACGGCGGCGGCGTCGGTCATGTCGGCCAGCTCCACGCTCACCGTCGCGCCCCGCTCGCGCAGCTCGGCGATGGCCTCGGCTGCTTCGGGGTCCGGGTCGCGCCGTCCGTTGAGCACGATGGCGCCCGCGCCGCGCTCGTGCAGCCATCCGGCCACCGTGCAGCCGATGCCCCCCAGGCCGCCCGTCACCAGGTAGGTCCGGTCGGCTCGCAGCGACCCCGTCTCCAGCGGCGAGGCCGCGAAGACGATCTTGCCGATGTGGCGGGCGGCCCGCATGAACTTCATCCCCGCGCCGACCTCTGCCAGCGACCACCTGGTGTGCGCCAGCGGGGCCAGCTCCCCGGCGGCCAGGCGTTGCATCACTCGTTTGAGCGCGTCGCCCGCCTGGGCGGGGTCGTGCTCCTTGAGGACGTCCAACTCCAGGATCCAGTAGCCGACATCGGGCCGGGCCTGCGACATCTCGTCAGGAGTCAGGATGTCGACCCGGGCCAGCTCCACGAACCGGCCCCCGCGGGCCAGGCACGACAGGCTGGTGTCGATGAAGCCGGGTCCAGTGAGGCTGTTGAGCACCACGTCGACGCCTTCACCGGAGGTGGCTTCGAGGATCTGCTCGCCGAAGGACGTCGACCGGCTGTCGAAGACGTGCTCGACGCCGAGCGAGCGCAGGTAGGCCTGCTTCGGTGCGCTGGCGGTGGCGAACACCTCGGCTCCGGCCGCCTGGGCCAACTGGACGGCGGCCAGGCCGACACCGCCCGCGGCCGCGTGGATGAGCACCCGCTCGCCTGCCTGCAACTCCGCTAGATCGAACGACAGCGCGGCCGACACGAACGCGGTGGGCATCGTCGCCAGGGCGGTCACACCGATGTTCGGCGGCGCCGGAGCCACCATCTCCTCGCACGTCACCGCCTCCGCCGAGAACGTGCCGAAGGCGAGGCCGACGACGCGGTCACCCTCCTGGACTGTGCTCACGCCCGGCCCGACCTCCAGCACCCGGCCGCAGAACTCGCCGCCCAGAAGGCCCTCATCGATCACGCCGAGCGATCGGAACATGTCCCAGAAGTTGAGCCCGGTGGCCTCGACAGCCACCCGGACCTCGCCGGGCTCCAGCGACCGGGACGGCGCGGCCTCCACCCGCAGTCCCTCCAGCGCTCCGCCCTCGTCGGGCTCGAGCAGCCAACCCGACTCGCCGGCAGGCTCGGGCAGGCTCAGCCGTTCGGTGCTGCCGGCTCGGACCAGCCGGGCCGCTTGGCGGTGCCCGCCCCGGTAGGCGATGTGCGTCTCGGGATCGGGGTGCAGGAACTCGTCGGAGATGCCGGGTGGCAGCTCAGGTGCGGCCGGATCCAGATCGATCATCCTCGGCTGGAGATGGGAGGCCTCGCGGGCCGCGACCTTCCCGAAGCCCCACAGCACCGCACCGGCGACACCCTCGGCGGACTCGTGCTCGAGCACCTGGCCGCCACGGGTGACGAACCACACGCCCTTGGCTGTGGTCGCGTCGGCGTCGGCGAGGCCCTGCATCAGCGCCAGCGCGCTGGCCGCGGCCCGCCTCACCGCGGTCGCCATCTGCTCGGTGCCGGCCGACCCACCGTGGGCGTCGGCCGCCGCGAGATGCACGACCCCGTTCAGGGGGAGGCCGGAAGGAAGGGTTCCGAGGAGTGCCTGCCAGTCGGCCCGGCTCTCCGTGTCGATCACCGCTGGGACGACTCCGTCGGGCAGCGGAGCCGGATCGGGTGAGGGCGCGTCGCCGGCCAGCACCACCGTCTGGTTGAGGGCCGCCAGCCGTCCGGCCAGATCGGCGGCCGCGCCGCCCCGATCGGCGGCCAGGACCCACGCTCCCGGACGCTCGGCCACGTCGGCCGGACCCTGGGCGAGGATCACCCCCCGGTCGGGCTCGGCGTCAGGGTCGGTCTCGTCCGCGCCCAGGATCTCGATCCCCTCGAAGCCGGCGTCGTCGAGTGCCTGCCGCCAGACCGCTGGACTGGCCAGGGCATGGTGTGGGCGGCATGAGTCGGCGAAACGCCACCAACCGTCCAGCTGCCCGAAGGTCAGGTCCAGCCAGCCCTGCCCTCTCAGGTTCTCCAGAGCCACCAGATGGCCCGACGGCGCCAGGAGATCCCGGCAGTGCTCGAGCGTCTCGGACAGGTAGCGGGTGGCGTGCAGCACATTGGACGCGATGACCAGGTCGTAGGCGTGGTAGTCGAAGCCCTGCGAGCCCGGGTCGTGCTCTACGTCGAGCACCCGGTACTCGATCGACGCCTCCGGCCCGCCGAAACGGTCCTCGGCCTCGGCGAAGAAGCCCGCGGAGATGTCGGTGTAGGTGTAGTCGAAGCGTCCCTCAGGCAGTTCGGGCAGCACCGCGGCCGTGGCCGATCCGGTGCCCGCCCCGACCTCGATCACCCGCAGCCTCCGCCCGTCGGGCAACTGCTCCAGCAGGGTTGCCACCGCGTCGGCCAGCAGCTGGTTGGCCGCCCTTGCCACCGGCGCCTTCAGGTACAGGTCGGCCGCGGTGGGCTCGCCGCTGCTGAACAGCAGCGTCAACGGGTCGGCCTCGCCCACCAGCACATCGGCCAGGGCTCCGGCGCTGCGCAGGAACAGCCCGATCTCGGTCGAGCCGTGCTCGTAGCGGTCCGCCATCTCCGCACCGAATGCCTCTGGGTCGGCCGGCAGCGTCCGGTTGCCGGGGTCCTCGGGGCCCGACGCAACGACGAAGGTGTCACCGGAGGCTTCAACCACATCCGCCCGGGCCAGCAGCTCGAAGAGCCGGCGGAACAGGCGACCGTGCTCGGGCAGCCCCCCGAGCCGCTCGCGCAGCGCATCCGGGTCCACCGACTCGCCGGCGGTGCGCTGCCAGCCCAGGCGCTCCAGCGTCATAAGCGCATAGGACCGCGACAGCCGCTCCAGGTCGTCCAGCAGCTCGGCCCGGCTGGTCTTGTCGACGCCCGCGGCCTCCAGGTACGCCGCGAACGTGTCCGAGCGCTCGGCCACCGCCGCCGGGCCGGCAAGGAAGTCGGCAGCAACGACGCCTGGCGGCAGCGGTCGGTCCCGCCACACCACCTCGTACAGCAGGTCGTCGAGGCTCTCGGTCGCCGAGAGCAGGGCGGCCCGCGTGGCCCGCTTGACGGTGTAACCGTCCAGCCGGCCCAGCTCCGTGCCGTCGGAGGCGTAGAAGCACAGGTCGGCGGCTATGACCTCGCGGGGCCCGGTCGCTTCGGCGCCCGCGCCTGCGCCGCCCGGCTCGCGCAGGCGGGCATGGCAGACCAGCCGGTCGGGCAGCGGGCCGTGCAGCCGTAGCCGCTCCCAACCGAACGGCAGGTAGGGAGTGCTGTCCTCGCCGCCGGAGGCCCGACGGGCCGCAGCCATCACCTGGAAGCAGCCGTCCAGCAGCAGCGGATGCAGCTCCGCGCCGCCGCCGGCGATGCCGTCGGGCAGAGCCACCTCGCCCAAGGCCTCGCCGTCGCGGGCCCACAGCGAGGCCAGCGTGCGGAAGGACCCGCCGAGGTCCACGCCGGCGCCGGCCCGGGCCCGGTAGAAGTCGGCGGTGTCGACGGCGTCGAGGCTGGCGCGGAGCTGCTCCAGATCGGGCCGCTGCGGACTCGTCGGGCCGCCGGTGCTCGACGACACCATGCCCTGGGCGTGCAGCGTCCATCCGTCCTCGGTGCCGGACCGGCTGAACACCTCGAACTGGCGGGGACTGTTCTCGTCGGAGCCGTCGAGCACGAGCTGCACGCTGCGCCCCGCGGCGTCGGCGGCGTCGGCTGGGTCGTGCTCGTCGAAGACCATCGGGCTGTGGAGCTGGAAGTCCTCCACCACCAGCTCGCCCCAGCGGCTGCTCGAGCTGCAGGCCGCGACGGCCATCGAGCCGTACAGCGCGCCCGGGGTGATCACCCGCCCGTACACCCGGTGGTCGTCGAGCCATGCCGGGTCGCCGGTGTTCATCTCGGTGGCGTAGAGGGTCTCGCCCCTCGGAGAGTCGTGGCGGGTGCCCAGCAACCCATGGTCGGAGGCCTGTCTCCTGCGGCGCGGCGGCTCCACCCAGTAACGGTGGTGCTGGAACCGGTAGCCGGGAAGAGCGACCCGGCGCCGGGCCTCGCCCGCGAACAGGCCCTCGAACGACACGTCGATCCCGGCGCGGTAGACGGCTGCGACCGCGTCGAGGAAGCCGCTGCCGTCAGCCGGGTCGGGCTTGCCGGCCGACGGTCGGCGCATGCTGGAGGCGATGACAGGTTGGGCCGGGCCGGCTCCCTGCGGCCAAGCGGTCGCGACGGTGGGGCCGAGGACGGTGTCAGGACCGATCTCGATCACCGCGTCCACGCCCATTCCTGCCAGCGTCTCCACGCAGGTCCGGAAGGCCACCGGAGCCCGGGCCTGGCTTCGCCAGTACCTGCCGTCGAGCAACGTGCCCGCTTCCAGCACCTGGCCGGTCATGCTGCTGACGTACGTGACCGAAGGCATCGCGGTCTCGATGCCGTCGACGACGGCCTCGAGGTCGTCGAGGGCCGGCTCCACCAGCGCACTGTGGTAGGCGGGGCTCTTCCGGAGCCGGCGCACCCACGCCTTGCCGGCCTCGAAGCGCTCCAGCAGGCTGTCGACCGCATCCGCCGGGCCGCTGATCACCTGGTGCATCCCGTTGTCGGCGGCCACACTCACCGGCGAGCCCCCGGTCGAGGCGTTGAGCTCGTCGACCGCAGCCGCGACCCGCTCCGGGGTGGCGAATATCGCGGCCATGGCGCCGTCCTCGCCGAGAGCGCCCATGAGCGCGCCTCGGGCGGCCGCGAACCGCAGGCCATCCTCCAGGCTGAAGGCTCCCGCGGCCCGCGCGGCCGCGATCTCTCCCAGGCTGTGGCCGACGACCGCATCGGGGCGGACGCCGATGCCCGCCCACAGGGCGGTCAGGGCACACTCGATCGCGTAGATGCACGGCTGGGTCCAGGCCGGGTCGTCCAACTCCTCCTCGGAGCCGGACATGACGTCGAGCAGCGACGCCCCCCGCTCCTGGTGCAGCACCTCGTCGCAGCGGTCGAGGACAGCCCTGAAGACCGGCTCCCGGTCATAGAGCGCCCGTCCCATGCCGACCCACTGGCTGGCCTGGCCGGTGTACGCGAAGGCCAGCTTGGTCGCGGCCGTCGAAGGCTGCTGGTCTTCACCTCCGGCGACGACCTCCAGCGACTCACGCAGCGAGGCGCGGTCGGAGAACACCACTGCGGCGCGATGGGAGAAGTGGCTGCGGCCCACCCCGGCCGTCCAGGCCATGTCCGGCAGCAGCCCGCCCGCGACGGGATCCTGGAGGTCCGTCTGCGCCTGCTCGTCGAGCCAGACCAGGTAACCGCCCGCGAGGTCGGTCAGAGCCTGGGCCGTCTTGCCCGAAAGGGGCAGCAGCCGGGCGGAGCGGGCCGCAGCCGGCGGCGAGGCCGCAGCCTGGGCCGGGCCCGACACGACAACCGGCCGGGGAGGCCCTGCGACCCATCGTCGGGGGTCGCTCCCCTCGGCGGCGGGCACCGGCGCGCCGTACCCCTCCACCACGACGTGGGCGTTGGTGCCCGACCAGCCGAAACCGCTGACCCCGGCCAGCGGGGGTCCGTCGCCGCGGCGGGGCCAGGGGGTCGGCTCCGACGTGACCTGCAGCGGCAGCCGGTCCCAACCGATCTCCGGATTCGGGTTCTGGAAGTTGAGGTGCTTGGGGATCACCCCCCGTCTCATGGCCAGCATCACCTTGATCAGCGCGGCCGCGCCGGCCGCCGACTCCAGGTGGCCGACGTTGGTCTTGACCGAGCCGATCAGCAGCGGCCGGTCCGGGTCCCGCCCGACGCTGTAGGCCGTTCCGGTGGCATCGGCCTCGATCGGGTCGCCGACCGGCGTCCCGGTGCCGTGGGCCTCCACGTAGTCGACCTCCGGCGGCTGCACGCCGGCCCAGGCCAGCGCGTCGGCGATCACCCTCTGCTGGGCTTCGCCGCTGGGAACGGTGAGCCCCGGGCTGGCGCCGTCCTGGTTGAGGGCTGTGCTCCGGACCACGCCCCATATCCGGTCGCCGTCGGCCTCGGCGTCGCTGAGCCGCTTCAGCACCAGGATCCCGCAGCCCTCGCCGCGCACGTAGCCGTCGGCGGCGGCGTCGAAGGTCTTGCAGCGCCCGTCGGGGGCCAGCATCCCGGCGTTGCCCCGCAGCTCGAACAGCCTCCCGGAGAGGATGGCGTGAACCCCGCCGGCCAGGGCCAGGTCGGCCTCGCCCCGCTGGAGCCCCGACACCGCCTGATGGACCGCGGCCAGCGACGACGAGCAGGCGGTGTCCACCGCCAGGGCCGGGCCCTGGAGCCCCAGAGCGAAGGCGACCCTCCCTATGGCGGTGTTGAACGACGTGCCGGCGACCGAGTACAGGCTGGTCGCGGGCTCGGCGGTGTCGTTGCCGTCCAGGACCAGGGCCCGGTACTCGTTGTTGCTGATCCCCGCGTACACGCCGGTGCGGCTGCCCCTGAGCCGGTCGGGATCGATGCCGGCGTCCTCGAGGGCCTGCCAGCTCACCTCGAGCATCAGCCGCTGCTGGGGGTCCAGCAGTTGGGCCTCCACCGGCGAGATGCGGAAGAACGCCGCGTCGAACTGGTCTATCCCGTCGATGAAGGCCCCGAACCGGCAGGCGTCGTTCTGGGTGGCGGCGTCGCTGAACAGCTCGCCCACCCGGCCTACCCCCGATCCCGGGACGCCCTCGGTGACCGCGCTGGCGCCGTCCTCCAGCAGCCGCCAGAACGCCGAGACGTCCGGCGCGCCGGGGAAGCGGCACGCCATGCCCACCACCGCGATGGGCGACCCGATCGCGCCCGGCGCAGCGTCAGGCAAGGCCCAGCGGCTCCAGGAACTCGCGCACGGCCTCCACGCACTTGGCGGGCTGCTGAAGCTGGAGGAAGTGGGTGGTGTCCGGCAGGAAGTCGTAGTCCACGGTGGCCATCTCGCTCAGGTCCAGAGTGGGAAGGTACGAGTACGGCAGTGTCGGGTCGGCTCCGACCACCTTGATGGGGCACTTGAGCGACTCGAAGTCGACCAGCACCGCGAAGATCCGGGCGTGGGCGATGATCTGGGACTCGTGCTCGCGCGGGCACCGGAGTTCATAGCCCGAACCGTTGTCGCTCTCGCGCAGCGTCGTCTGCGCCATCAGTTCGGCCAGGCCGGGAACGGTGTTGTTCAGGGTGGGCAGGAAGCCCATCAGCGCGATGAAGTCCTCCCTGGTCTGGAAGATGGACGTGCGCCGCGCCGCGATATTGGCGGCCCGGTCGGCCGCGAGGTCGAACTCGTTGCTGGTCGCTCCCGGCTTCCGCAGGGGCGGGTCGAACAGGACGAGGGCCGAGAACCGGCCTCCCGCCGCCGGGGACAGCAGCGGGGCGAGGGCCGAGATGGAGTGGAACACACCCACCTGCGGCGTGGTGCCGAAGTGGCTGTCGATGGCGTCGAGGACCTTCTCATGGTCGTCGACGAAGGTCGGGACGGTATGGCCCGGGAGCGGACCGACCGGATTCCAGCCGTGGCTTCTCAGGTCGTGAACGACCACGTCGAACTCGTCGGTCAGCAGCGACCAGAACGGGTAGTAGAGGTCGATGGCGAGGCCGTTGCCGTGGCACAGGATCAGTCTCGTGCCGTCAGGGTTCCCGTACCGGCGCACGATGATGACCGCGTCCTCGCCCACCTGCACCTCGAGGACGCACGAGGGCTCGGGAACGGTCCAGGCGCGCTCCGATCCCATCGAAGCGATGGTAACGGGTCATTGCCAGACCCCTGAACGCCGGGCTAGTTCGCGGACCTCACCTGCACGGTCACTACGTCCAGCCCGTGGAACTTCTGATGGTGCACCGAAGAGGCGTAGTGCCGCAGCAGCCTGAGCGATATCTCACCCTCCTCAAGGCCCGCGGTGCTCTGGGACTCCTCGCTCAGGTGGGCCAGCCGGTCCTCGAGGTTCTGCTCGTCGAAGACGGCAAGGAACTCCATCTCCACCACCGCACCGCTGTGGCGGGCCGCGACTATCAGGCCGGGGGCGTCGGCCACGGGCCGGTCGTCGCCCTGTTGCAGCAGGCTCATCAGCGTCTCCTCGCCCGCGGCGCGCAGTCGCCGTGCGGCGGCCTCGTCCCAGCCGATCTGGGCGGCGAAGCCGCGGAGGAACTCATCGATCTCGCTGACAGCCGACGGGTGCAGGCTGACCTTGAGTCGGGCCCGCCCGCTCCGGCTGCCCAACTCCACGAAACGGGTCATCACCACCGCAGCCAGGGCGCCGGCCAGCATGCCGTTGTCGATCAGCGGGCCCCATGTCTGTCCCAGCAGGTCCGCCCCGATCGTCTGGTTGTCCAGGCCCGCTCCCACCGAGAAGGCGATGCCGATCGTGAGGGCCTTGCCCCGGTCGAGACCGTCGGCCACCACCGTCTGTATGCCGCTCACGAAGAGCACCCCGATGGCGGTGAGCAGATAGGCGCCCATGACCGGGCTGGGGATGGCCAGCAGCACGGCCGCAACCTTGGGCAGCAGCGCGACCGCGACGAATACTGCTCCGATCGTGTAGCCGACACGGCGGGCCGCCACGCCGGTGAGACTGACCAGCAGCGGACTGGACGACGAGTACACGGTCGTCGGCGGGGTGCCGGTCAAGCCCGAGAGCAGGATGCCGGCACCGTTGGCGTTGAGCGATCCCTGCACCAGCCGGAAGTCGGTCACCCGCGGCCTGCGCCACGAGACCTGCTGGATGGCGACGCAGTCCCCGATGTTCTTGACGCTGCCCACCAGAGCGATCACCACGAAGGCCGGCAGCAGGGCCCAGAACTCGACGCCGGGAGTCAACTCGATTCCGGGGAACCCGCTCCCGGGCAGTCCGAACCATCGAGCCTCCCGGATCGGCTGGAGCTCGTAGGCCCCGAACATGACCGCCACAACGCAGCCGGCCGCGATGCCGATGAGCGGCGACCAGACTCGCCAGGCTCCGGAGACTCGCAGGGCCAGGGCCACGACCGCGACGAGCGTCACCAACGCCACGACGGGGCCGGCCGCGCCGGGAGCGGTCTCGGGCACCTCGTTCACCCGTCCGAGCGCGACGGGCAGGATTGTGGCCGCGATCAGCATGAGCACCGTGCCCGACACCACCGGGGTGATGATCCTGCGCAGCAACGGGAGCCACAGCGCCAGCGCGGTGTAGAAGAGCGCCGCGGCGACGGTGAGGCTGGCGAGCAGAGCCGGCCCGCCCGCGGTCAGTGCCAGCACCGAGACCGCGACGTAGTTGGGGGTCGGTCCCATGATCAGGATGTGCCCGGCGCCGAGCCGCCGGAAACGGCAGGCCTGGAGCGCGGTGAGCCCTCCGGCGATGACCAGGGACGCGAACACGGCCCATGTCACGTAGCTGTCGTCCTGGTTGCCGGCTCGGGCGGTTATGGCGACGATCAGCACGATCGTCGCCAACACGAGCATGACGCCCTGAAGCCCGACGCCCAGCGCGATCAGCGGGGGGCACGGCTCGTCGGGCTCGTAGCGGATGGCCTCGCCGGATCCGGGTGCAGTCATCTCTTCCCCACGGTCCCGCCGCTGAGCATGGAAGAAGCATGACATTCCACCCGCGCCCTGCGCCACCGTCGTCCTGGAGGGTGACGAGACCGCCGACGTCGCGCCCGGTGTGGTGTCGGTTGCCGCTCCGGGCCACACCGAGGGCTCGGTGGTGTTCCACATCGACGACCGGCGGCTGCTCACCGGCGACGCCCTGCACTGGAACCACCGGCGCAGCGAGCTCGACGTGTTCGCCGGTGCGATGTTCCATTCGTGGGAGGTGCTGGCCCTGTACCAGGAGCAGATGGGTCGGCTCGGTCCCGCGATGCGCGACATCGGCCGGTCCGGCCGGTCCGACCGCCCACAAGCCGCCTACGTCTGGTTCTAGCTGCTCGGGACAGCGAAATGAGGATCGCGCCTGGCCCGAGCCGCCGGCCCCGAGTGGTGACTGCCACACCATGTACTATAAGCCTCTGTATTGTTATGCATCCTTATGAGACCAACGGCCAGTACTTGGCCCTTCCGCGCTCTGCTTGAGTGGGCTACGTCCGCCGGTTAGGCGCGGTGCGATCTACCAATCGGATTAGCCACTGGGCGGATCTTGAGCAGTTGCGTGCACAAACCCAGGCTGCCGTGTACCCGGGGTTTCGAAGTCACGGCTGCTTGGGCTCGTTTCTGTATGCGGGAGTCGGGTCGCGGCGTGATCGCGGACTTGCGTGGCGAGCCGACGGCGGAGCGGCTACGGCGAGAATGCACTGGCCGGC
>JAPOQG010000184.1 GCA_026710865.1 Acidimicrobiaceae bacterium
CCAGTCGAGCCGCTCGGGCGTGTCGGCCAGCATCACCCCGCCGGGCATGTGGATGCCGCAGTCCTGGCCGGAGATCCGCTCGATCTCTGCGTACAGCTCCATCGTGTAGCGCTGGAGCCGGGCCACGTTGGGGTCGCTGTTGAGGGTGTGCATGCCCCCCGCGCTGTGCCAGGTCGACCCGGCCGTGAGCTCGGTGCGCTCCACCAGCACCGCATCGCTCCAACCCGCCTTGGTGAGGTGGTAGAGCACGCTGGCACCGATCACTCCCCCGCCGACCACCACCACCCGCGCCTGGGTCTTCACGGGTGCCGCGCCCAACAGCCGAACCCGGACCTGCCTACCGAACAGGCAGCAAGACACCACCTATAGGGGCCAAGACGCTGCCAATTCCGCCAGCACCGAGCGCATGCTTGCCGAACTGGCAGCAAAACACCGCCTATAGGGGCCAATACGCTGCCAATTCGATCCCCATCAGTCGCTTGTGGCGCCGGGCCATCCTGGTAGCTCACTCGACGGTGGCGCTAGCGGGCCGACCACCGGCGGGCGTCGATGGCGGGCAGGGCGGGGTTCGGCCCGCAGCCGTAGCGGGCCCCGTCGGCGGGGCCGTCGCCGGTCGGGATGGTCAGGCCGTCGGCCAGCGAGTCCGCGGTCATGCAGTCGGCCACCATGTTCTGGAAGCGGTGCAGCGGCTCCTCGAAGCGCGGCGACAGCGGCCCGGGCGGGGCCGCCCCCAGGGCCAGGCCCCGCTGAGCCCGCTCGCAGATGTCGATGTCCTCGTTGTTTATCTCGATCCAGAACCTGCGGGTGGACTCGAAGACGTCAGCGACGGCGTCGGCATCCGTCGTCGGCGGGAACAGGAACGTGCAGTGCTCGCGGGTGGTCCCCGCGGACAGAGGCTCCAGGCGCATCACGAAGGCGTGGCTGGGCAGCACCGCCAGCGTCAGGTTGGGGAAGACAGCCACGAACCGGCCGCTGACCGAGTCGGAGCTGTCGAGCCCGTCGGCGGGCGGCATCACCAGCCAGTCGTCACGGTCGTCGCCCGACGCCGGAGTGGTGGTCTGGCCGCAGTACAGGCCGGGGCCCTGGTAGCGGTAGTGGTCCCGAACCCGCGACGCCTTGGCCAGCTCGGGATGGACCCAGGCCAGGTGGTAGTACTCCTGGAAGTTCTCGGTGATCAGCTTCCAGTTGGCGGCCACGTCGAAGGTGCGCTTCTCGTGGACGTACCAGCCCTCGAAGCGGTACCCGGCCATCCGCTCGGGAAGGTCCCCCAGCCACTCGGCCAGCGGCGGGGTGCTCTCGTCCAGGCAGGCGTAGACGTTCAGGCCCCACGCTTCCACCCGCACCGGCAGCAGGGACAGTTCCTCGGGGTCGAAGTCGGGCCGGGGCACTTCGTCGAACAGCGGCGCAGCCACCAGCGAGCCGTCGAGCCCGTAGCCCCAGCGGTGATACGGGCAGCGGATCATGCGCGACACCGTGCAGTCCTCGGAGGCCAGCTCGGTCCCGCGGTGCCGGCACGAATTGATGAAGCCCCGCAGCACCCCGTCGCGACCCCGGGCTATGAGCACAGAGGTGTCGCCCACAGTGCGGACCAGCACGCGGCCCGGCTCGGCCACTTCGGCTGAAGAGGCCACCGCCACCCAGGCCCGGCCGAAGAGGCGGTCCCGCTCCAGCGCGAAGAAGCCGTCGTCGGTATAGGCGGCCGGCGGCAGGCCGGTGGCCTGCTCCAGCGGCCGGCGGGTCCCCGACCAGAAGCCCCCGGAGACGAAGCCGACCGGTCCGGGACTGCAGGACGTTGTCATCGCGCGAAGTACACCACGACCAGCCTGCGGCCGCAACGCGCGCCGGCCCGCGCTTTCTTCGCGAAAATTGGTCACAATTGCCGAATAGCGCGAAGGAATCGGACCGCCGCCAAGCCCAGGTGGCCCGCCGCCAACTCTCTTCGCCAAAACTGGTCGCTACTGCCGAAAGGCGCGAAGAGAGTCTTGCGGGCGCGCCGCCCGACACCGCGGCCCGCGCTTTCTTCGCGAAAACTGGTCACAATTGCCGAATAGCGCGAAGAAAGTCGCCGCAGGGCGGGCGGGCCCGCGGAGGTCTGGCCCTCAGAAGTCGGTGTCGACGCCGCCCTCGGCGATGCGGCGCTCGGTGAAGTCGTCCAGCGCGGCACGCACGTCGTCGGCCAGCGCGGGCGGCTCGTAGGCCGCGAGGAGCTCGCCCACCAGCCGCTCGGCATGGTCCAGTGCGGTGGGCGAGCCGGCCTCGGCCCAGGCCTCGTAGTTGCGCCAGTCCGACACCATCGGCTTGAAGAAGGCGTCACGGAAGCGGGCCAGG
>JAPOQG010000382.1 GCA_026710865.1 Acidimicrobiaceae bacterium
GACGCCCGATACCGCGCCCGGTCGATGTGGCTGGACACCTATCCGGGCTCGCTCGAGCCCCGGCCCCCGCTCGACGGCGACACCGACACCGACGTGGCCATCGTCGGCGGCGGGTTCACCGGGCTGTGGACCGCCTACTACCTGCGCCGGCTCGATCCGACGTTGCGGGTGACGGTGATCGAGAGCGAGGTCTGCGGCTTCGGGGCCTCGGGCCGCAACGGCGGCTGGGCCGTCGGCGAACTGGCCGCCGGCATCCAGAAATACGCGGCCCTGGCCGACCTGCCCTCGTCGCTGCGGCTGGCCCGGGCCGTCTTCGACAGTGTCGACGAGATCGGACGGGTGACCGCGGCCGAGGGGATCGAGTGCGGGTACCACAAGGGCGGCGTCATCCGCTGGGCCCGAAACGCCCCCCAGGCGACGCGCCAGGCCGCCCAGGTGGCCCACGACCATGAGCTGGGCCTCAACACCGACGAGATCCGGCTGCTCAGCGCCGAGGAGGCCCGTGAGCACGGCCGGGCCACCGGAGTGCTCAGCGGCATCTTCTACGCCCCCTGCGCGGCGATCGATCCCGCCCGTCTGGTGAGGGGCCTGGCCGAGGCGGTGGCGCGCCACGGCGCGGAGATCCACGAGCAGACGGCTGCGATCGCCGTCGAGCCCGGCCGGGTGCTGACCGGCAGGGGCACGGTGCGGGCCGAGGTCGTGGTGCGGGCCACGGAGGCCTACACCCGCGACCTGCGGGGCCGGAAGCGCCAGCTGCTGCCCATCTACTCGCTGATGATCGGCACCGAGCCGCTGCCGCAGTCGGTGTTCGACGAGATCGGCCTGGCCGACCGACCCACCTTCGCCGACGACCGCTACATGGTCATCTACGGCCAGCGCACCGCCGATGACCGGATCGCCTTCGGCGGTCGGGGAGTGCCCTACCTGTACGGATCGCGGATCAGCCCGGCCGTCGAGCAACACCACCGCTCCCACGAGCGGATCCGCGAGACCTTGGTGGACCTGTTCCCCGCGCTGTCGGAGGCGCAGGTCACCCACCGCTGGGGCGGGGTGCTCGCCGTGCCCCGCAACTGGACCCCCTTCGTGCATTTTGACCGGGCCGCGGGCACGGCCGGCGCCGGCGGGTATGTGGGAGAGGGGGTGGCGCCGTCCAACCTGGCCGGCCGCACGCTGGCCGACCTGATCTGCGGCACCGACTCCGAGCGGGTCGACCTGCCCTGGGTCGGTGTCCGCCACCGGCGCTGGGAGCCCGAGCCCTTCCGGTGGCTGGGGGTCCGGTCCAGCCGCTGGATCCTGGCCGGCGCCGACATGTACGAGTACCGCACCAACCGGGAAGCCAAGGCCGCGGTCGCCCTGGCCCGCAAGATCCGCAACGACTGACACCTCCGATGTCCAGCTGCTGTCTCGGCCGCGGCCATGGCTCGGGCCCGGCCGACTCGGGCCCGAACCGGCCACCGGGGGTGGAAATGCCCCAGCATGCGACGGTGCTGTCGGCGCGCAGCCACAGGTGAAGTCACCGCCCCCGGATACGAAACCGCCACCATTCAGCGGCGGGTCCAAGGCCCTCTGCCGCCCGGGCTCGGGTTACGGTTCGGGTTCGGGTTCCGGTTCGGGTTCGGTCAGGGACCGGCGCGCCACTGTGAGCGTGTAGGTCCCGGTCTCGCGCCAAGAGGCCACCGCGACTTGGTAGCTCGCCGACGCCGGTGCTGTCCACACGATGCGAGAGGCCAGCGAGTCTCCGTGATCGTCGTTGAACTCCAGCAGGCTCCCTTGCCCGTCGTACAGCGCCACGGTCGAATCCCAGGAACCATTCGGCGCCACATCGATCTGGTAGGCCTCGCCCTGATAGGCCTCGAACGAGAAGAAGTCGACGTCGCCGATGTGGTCCATGGCGGCCGCGGCGGCCTCGTCCACCGCGATCGGCGTGGCATCCTCCAGCCGGTCGGCGTGATCGTCGACCACATCGAGGAAGCCGTCGTCGGCGGTGTCGAACGAGAAGCCGTCGTCGGCGGTGTCGAAGCCCCACAGGGAACTAGCCAGCGGCTCCGGAAGGCACTCCAGCACCGCTGCCATCGTCTCGAAGAGCAAGCCGTAGATCTCCTCGGAGACGCTTGCAGCCGAGATCTCAAGCCAGTTCAAGTCGTCCAAGTCGGTGGCCAACTCGCGAAGACAGGAGACCTCGTCGTCGCTCAGATCCTCTGGATCGATGCCCGCCTCCGACAGGATCGTCTGGACGAAGAAGTCGGGAACGCATCCGAACAGGACCACCGTCGTTCGCAACGCCATCGCCAGCTCGTCGTCGGACATCTCAGAGTCGTCCTGTGTGATCAGGGCGGCCAGGTCCTCGCCCGACAGCAGGCCGGCCAACTGTTCCCGCATGCAGGACCGCTCGTCGCTGCCCAGCTCGAGGTTCGCCTCCTGCGCCATTCCTGTGATCACGACCGAGGCCCAGATGGCGTCAGAGGTCTCGGGGCGCAGGCACGCGAACATCGCAGCCACCGGCAGTTCGGCGTCCTCGGAATCCTCGGGCAGGACGCCGGCCCCCAGCAGCGTCTCCAGCATGGCGTCGCTCATGGCCTCGCGGACACAGGACTGCTCCGAGGCGGTGAACGTGTCGAAGACCTCCCGCCAGAGGGTGCCGGCGCCGATGTCGCCCAGGTCGGCCTCGGCGGAAGCCTCAAGCGATGCGGACCCGGCGCCGGTGTCTGCCGCGGCCGTCTCGGAGGCCGTCGTGGTAGCGGGTGCGGCGGTCGTCACTGCCGCCGGCGCGGTGGTCGCGGTGGCGGGCTGTTGCGGCGTGGAGCCGTCGCCGCAGCCGGCAATGACCGCCGCGGCCACCGCCAGGGCGGCGACGGCCCCAGGCGCGCCGACCCGCTTCGCCGGGATCCTCATCCGGCGTCCTGCGTCCAGCTTGTGTTGATGGCCGTTCGCGACGCGGCTTCGGGCTCGATGGGCTCAGGTCCGGTCACCTGAGGCCCGAAGCGGCCGGCGGGAGTGGTGACGCCCCGGCAGGCGACGGTCCTGTCGGCTCGGAGCGCGCGGTTGTGGTTGCCGCCTGCGGTGACGGCGGTGAACCGGCCGTCGGGCGGGTCGGTCCGGCCGTGTGTGTTGTTCCCCAGCAGGTGATGGTGTGATTGTACTCCAGAGCGCAGGCGTGGCTGCTGCCCGGCGGCAACATTGGTGAGCCACGGTCCGCCGGGCGCTTGGGCTTGGCCGTTGCTGTTGTTTCCCCAGCAGGATGCCCTCTCGAAGTCTCGCAGGCCGCAGGCGCAGTCCCAGTCGGCGGCCAGTGTCTCGACGTACCAGCCCCACCCGGCCAGGTCGGCTTGCCTCCGCGACGCGCCGGGTCCCGTACGCGCATAATCTCCGCCCATGACCACGAACGCAGAGCTAATGGAGCGCTACGCCTCGGCGCTGCCCAGCTTCCTGCACCTGCTCCATGACGAGCCGGTGTCGATCGACCGGGGTGAGGGCAGCTACGTGTGGGACGTCGAGGGCCGCCGGTACCTCGACTTCTTCGGCGGGGTGCTCACCACCATGATCGGCCACGCCGAACCGAGCGTGGTGACTGCGGTCCAGGAGCAGGCGGCCAAGGTGATGCACCCCTCCACGCTGTACCTGAGCGAGCCGATGATCGCCTTCGCCGAGGACGTGGCCCGGGTGTCGGGCATCGACGACGCCCGGGTGTTCTTCACCCCCTCGGGGAGCGAGGCCAACGACGCCGCTCTGCTCATGGCCACCGTTCACCGCGGCTCCAACCAGATCCTGGCCATGCGCAACAGCTACCACGGGCGCTCGTTCGCAGCCCAGGCCGTGACGGCCCACCGCAACTGGTCGACCACCAGCCTCACCGGCCTCAACGTCACCTTCGTCCACGGCGGCTACCGGCTGCGCAGCCCGTTCCGCCACCTCGACGACGGCGCCTACACCGCGGCCTGCGTCGACGACCTCGTGCAGCTCATCGACATGACCACCTCCGGGGACGTGGCCGCCATGATCGCCGAGCCCATCCAGGGTGTCGGCGGGTTCGCGGTGCCCCCCGACGGGTTCTTCGGAGCCATGGGCAAGGTGCTGTCGTCCCACGAAATCCTGTTCATCTCCGACGAGGTGCAGACCGGCTGGGGCCGCACCGGCGACCACTTCTGGGGCTACGAGGCCCACGGCATCGTGCCCGACATGCTCACCTTCGCCAAGGGCGTCGGCAACGGCATCACCCTGGCCGGTGTGGTGGCGCGGGCCGATATCTGCGACTCCATCGGTGCTCTGCAGTTCTCCACCTTCGGCGGCAACCCGCTGTCGGCCGCCGCGGGCCGGGCCACGCTGCGGCGGGTGCTGGAGGACGACCTTCAGGCCAACGCCCTGGCCATGGGTCGGCGGCTGGTGGACGCCCTGACCCCTGCGGTGGACAGCAGCGACTTCGTGGCCGAGCTGCGGGGCCGGGGGCTCATGCAGGCCTTGGAGTTCGTGCATCCCGGCTCCATAGAGCCCGATGCGGCCCGGGCCGGCAGAGTGCTCGAGGAGTGCCGCCAGCGAGGCCTTCTCGTCGGCAAGGGCGGCCTCTACGGCAACGTGATCCGCATCACCCCGATGCTCAACGTGACCGGGGCCGAGATCGACGAGGGAGCGGCAGCGATCGTGGGCGCTCTGGCAGCCGCCGGCGCCTGAGGTGCCCCGCCTGGACGGAGTTGCTCTCCAAGTCCGAAAACCAACTGGTGAGTCTGCCTGGCGCCCCGAACCGCGGTGGACGACGCCAACGCAGCCCGCGCCGAGATGGCGCGCCAATAGCCCGCCTCTAGGACGGCTCCAGGCGGGCGGTGGCGCCCCGGCCTAGCACCCGAAGGAACGCGCCGGCTCGGGGCTTCGGGTAGAAGAAGCTCGACTTGGGCGGCATCCGGCTGCCCTCGTCGGCCACCGACAGCAGCTCGTCCACCGACAGCGGGTACATCACGAAGCCGATCCGGTCGGAGTCCTCGCAGCGTCGGATCAGCTCGTCGAGGCCGGCGGTGTCGGGCACGTAGTCCACCGTGCCCGTGGCCGCCAGCTCCTCGGCCCCCAGCACCGGGTCCAGCACCAGCCGGCGCAGCCGGTCGACGTCGAGCGCGTCGAGGGCACCCGCTTCGGAGGTCGGAGGGGGCAGCGTCAACCGGTGCCAGGCACCCGCTGCATACACGCCCACCTCGCCCCGATGCCTCGGCCGGGCGTCCTCCGCGCAGGGCACACGCTCCAGTTCACCGCCCATGTAGCTGGCTCGGGAGCGCAGGGCCCACAGGCAGTCCTCGAGATTGTCGTGCTGCTGGTCGGCCACCACGCGGTGGTAGGCCTCTACGTGGAGCTGGCTGTGGGGGAACACCGCGGCCAGCGTGCGGGCCAGGACGGGGTTGTCGGGCTCT
Organism: Acidimicrobiaceae bacterium; assembly: GCA_026710865.1. Lineage (GTDB taxonomy): Bacteria > Actinomycetota > Acidimicrobiia > Acidimicrobiales > Aldehydirespiratoraceae > Aldehydirespirator. The sequence goes on from JAPOQG010000382.1 coordinate 5,391, forward strand.
CGGGCCAGGGCTCGCTGTGCGGCGGCCGAGCGATGATGCCCGTCGGTCACGTACAGGACCTTGCCGGCCAGCGCCTCCAGCAGCTTGTCGGTCAGTTCGGCGGGAACCGTCCAGATCTGGTGCTGGACGAGCTGCGAGCCGAACTCCAGATCGGGCGGTGCCAGCCCGGCGGCCTCGTCCAGCAGGGCAGCGTACTCCGAGTCGGCCCATGCTCGGGCCGTCAGCGCCACCGGGTGCGAGGTGGCCCCCACCCCCATCAGGTGGGACGTGAGCAGCTCGGTGTGCTCATCCCGCACGCCCTCGTGGATGCGGATGCGGCCGTCGTCGAAGCCGCTGACGGCAACCGTGCAGATGAGGCCGGTCTGGGAGCCCCGTGCGTGGGTCAGGCGGTAGAGGTACACGGCGCGCCTACCCGTGGGGGCGAACACGTCGGCGTCGAGCAGTCGGGACAGGGCGGCCGCCCCCTGCGTCACGAGCCTGTCCAGGGAGAGGTGCTCGTCGCCGACCCGGTCGAGGTTGCTGCGGGTCACGTTCACGTAGCTGTACGGGTTCTCCCTGACGATCGAGCGTCGCTGGCCCGGGGTCAGGTTGTCGTAGGCCCGGCTGATCACCCGCTCGGCCCATTCGGGCTTTACGAGCCAGCCCTTGAAGGGCGCCAGCATCGGCTCGGTCGGGTTCATGCGTCGAACACCGATACGTGGATCACGTCGGGGAGGGCACGGATGAAGGGCGCCAGCATCGGCTCCGTCGGGTTCATGCGTCGAACACCGATACATGGATCACGTCGGGGAGGGAGCGGACTGCGTCCAGCAGTTCGTCTTCGACGGTTCCGGCCACGTCGATGGTCGC
>JAPOQG010000356.1 GCA_026710865.1 Acidimicrobiaceae bacterium
GAGCGGTCGGCGGGGAGCGTCCGATGACCGGTACGCGTCTTGGGCCGGGACGAGCGGCTGGCACCGACCGAGCGGTCGGCGGGGAGCGTCCGATGACCGGCGCGCGTCTTGGGCCGGGACGAGCGGCTGGCACCGATCAGCTGCCGGTGAGCGTCCGATGACCGGCAAGCCCCGCCCCGACCTGAACGACATCGCCGCCGCCCCGTACTGGGAGGCGGCCGCTCGCCACGAGCTGGCGATGCAGTGCTGCGATGCCTGCGGGATGGTGTTCTTCCCGCCCCGCGACTTCTGTCCCGGCTGCTGGAGCGGAGAGCTGTCCTGGCAGACGGTGAGCGGCGAGGGAACGGTGTGGACGTTCACCGAGGTCCACGTGGCCTTCTACGACGACATCTGGGCCGCCGACGTGCCCTATGTGGTGGCCGTGATCGAGCTGGACGAGGGACCTCGGATGCTGGCCAACATCGTCGAGCCCGACACGGCGAGTCTCTCCATCGGCGACCGGGTGGAGGCAACTTTCGAGGACCGCTCCGAGGGCGTGTCCCTGCCCATGTTCCGGGTCGTCAAGTGATCGACCGCCAGCCATCTGCGAATTGGCAGCGTTTTGCACGCTATGCGGGCATTCTGCTGCCAGTTCCGGTGCAGGTGGGCCGCCTGACCGTGGACGGCAGGCCGTGACCGGCATCGAGCACACGGATCTGTGGTCGCTATGTGCGGCGCGGACGGGGGAGCATCCCGATCGGGTGGTTCTCGACTTCGACGGCGACCTCTGGACCTGGGCCGAGCTGATCGACGCGGCCGAGGCCCTGGCCGGCGGGCTGGCCGGGACCGGTGTGGCCGCGGGTGAGGTGGTCTGCCACATGTCGCCGAACCATCCCGAGGCCGTGGTCACCATGCTGGGGTTGCTGCGGCTGAGGGCGGTGGAGTGCCCGGTCAACGCTGGGCTGCGGGGTCACCAGTTGGCCCACGTGCTCAATCATTCGGGCGCCCGGATGCTGATACTCGACGGCTCGCTCGCCGACCGGCTGGCTGAGCAGCTTCCCGCCGCGCCCGACCTCACAACGGTGGTGCAGCGCGGCCCCGGCCTCGCGACCGCGCCGGCTGCGGCTGCTCAGGCGGCTCCCTCCGGTTCTGGGTTGGATGTTTCCGCGGTTGCCTCCGGTTCTGGGTCGCGTGTTCCTGCCCGCGTCGCCGTGATCGACTACGACGATGTGCGCGGCTCCGGCATGCGGCCGCCGCCGTTCAGGCCGCCGCAGCCCGGCGACCCGATGAACATCATCTACACATCGGGCACGACCGGACCGGCCAAGGGCGCGGTGCTGCCCCAGGCATTCCCGATCGAGCAGGCCCGCATCAAGATCGAGCAGTGGGGGCTCGGTGCCGACGACGTGATGTTCTCGGCGCTGCCCCTGTACCACGTCAATGCCCGGTTCTCGACGCTGGGCACCGCGCTGGTGGTGGACGGCCGCGCCGCGCTGGTGTCGCGCTTCTCGGCCAGCACCTTCTGGGACCAGGTGCGCGCCGCGGGCGCGACCGAGGTGGGTGTGGTCGGCGCCGTGTCGTCGATCTTGCTGCGCCAGGAGCCCGGTCCCGACGACAGGGACCACAGCGTGCGCATGATGCACGGCGCGGCCGGTATTCCGATGGACCGCCGGGCCGACTTCGAGGACAGGTTCGGGCTGCGTCTGGTGACCGGGTTCGCCATGACCGAGACCGGCCACTTCTCGACAACCGGTCCCGACGACCCGATGCGTTACAAGGCCTCGGGCCGTCCCGTGCCCCAGTACGAGGCCGCGGTGGTCGATACAGACGACAACGAGGTGCCCCCCGGCACGGTCGGCGAGCTGGTGGTGCGGCCCCGCCGGCCCGGGGTGATGATGACCGGCTATCACCGCCAGCCCGAGGCCACCCTGGCCGCGTTCAGGAACCTGTGGTTCCACACCGGCGACCTGGCCACGATCGAAGCCGACGGCTACATCCGCTGGGTCGACCGGGCCGCCGACGCCATCCGCCGCCGGGGCGAGATGATCTCCTCGACCGAGGTCGAGCGAGCGGTGTGCGAGCTGGACGCCGTGGCCGAATGCGCCGCGGTCGGAGTGCCGTCAGAGTTGGGCGAGTGGGACGTCAAGCTGGTCGTGGTCGCGGAGCCAGGCCGAAGCGTCGACCCGGCCGCCCTGCAACGTCACTGCCGGGCCACCCTCCCCGACTTCTGCCAGCCCCGCTACCTGGAGATCCTCGCAGTGCTCCCCAAGACCGCCACCCACAAGGTCAACAAGCACCAACTCCGCCACACCGAAGGCCCAACTGTCTTGGACCTCGCCTGAGAACGTGAGCGGGTAGGCGCAATCGGGTCACGTCTCGGCGGGGTGTCTCCCGCTCTTGTTCGCTGCGCTCACGGGCCGGCTCACGTGGTCGCGAGTTCGGGGTCGTCGTCCAGCGACCGCACGAGCGCAGCGTGCTCGTCGCGGCTGACTAGATCGCCCAGGAGGCGCCGGCCTTCGCCCGGGGGCAGTGTCAGCACAGCGAAGCCGAGGTCGACTACGTCGACCGGGCCGCCCTCGTCGAGATCCCACCGATGCCGCACCGCCGCGGGCAGGGACATCTGGCCTGATGACGACACCAGGTACCGCTGGACTTCACCCACATACGAATCGTAATTGGCAACAGTTTCCATGTCACCAAGTACGAGCTGAGAAGATGGCGAGCCCCTTCACTATTCTTGAGGCTCGACCGCCGTTCGACGGGCTGGTCCAGGAGATGTGACGCGCTGTGGTCGACGTTGACAAAGCCGGAGAACTGGGCCGCGAGATACTGGACACTGCCGGGATCGAGGTCGGCGGCGACCGGCCCCAGGACATCGCCGTGCACGACGACCGCTTCTGGGCCCGGGTGCTGGCCGACCGCGAGCTCGGGCTCGGTGAGACGTACCAGGAGGGCTGGTGGGACGCCAACCAGCTCGACGAGTTCATCGCCGAGGTGCAGGCCCTCGACCTGCGCTCGCTGGTGCGGCCCAAACCCGCGCTCACCCTGCAGATGCTCATGGCCCAGGCCCGCAACCGCCAGACGGTGCGGCGGGCCCGCCGGAACGCCGGCGCCCACTACAACATCGGCAACGACCTGTACGAGCGGATGCTCGACAGCCGCATGATCTACTCGTGCGGCTACTGGCGCCGTGCCGCCGACCTCGACGAGGCCCAGGAGCACAAGCTGGAGCTGATCTGCCGCAAGCTGCACCTGGAGCCCGGAATGAGGCTGCTCGACATCGGCTGCGGCTGGGGCGGCTTCGCCCGGCACGCGGCCACCGAGCACGGCGCGCAGGTCACCGGCGTGACGCCCGCGGGCGAGCAGGCCCGGCTGGCCCGTGATGTCTGCGCCGGCCTGCCCGTCGACATCCGCGAGTGCGACTACCGCGACGTGCGGGGCCGCTTCGACCGGATCGTGTCGATCGGGATGATGGAGCACGTCGGCCCCCGCAACCTGAAGACGTTCTTCCGGCGGTGCGACGACCTGCTGGACGCCGACGGGATGATGCTGCACCACACCATCGGTTCGCTGGAGTCGAAGAACCACACCGACCCGTGGTTCGACAAGTACATATTCCCCGGCGGGGTGGTCCCGTCGCTGGCCCAGATCTCATCGGCCATCGAGAAGGACTGGGTGATCGAGGACGTCCACAACTTCGGTCCCTACTACGACCGCACGCTCATGGCCTGGCACCGCAACGTGACCGCGGCCTGGGACGACCTGCCCGCCTACGACGAGCGCTTCCGCCGCACGTGGGACTACTACCTGCTCAGCTCGGCCGGGTCGTTCCGGGCCCGGGCCCTGCAACTCTGGCAGATCGTGTTCACCCGCAGCCGCCGCCGCTCCAACGTCTATCAACGGCCCACGACGGGACTGCTGGAACCAGAGATCTGAAGCTCGCCTACTAGCAGCGTCCGCAAAAATGGGTGAGAGCCTGTCGCGTCGCAGCGGTGTCATTCCTGCTGTTGTTGGCTGCTGCTGACGGGCCGGCCGGACCGAGGCAACACAGCCCACGGCCTCTCGCCGTATGGGCCGCGTGGTCCCGCCTATTCGCTCGGCCTCTAGCATTCAAGGGCTATGGACAGGCTCCGGAGCAGCGAGTGACCGGCAGGTCGGCGAGCCGGACTGTTGCGGGTCTGCTGGTGGCCGCGATGCTGGCCGCGGCCTGTGGCGGCGATGACGGTGAGGGCGCGCAGCCCGAGCCGGCTCCACAGCAGAGCGCCGCCGTCGCCTCAGCCCCCGACAGCGAACCGGACCTGGCTCCCGAGCCGGCGGGTCCGGCCGATGACGGCGAGTCGCAAGCCCCGGTCGAGACGGACGAAGCGGCACAGCCAGAATCCGATGAAACGGCCTCGGCCGGGCCGGCCGCCGTCGATGAGGAGCCGGTTCCGGCTCCGGCCGTCGTGGAGCGGACGATCACGATCGGGGTGGCTTATCCCGACGTGTCGGCCTTCGCCACCCTCAACAAGAAGTTCAGCATCGGCGATCCCGAGCAGCAGGCTGCCGCGGTTCTCGACGGATGGCGGCGCGACGGCCTGCTGCCGGTGAACGGGACCGACATCGAGCTCGTGTTCCGCAAGTACTCCATCATCAACAGCAGCGACAAGCTGGGCGTCTGCACCGGGTTCGCCCAGGACGACGATGTCTTCGCAGTCGTCTCGGGGCGGGACTTCACGGTCGGGGCGGAGTGCCTCGCAAGCCGGTTCGACATCCCGACCATCGACCTGATGGGTGCTTCGCCCAGCGTCTACGACCGGGCGCCGCGCCTGTTCACCATCCGGCCGAGCGAGGCCGAGGTGCTGCGGGCCTACGTCCAGTGGGCCGACGGCCAGGGCCTCTTCGACGGCGCCACCGTCGGCATCTTCTGGGACACCCGCTCCGAGGAGGCGGTCGACGCCTTCAAGGAGGCCATGGCCGCAGCCGGCCACTCGATCGCGGCTGAGGTCGCCTCCGACGGTGAGGGGATCGGCAGCCCCCAGGACCAGATCTCGGTGGAGCGCTTCCTGGCCGCGGGCGTCGATACCGCGGTGCTCCTGGTCGGCACCAGCAGCGTCACGAACTTCATGCACTTCGCGGAGTCCCAGAACTACCGGCCCGCGTACCGCAGCATGGAGTGGGCCAGCCACATCGGGGATGTCGCCGCCGGGTCGCTGCCCCAGGAGCAGTACGACGGCACGCTGGCCATGACCGTCAGCCGGGTGGGCGAGATCGCGGCGGGCATGCCGCCCAACGCTGAGACCGAGGCCTGCGTGTCGAACTACGAGCGCTTCTCGGGCACCGACGTCGCCCGCTCGTCCCCCGAGACCGCCGAGTGGGCCCAGATCCTCTACACCTGCGACCTGATGTCGGTGCTGCTCGCAGGCTTGCAGGGGGCGGGCGACGACCTCACCCGCGAGTCGCTCGTGGCGTCGCTCGAGAGCCTGGAGGGGTTCGGCCTGGCTGCCTGGGGCGACCTGACGTTCGGCCCCGGCGACCACTCCGGTGTGCAGCAGTTCCGCACCGTCGAGTGGAGCGCCGGCTGCCTGTGCTGGACGGCCCGCACCGGCATGGTCGACTTCAGCGGCTAGTCCCTGCGCCGGCCGAGCGGCGTCGGTGTCCGCGTGGGTTCAGGGATCCAGGTACTCCACGACGGAGTCGAGGTGCCGGTGCAGGCGGCGCTGCGCCGTCTGGAGGTCTCGCCCCAGGATGGCCTCGGCGATGCGGGCGTGCGCCCTGTGGACCTCCTTGGCGGTGTCCTCCAGGGAGACCGCTCTGGTGGAATGACGGCTCGTCACCCGGCTCAGGATCTGAACGAACAGCTCCATGGCCGGGTTGCCCGTCAGCTCGGCGAGCAGCAGGTGGAAGTCGTTGCTGGCGTAGTCGTCGCTGGCCCGGCCCGCCTCCCGTCCCGTGATGATCCGCTCGATCTCGGTGTCGAGGAACTCCTTGATCCGGTGCTCGCCCTCGGCGTCGAGGTTCTCGATGGCGCTCTCGACGCAGCTCAGCTCGAGGGCCAGCCGAGCCTCGTTGATCTGGGACGCGTTGATGTCGAGGTACTCGAGGTTGAGCGAGACCGTGCGCACCGCGGCGTCCACGCTCGGGGCCAGCACCACCAACCCGCCGCCCGGCCCGCGGCGCATCTCGGCCACGCCGTGGTGGCCCACGATGCGTATGGCCTCGCGGAACACGGCCCGGCTGACGCCGTAGTGCTCGCACAGCTCGGACTCGGACCCGACGACGTCGCCGACCTTCCAGCCGGCCGCGATGATCTCGTTCTCGATGGTCTCGGCGAGGATCTCGCCGAGCTTGCGTCCCGGCGTTGTCGGGAGCCGGTGGTTGGGCACTAGTTGCTCAGAACCGAGGCGACATCGGGGCGCTGCGACCAGCGGAACAGCCTCTCGGCATTGCCGTGGGTCATGGCGGCCACCTCGTCGGCCGGCACACCTGCCAGCGATCGGTGCACGTCCTGCTGGCTCCTGGGCCAGGGCGTGTCGGCGTGCGGGTAGTCGCACTCCCACATGATCTTGTCCACGCCGATGTGGTGGCGGGCCTCGATCCCGGCGGTCTCGTCGATGAAGCACACCCAGAAGTTGCGACGGAACAGCTCCGAGGGCGGCGTGTCGTCCAGCTCCGCCCAGTAGCGGTGCCGCTCCCAGGTGCGGTCGACCCGTTCCAGGGCGAACGGGACCCAGCCGATCCCCCCCTCGGACAGGGCGATCTTGATGCCGGGGAAGCGCTGCGGTATCCCGCACAGCAGTAGGTCCATGAAGGTGATCTGGGCGTTCACCGGTCCCAGCGCCACCGCCACCGAGAACGAGGCGTCCTCGGAGGGCATGTGGGTGCGTCCGCTGGTGCCGATGTGGATGCAGACCACCATGTCGGTCTCGGTCACTGCGTCCCACACCGGGTCCCAGTGGGTGGTGTGGAACGACGGCTCGCCGAAGGGGGCCATGCTCTCGGGGAAGGTGACGGCCCGGACTCCCAGGTCGCCGCAGCGCCGGATCTCGGCGGCCATCAGATCCGGATCCCACAGCTGGCCGATCATCATCGGCACGTACATGCCCGGCACCGCGGCGCACCATTCGGTGAGCATCCAGTCGTTGTAGGCCTTGACGCAGAGGTCGGCCAGCTCCTTGTCCTTGGCGGTGAGGAAGCGCTGGCCTGCGAAGCGCGGGAACGTCGGGAAGCACACGCTGCCCCTGACGCCGTCGCGCAGCAGGTCGGCGGCTCGAACCCGCGGGTTGTAGCAGCCCTCGATCATGTCGGAGTAGCTGGCCGGGTCCATGGCGAAGTCCTTGTGCGGCTTGCCGGCCACCGCGTTGAGGCCCATGGTGGCCAGTTGCTCGCCCTCGAACTGCCAGGCCTCGGTGCCGTCGTCGCGCGTCACCACCCGGGGGCAGACATCCTGGAACTTGGCGGGGAGGCGGTCGGTCCACACCCCCGGAGGCTCGATGATGTGGTCGTCGACGCTGAACAGGTCGTAGTCGAGCTGGGTGGACTCCGGCGCTGTCGTCGTCGCGGTCACTTGTGTCCCCTCGTGCCGGGTCCCGGCGCAGGGTCCGTACGACATGGGCTGACGCCGAGACTCATGGGTGCCCCTTCATGTCGGGTCGTGGCGCAGGGCGCCGACGACATGGGCTGACGTTGATATAGCGTACTGAATTGCCGATCGGCGATGCCTGTGCGGCCGCAGCGCCGGGCGCGGGGAGGAGCAGTGATGAGAGTCAGGGTGCTTGACCACGTCTGCCAGGGGCACACGCTGTGCGCCATGGCCGCCCCCGACGTCTTCAAGCTCCGCGAGGAGGACGGCCATGCCTACGTGGAGTCCACCGACGTCGCAGAGTCTCAGCAGGACGCGGTGCGGCGAGCGGCCATCGGCTGCCCCGAGCGGGCCATAGTCGTCGAGGACTAGCCGAGCGGTCACGAACCCGGAGGCCGAGCCGATAGGCGGGACAACGGGGCCCATACGGCGCGAGGCCGTGGCCCGAGCGGCCCGTGAGCGCAGCGAACAAGAGCGGGAATGACACCGCCACGACGTGACGGACTCTCGCCTATTCGCGGTCATGAACGAAGCCGCACCACCGCGTCGATCTCGACGCTGGCCCCTCCGGGCAGAGCGGCCACCCCGATGGCGGAACGGGCCGGCAGCCGGTCCTGGCCGAAGATGGCCAGCAGCACCTCGGAGGCCCCGTTGATCACGGTGGGGGCCGCCATGAAGTCGGGGCGGCAGCGTACGAAGCCCATGAGCTTCACGAACCGGTCGACGCGGTCGAGGCTCCCGCCCAGAGCGCCCTTGAGGTTGGCGAGGGTGCAGCCCATGGCCAGGGCCGCCGACTTCTGGGCGTCCTCGATGCTCAGCTCGTCTCCGACCGAGCCCGCGTAGGCCATCTTCCACGGCGGGCCCTCGACGGCCACAATCCCTGAGGTGTAGACGGTCGAGCCGTCGACGACGGCTCCGGGGAACAGCGGCTGGTCCGGCAGCGGCTCCGGTATGACGATGCCGGCCTCGGCGGCCCGCTCATCCCAGTTCGGCAAGGAGTCGTCGGTCATGGTCAGGCTCCTTCGGCTTGCGCTACCAGCTCGGCGTAGCGGTCGGCAACCGCCCTGGCCACCTTCGAGTCGTCGGTGTAGTGGCCGCCGCTCACGCCCACACCCCCGACGGCCTTGCCGCCATACTTCAGCGGGAAGCCTCCGGGCACGATGAAGGTGTCGGGGTTGGACGACAGTGCCCGATACAGCACGTCGTCGGACTTGAGGCGCTTCTCGATGAAGTCCTCGGTGGGTATCCCGAGGCCTGAGGCGAACAGCGCCTTGCCCAGGCCGCCTCGCCAGGCCTTGGGGTTGGCGCCGTCGAGCTTGGCCGCGGCCACGATCTCGCCGAAGGAGTCGACCACGACGATGCCGGCCCGCACTCCCAACTCCTTGGCCTTGGCTATGCCGGCGGCCAGCGATTCCGCCGCCGCCTCGTAGGTCACGTGGTGCTGTACCCGGACAACGTTCTCCATCAGGCCTCCCATCGGGGTCGGGCGTGCGCGGAGGCGGCGGAAGCGAATCCTCGGCCCGCGCGCCGTTCCGGCAATGAGTATACTCTATATCGGATTGCTGGCTCTCCAGAGGGGTTCTCGCACAAGGCGGGCACCTGGCGACGGGCTGGAACGAAGCGCAAGTCGGGGAGGAAGCCCGGTGAAGAACGGCTATCGGATCATCGACACCGACACCCATGTCGGACCCAACCTCGAGACCCTGGAGATGTACGCGTCAGCCCGCCTGCGCGAGCGCTGGGGCGAGCTGGACCAGTACAAGCAGCCCGTGACCCTCGGCGGACACTACCTGAGCATCGGTCCGATGAAGTACGACCGGGCCCTCGGCACGCCCCACGGGGGCGAGCAGGCCACCAAGGGGGGCGAGAGCCCCCTCAAGCGCAGCGTCAGCAAGACCTTCAAGACGCCGCCGGCGCCCGACGTGAGCAACCTCAACAGCACCGGACGGATCGCCGACATGGACACCGAGGGCGTCGACGTCCATGTCATCATCCCCGGAACCTTCGCCAACGCCGCCACCGCCCTCGACGCCGAGCTGGCCACCGAGCTGTACGGGGCCTACCACCGCTACGTGGCCGAGTACTGCTCGGTGGACACCGACCGGCTCAAGGCCACCATCCTGCTGCCGGCCCGCGACCCGGAAGCTGCGGCTCGGATCGTGGCCGAGCTGGGCCCCGAGACGTGGGTGGGCGCCGCCAGCGCCATCCTTCCCGAGGAGGTCCCTGTCGACGACCCTGGACTCGATCCGATCTGGGCCGCTCTCGATGAGCACGACCTGCCCCTGCTGCACCACTCGTTCTTCTATGAGCCCCCGTACTTCCCCGGATACCGCGACATCTGGGGAAATGTGGTGGTGGCCCGGGCCGCGGCCCATCCCTGGGGTGCGGCCAGGCTGCTGGGGTACATGACCCTCAGCGGCATGTTCGACCGTTTCCCGAGACTGCGCATCGGGTTCTCCGAGTGCAGCGCGGGCTGGCTGCCGGCCTGGCTGATCCGTCTCCAGGGCCAGGCCGACTACATGGCCAACGCTCTGCCCGAACGCAAGCTGACCCCGGTCGAGTATGCCCGGGCGGGCCACATCTATTGCGGCATCGAGCTCTACGAGGGCGCGGCCCTGGCGGCGAGCATCAACGAGATCCTCGGCGACGGGGTGCTGATGTTCTCGTCGGACTATCCCCACAACCAGGCCGAGTTCCCCCGCTCGCCCGACATCGTGCTGGAGTGGGAGGACCGGCTGGGCCCTGACGCCATGACCAAGCTGATGTCGACCAACGCCGAGAGGTACCTGCGGCTTTGAGCCTCCGCCCGGGCCGACTGCGGTGACGCGCCCAGAGTTGCCGCCCAGCGGGCGCGGGACTCGGTCCCGGCGGACGGGACTGCGACCTTGAGCCGCGACCCGGACCCGCTCCGGTGACCGCGGCGGTTGCCACCTCCGATCCCCGGGCGACGGCCGCCGCGGTGGAGGTGCTGCAGGAGGGCGGCAACGCGGTGGATGCCGCGGTGACCGCCTGTTTCGTGCTGTATGTCGTCGAGCCCCAATCCTGCGGTGTCGGCGGCGACGGCTTCATGTTCGTGCACGACGGCGATCACACGACGGTTGCCCTCGACGGCTCGGGCGCGGTCCCCATGGAGCTGACCCCTGACAGCCTGAGCGACGCCGGCCACGACGTGGTGCCGGCCCGGGGCGGCGCCTCGGTCACCACGCCGGGCGCGGTGGCGCTATTGGAGACGGCGCTGGGCGAATACGGCACCATCTCGCTAGCCGCGGTGGTCGGGCCGGCGCGCCGCTACGCCTCGGCCGGTTTCGAGGTGCGCTCCACCCTGGCGATCACCGCGGCCCGCAGCGGGGAGTCCCTGGCCTCGGACCCGGTGCTCGGTCCCCTGTACGTGCCCGGGGGGACGCCGGTGTCCGAAGGCGCGACGGTCCGCAACCCGCAGCTGGCCGGATGCCTGGACGCCATCGCGTCGCAAGGAAGCCGTGCGGTGCTGGCTGGTCCGATCGCCGAGGCCATCGTCGAGCGCGTCCGGGCCGACGGCGGGTTCCTGTCGGAGGTCGACATGGCCCGGCACCGGACCCTGGAGGCCGTGCCCGGAACCGCCGAGTTCGCGGGCCACACGGTGTGGCAGATGCCGCAACCGACCCAGGGGCCGGGCGTGCTCGATGCGCTGGCCCGGCTGGAACCCCGGACGCCCGTCGACTGGGAGGCCGTGCTGGACGCCACCCGCTCGGGGATGCGATCCGCGGGCTTCGATCCCGCGGCCATAGTCGTTGGGGGCCGGCCGCCACGGGCCACGGGCGACACCACCTTCCTGGCCGTGGTGGACCACTCAGGGCAGGCGGTGTCGCTGATCACCTCGGTGTTCGGCGACTTCGGCGCCCACCTGGGCGTGGCCGAGATCGGCGGGCCGATCCACAATCGGGCCACCACCCTGCGGATGCTGCGCCAGGCGCCCGAGCCGGGAGCCAAGCCGCCCCACACCACCATCCCCGGGCTGGTCACCCGCGGCGACCGTCTTCGCTGCGTGCTGGGCGTGGCCGGAGGGATCATGCAGCCCCAGGCCCAGGTCCAATTGCTGGTGCGCATGCTCGTTGAAGGGCTCGCTCCCCAGCAGGCCATCGACCGGCCCCGGTTCAAGGTGTGCTTCGGCGGTGATCTGGCCCTGGAGCCCGATCACGAGCTAGCCGAGACCCATCCGGCTGCGCTCGCACGCCCGCCCGGGCCGGAGGGCTTCGGCGCCGCCCAACTGGTGGGCTGGCACCAGGGCCGTCTGGAGGCGGGCGCCGACTCCCGCCGCGGCGGCTCCGTGGCGCACTTGGCTTGAGATCGGGCTGGAACGGCCGCGGTCAATCGCCCGCGACCGCGCCGGCGGTGAACAGTTGAGCGATCTGGGACTCGTTGTAGCCCAGTTCTTCGAGGATCTCGGTGGTGTCGGCTCCGAAGGCGGGCGCAGGCCGGGCGACCCGGTACGGCTGCTCATCCACGATCACGGGCTCGCCCACGTACGTGAAGGATCCGGCGATCGGATGGTCGCCCTCCACCAGGATCTGGCGGGCCGCGATCTGGGGGTCGTCGCGGAGGCTGGCCACCCCCTGGTGCGCGGGGCCGATGGGCAGCCGCTCGCGTACGGCCAGCTCCACCCACTGGCGCTGGGTGCGGGTCTCGATTATGGCCTGCAGTTCGCGGCGCAGATCGGCGGCGTCCCGGGCGAAGTCGACGGCAGCCTCCTCCACCCGGCGGCCGACGAGGTCGTCGCGCTCCACCAGCCGGCAGAACCGCTCCCAGAACTTGGGTTCGATGCAGCAGAACAGCACGAACCGCCCGTCGGAGGTCCGGTAGTACTGGTACTTGGCTCCGGTCAGCGGCTCCGAGCCGGGTGCCCGGAGGCCGGTGTGGTCGGTGATCCTGTCGTAGTTGAGGCCGTACACCGCACCGATCCAGCCCTGAGCAACCACCGCGTCGGCCGCGGAGGCGTCGAGGAAGCATCCCTGGCCGGTCATCTGGCGCCGGAAGAGCGCGGCAGCGACGCGAAGAGCGGCATGGACGGCGCCGGCCGCGGTGCCGTCGCCTCCGATGGAGGTGCCCCACATCAGCTCGCGGTTCTCGACCGGGCGCACGAATCCGTCGTCGCCGGTGTCGAGGGCGACCGAGGCCGCGCCGGCGTTCATCATCTGCCCGTGGGTGGGCATGGCGGCGTAGGGGCCGGTGCAACCGAAGCCGGTGTACTGGCAGTAGACGATGTCGGGCTTGCGGGCCCGCTGCTGGGTGTAGCCGATGCCAAGCCGGTCGGCGGCGCCTGCGGTGAAGCCGTCGATGAACACGTCGGCACGGTCGAGGAGCTTCCAGAAGGCCTGCCGGCCCTCGCCGGTGCGCAAATCGATAGCGATGCTGCGCTTGTTCTTGTTGACCTGCAGATGGGCGGGGCTGTGCCGCGGCTCGATCTGTCCGAGGATGTCTCGCAGGTAGTCGCCTGCGGGGGGCGCCTCGACCTTGATCACCTCGGCGCCCAGGTCGCCCAGCAGCATGCCCAGGGTGTCGCCGTTGAGCAGCACCGCGGACTCGATGACCCGCACGCCCTCGAGCAGATCGCTCACCGCCGTTCCTCGCCTGCGGCGCTCACGGGCCGCTCAGGTCCACGTAGACGTTCTTCGGCCGTAGGAACTCCTCCACTCCGGCCAGCCCGCCCTCTCGCCCGAACCCGCTCTGCTTGACGCCTCCGAAGGGAACGCTGGGCGGCATGGGGGCGAAGGCATTGATCCCCACCGATCCGGCCTCCAACCGCCCTGCCATCCGGTGGGCTCGGGCAATGTCGCGGGTGAAGACCAGGCCGCCGAGGCCGTAGGGGCTGTCGTTGGCGATGCGCAGGGCCTCGTCCTCGTCGCCGAAGCGGACCAGGCTCAGCACCGGCCCGAAGATCTCCTGCTGGGCGATGGGCGAGGAGTTGTCGACGTCGCCGAACACGGTCGGCTCCACGAAGAAGCCCTCGGCCAAGTCACCGCCCAGGCGCCGGCCACCGGTGAGGAGCCGCCCGTCGCCGCGGGCCGCGGCCGCCTCGACCTC
>JAPOQG010000192.1 GCA_026710865.1 Acidimicrobiaceae bacterium
ATCATCGTGGCCGTGGCGGTGGGGGCCGCCACCGCGGGACTGCGCCCGGTGGCGTCGATGAGCTTCGTCGAGTTCACGCTGGGCGCTATGGACGAGATCGTCAACCAGGCGGCGAAGTTCCGCTACCTGTTCGGGGGGCAGGTGTCGGTGCCCATGGTGCTGCGGGCCTCCGACGGGGTGCTGCGATCCTCCGCCGGGCAGCACTCCTCCAGTCTCGAGGGCCTGTTCACCCACATGCCGGGCCTGAAGGTGGTGGCCCCTTCGAATCCGGCCGACGCCAAGGGGCTGCTGCGCACCGCCATCGACGATCCCGACCCGGTCATCTACCTGGAGCACAAGAAGATCACCGCGCAGCGCGGCGCGGTTCCCACCGGCGACCATCGGGTGCCGTTGGGTTCCGCAGCGGTGGCCCGGCAGGGGTCCGACGTGACGGTGGTGTCCTACTCGGCGATGACCCTGAACGCTCTGGCCGCCGCGGCGCAGCTGGCGGAGGAGGGCGTCGAGGCCGAGGTGATCGATCTGCGGTCGCTGGTGCCGCTCGACTTCGAGACGGTGCTGGCGTCGGTGGCCCGCACCCGCCGGGCGGTGGTGGCCCACGAGGCGTGGCGCTTCGGCGGTCTCGGCGCCGAGCTGGCCGCCCAGCTTCACGCCGAGCTGTTCGGGGAGTTGGAGGCGCCGGTGGCGCGGGTCGGCGCCGCTTCTGCGCCGATCCCGTTCAGCCCGCCGCTGGAGGCCGCGGTGGTGCCCGGCCCCGACGAGGTGGCCGCGGCAGTCCGTTCCGTGCTGGCCTGAGAGGCCGCGCGGGTAGGCGAGCGAATCCGGCACATACGGGCGCGGCCGTGGGCTGTGTTGCCTTGGTTTGGGCGGCCCTCAGGTCGCAGCGAACAAGAGCGGGAAACACACCCTGCACCGCGACGCGACCTCACCTACTCGCGCACGTTCTTGGGAGCCTCAGATCGTCGAGTCGGCGCCGGGTTCGGCGGCCGCGTCGTGGTCCCAGTCGGTGTGCAGGTCGCCGAAGGTGCGGTGGAACGTGAGCGCGGTGTCGTCGCAGTGCGATCCCGGTCCGCCATGCAGGACGCCGGCCGGGCGGAAGAAGTACGTGCCCGCTCCGGCGGTGAGCGCTTCGTCCGGGTCCTCGTGCCGTTCCCGGAGGGTGATCTCGCCGTCGATGACGAAGCACTCCTCGTGATGGGGGTGGCTGTGCCATCGGCCGTCGCGGTGGTCCCACTGGTGGGCTCCGCCGAGCCAGACGTCGCCGACGGGGCCCCGCCCCAGGGGCTTCATGAGCCTCCCCGGCATCTGCGGCACCGGAACCCAATCCTGCTCGGAGGCCCGTGCAGGCGTGAGATCGGCCGGCCTGCCCGGATAGGACTGGTGGTACCGGACCGGGCCCGACGTCATCAGCAGGGCCGCGCCGTCATGGGCCGCTCGCAGCCTGCCAACGACCCGGTTCTGCGGGATGTGGAGGTAGTCGCCGGTCTCCAGGACATGGTCGTCGACCGCCAGCGCGCCCTGGACCATGAACAGCTCCACCGTCGCGGTGAAGGCGCCGGGTGTCTCGGATCCCCACCCCGAGCCCGGGCGCACCAGCCGGGTGCTCGACCCCCGCAGGTCGGTCGACAGGATGCGGGCCTCGAGCGATCCGCTGATCCCGGGAATGGTCATCGAGCGGGTCGGCAGCGAGGCGTCGTCGATGCCGACCAGATGGGTGACGTTCCTGTCGACCAGGGCCGGATCCATGGCCCCTGTCTACGCCCATCGGCCGCTCTGTGCGCAGCGAAGCCGCCCCAGCGGCAGGATTGCACACAGAAGCCGCCGTCTTGGGGAGCGGTTGCCGGTCCGGACGGCCCTTGCGCCGGGCATCGGATGCTCAGGCGTCGAGAACCTGGAAGCCGGCCTCGGCGACGTCCACCACCGGCGGCAGGGTCGACCACGGGAAGTTGATCCACCGGTCGGTGCGCCTCCACACGTACTCGCATTTGACCAGCGAGTGCGACTTCTCGTACAGCACCGCCGAGCGCACCTCGGCCACCTCGTCGAGGCAGTAGTCGCGCACCAGCTTGAGGGTGTGGCCGGTGTCGGCCACGTCGTCGGCGATCAGGACCTTGGACTGCCGGTGGTCGACCAGATCGAGCTGCGGCGGCAGCACCACCGGAACCTCCAGGCGCTCGCCCACGCCGGTGTAGTACTCGCAGTTCATCACGTACACGTTCTTGACCGACAGCGCGTAGCCCAACGACCCTGCGCAGAACAGCCCGCCCCGGGCGATGGCCAGGATCATGTCGGGCCGGTACCCGTCGTCGGCGACCATCTGCGCC
>JAPOQG010000383.1 GCA_026710865.1 Acidimicrobiaceae bacterium
TCAGACTTGGGTCTGCTGGCTGAGGAACGACCGCTCGGCCAGGCCGTGCCACTCCGAGATCCCGTCGCGGAACTCACGCCACGGACCGAGGATCCGGGCGAAGTTGGCGTCGTCGGCAGCCACGTCGTCGAGCACGTCCTCGGTCTCGGCCTTGAACGCGGCCATCAGCTCGGCCGGGAACTCGCGGATCTGGGCGAACCCCTTGATGGTCTGCAGGTCCCTCTGGTTGAGCACGTCGTAGGTGGCCATGGTGTTCATGTTGGCGTACGCCGCGGCGGACTGTATTGCGGCCTGGTACTCGGCGGGCAGGTCGTTCCAGAGGTCGAGGTTGATCTGCACCTCGACCGCGGTGCCCGGCTCCCACCACCCGGGGTGGTAGTAGTACAGGTCGCCCTGGAACTGGTCGAGGCCGAGGATCAGGTCGTCGGTGGGGCCGACGAACTCGGCGCCGTCGATGGCGCCGGTCTGGATCGCCTGGAGGATCTCGCCGCCGGCCAGGGTGACCTGCTCGCCGCCGAGGTTCTCCAGCACCCGTCCGGCCAGGCCGGGGATGCGCATCTTGAGGCCGTTGAGGTCATCGACGGAGTTGAGCTCCTTGGTGAACCAACCGCCCATCTGGCAGCCGGTCGCCCCCGCGGGGAACGAGATCGTCCCGTGCTCCTCCGCATAGAACTCGTTGAGGAGCTCGATGCCTCCGCCCTGGTACAGCCAGGCGTTCTGCTGGCGCTGGGTCAGGCCGAAGGGCACCGCCGTGCCGAACTGCTGCACCGGGCTGAGACCCACGTAGTAGTAGGACGCGGTATGACCCACCTGGGCGCCGCCGTCGCGCACGACGGGGAGCACCTCGAGGCCGCCGGCGATCTCGCCCGCGGGGCGGGCGTTGATGACGAAGCGGCCGCCGGTGAGCTCGCCCACCTTCTGGGCGAAGAACTGCGCCGACCCGAACAGCGTCACCAGCGCGGTGGGCCAGCTGGTGGCCATCTCCCACTCGATCTCGGGGCCCTGCGCGGTCACGGCCACGGTGTCGCTCGCCGTAGTGGTCGGCGCGGCAGTGGTCGTAGCCGCATCACCGTCGGGAGCAGCGGCCGGCGCGGGAGCCTCCTCGCCGTCGTCCCCGCACGCGGCCAGGATCGCGGACGCGGCCGCGAACCCGGCGACGCCGAGGCCGCCCTTTATGAATCCCCGTCGAGCCAGGCTCGAGGAGTCCGCCTCGTCGAGGATCATGCCGACAGCCGAACCGTCGGTCTCGGCCGAGCTTGCTTCATTGGTCACGTGATTCCCTCCGTGGTTGACTGCTTGCGCCGATGTCGGCCGTCTTCACCGGGACGGGAATCCCGGTCGGCGTCCCCGGCGCGACCGTGACAATACACCAACGTCTGGAGATGTGTCGAGAGCAGTCGCGCCATGCACTACAGACGGCACAGCTGCCGTCGAAGCGCTCGCCGTTCGGCCTGGAGCGAGCGCGTGCAAGTGAGCGTCAACCGAAACGGAACGTGTCGATCGAGGTGTAGGTGATGGCCGGGAAGGCGGCCAGGATCACGAGGGCCAGCGCCTGCAGGCCCATGAAGGGGAAGGCGCCCTTGTGGATGTCGGACGTCTTCACCTCCGGCGGCGCGACGCTCTGCAGGTAGAACAGCGAGAACCCCACCGGCGGCGAGATGAACGCCATGTTGAGGTTCACCGCCATAAGCACCGCGAACCAGATCTTCTCGTCGGCGGTGAAGCCCAGGAAGTCCATGGCCGGCACGAATATGGGCACCACGATGAAGGTGATCTCGATGAACTCCAGGTTGATGCCGAGCAGGAACACCGCGATCATGGCGATGACCACGAAGCCCCACTTCCCGCCGCCGATGGAGGTCAGCCACTCCGAGGTCTGATCGGCGCCCCCGAGCCGCTGGAAGACCAGGCTGAAGAACGTCGAGCAGAACAGCAGCGTCATCACCAGCACCACCACGTTGGCGGTGGAGTGGGCCGCGTCCTTGACCGCCTGCCAGTCGAGCCGCCAACCGGACCTGGTGATGTGCGTGGCGCCCTCCTTCACCAGCAGGTGGTCGAACAGCCAGTTCAAGCCGGTGAGGAGCAGCGCCCCGAACACCCCCACCGCGCCCGACTCCGACGGCGTGGCTATCCCCTGGAAGATGGAGACCAGCACCCCGAGTATCAGCACCAGCATGGGCACGATGGCGATCAGCAGCTCCGCAGCCAGCATGCGGGTCCACCACAGGATGGCCAGCGTCACCGCAAGGGTGAGCACGCCCGCGATCATCGACGCCCACAGGCTGGCCAGCAGCATCACCCCTGCGACCATGGCCGCCAGGATCACCGCGATGAGGATCTTGGTGCGCACCGACGGGTTCCCCTCGAGGGTTCGCAACTCCTTGGGCATGGCCGGCCCGACCGACGGCTTGAGCCACGACAGGATCACGACGTAGGCCACGTAGAGCCCGCTCAACAGCAGGCCGGGCAGCAGCGCCCCCGCGAACAGCCCCAGGATGCCGACGCCCAGCTGCTGGGCCAGCAGGATCAGAACGATGCTGGGCGGCAGCAGCTGCGCCAGCGTGCCCGAGGCGATGATGGCGCCGGTGGACAGCTTGTTGTCGTAGCCGAGGCGCACCATGGCGGGCAGCGACAGCAGCCCCATCACGATGACGGTGGCGGCCACCACGCCGGTGGCGGCGGCCAGCAGGGTGCCCACCACCACCACCGCGGCGGCCACGCCGCCCCGCAGGCGGCCCATGAGCATCCCGAAGGCGTTCAGGAGCCGCTCGGCCATGCCCGAGCGTTCGAGGATGGCGCCCATCAAGACGAACAGCGGCACGGCCAGCAGCGTCGGGTCGCTGACCGCCACGAACCAGCGACTGGGCAGCGCGCTGAGCGCGTTCGAGTCGAAGGCCCCGATCGCGTCGCCGAGGAACGCGAAGGCGATGGCGGTGCACGCGAAGGAGAAGGCCACGTTGTAGCCCGACAGGATCACCAGCATGAAGACCCCGAACATGGCCAGGGCCAGGAACACGCCCGCGTCGACGCCGAGGATGGTCTCCAAGGCAAGCACCCCGACCACCGGTTACTCGATCCGCTCGGTGCGCGCCGCCACGCACCCGACGCCGGGATGCAGCCGGCGCCTCGAGGGCGATGCATGGAGGAGCGCAGGCACGGTCACTCGATCCGCTGGGGGGTGTCGCGTTCCACGATGGCGCCGTAGTCGTCGCGGTCGATGAGGACGAACCCGGTCTTGATGACCTCGGCCACCAGCTGCAGGCCGAACAGCGCGAACCCGATCAGCAGGAACGCCTTGATCGGCCCCACCGCCAGACCGCCGGCGTCCACGGCCTCCTCCCAGCTCTGCCAGACCCTCCAGCCCGCGGGCCACTCGCCGCTCCCCGCCTTGCGTCCCAGCGACGAGGCCACGTAGCTCTGCAGGATGCGGATGCTCATGAACACGAACGGCAGCAGGAGCACGGTGTGCATGGCGAAGTCGAGGGCCGCTTTGGTCTTGTTGGAGAAGTTGGTCCACCAGAAGTCGATACGCGGGTTCACGCCGTCACGGATGCCGACGTTCATGGCCACCAGGAACATGAGCCCGAAGGACTGCCACGCCAGGCTCACGACCTCGCCGATGAGGATGTCCTGGTCCACGTACTCGTTGCTGTAGCGGGTGATCACGTTGAAGAACTGCAGCACGAAGACGGCCCACGCCAGGAACATCGTGATCCGCAGCGTGAAGGACGGGATGGCCTCGATCCATACCCGCAGACGGTTGAGGCCGGAGTGCCAGACCGACAGGGCGATCGAGCCCGCCAGCAGCGGCCACCACCACCACTCGAGGTTGCCGATCAGGTACTCGGTGTCGACGAAGAGGTGCGCGAAGAGCGCTGCGAGCAGCGTCGCCACCGCCACCCACCCCGACGGGTGCAGGATTTTCAGGCCGGACGCTCTCGAGTCCGTCTCAGGCGCAACCCCCACCGACATGACTCGCGACACTAGTGGTTGGACTCCCGCGGTCGCTAATGCTCCCCCCGCGAGCCGGCGCCTGGCCTGCCGCGGCCGTAGAATCGTGAGTGTGACCGGTGATGCCCGGACCAACGGGGCGACAGAGGTCCTCGACGCGCTGCGGGGGGTGGACGATCCCGAGTATCCCGGTGTCAGTGTCGTCGACATGGGCATGGTCGCGGCGGCCACCGTCACCGGCGGGCGGGCCGAGGTCGAGCTGATCACCACCTTCAGCGGCTGCCCGGCCCACGACGTCATCTCTGCCGACATCGCCCGGGCTGTCGGGGCACTCGACGGCATCACCGGCGTGGAGGTCCGGCGCAGCGCCCAGCCCTGGGACACCTCGAGGCTCAGCGACCACGCCCGGACGGTCATGGCCCGCGACTTCACGGTGTCGGTCGCCCTTCCCGGCCGGCCCACCGAGTGCCCCCGCTGCGGCGAGGCGGCCCTGGTGGAGCAGTCGCCCTTCGGTCCGGCCCGGTGCCGGGCCGTCCATCGCTGCGGCGCTTGCCACGAGGTGGTGGAGGTGCTACGCGCCTGACGCTGTCGTGCCACAGGTGCGGCATCTGGCCGTCCAGCCCGCAGGGGTGACGGAGGTGGCCAGCCAGGCCCCGCACCGGGAGCAGTAGCGGGGCGGATCAAGCTCGGGCAGGCAGCCGGGACAGTCCCGGCGGCCGCAGCCGCAGCAGCAGGGCCCCCGCTCGCTCAAACCGCGGCCGACAGGCTCCCGATGGGCATCCGCAGGTCCGCGAGCATGTCCAGGTCCTGCCGGGGCGACCGCCCCAGGGTCGTGAGATAGTTGCCCACGATCAGCGCGTTGATGCCCGCCGTCATGCCCATGGCCTGCAGGTCCCGGAGGGTGATCTCGCGGCCGCCGGCGTAGCGCAGGATCACCGGCGGCAGCGCCAGCCGGAACAGTGCGATCCACCGGATGGCCTCCAGCGCGCCGACCGGCTTGCGGATCTGCAGCGGGGTGCCGGGACGGGGGTTCAGGAAGTTGATCGGTACCTCGCAGGGCCGCACCTCCCTTACCTGCTCGATCAGCTCCAGGCGCTGCTCGGTGGTCTCCCCCATGCCCAGCAGCACGCCGCAGCACAGCTCCATGCCGGCCTCGCGGACGTGGGCGCAGGTGTCCACCCGCTCGTCGAAGCTGTGGGTGGTGACGACCTCGCCGAAGAACGATCGGCTCGTCTCCAGGTTGTGGTTGTAGCGGTGCACGCCGGCCGCGGCCAGCTCGAAGGCCTGCTCCCGGGTGAGGATGCCGGCGCTCACCGCCACGTTCAGGCCGGTCTCGGCCGACACCAGCGCCGTCAGCTCGATGAGCCGGTCCATGGTGCGGCGGTCGGGGCCCCGCACCGCCAGCACCATGCAGAACTCGCTGGCCCCCAGCTCGGCGGTCTCACGGGCCGCCGCCAGGACTTCGCCGGTGTCGAGGAACGGTGTGGCCTTGACCTGGGTGTCGAAGGCGGCCGACTGGCTGCAGAAGTGGCAGTCCTCACCGCAGCCTCCGGTCTTGGCCGACAGGATGCCCTCCACCTCCACCGTTGGACCGGCCCAGGCCAGGCGGACCTCGTGGGCCAGCGAGGCGAGCGAGGGCACTGACGCGTCACTGATCGCGGCCAGCGCGGCAACCTCGCCGGCTGTGAGCCGGCGGCGCTCGACGAGAAGGGCTTGGGACGCGCTGGCGATCGCGGACTCGACCATGCTCCGATCCTACGGCTGCCGGGATGCTGCCGTCAGCCGGGCGCCGACCCGTCGAGCTCGGTACTGCCCAGGTAGGCGGCGATCACTCGGGGGTCCCGCTGGACCTCGGCGGGGGGACCCTCGGAGATCCGCTGGCCGAAGTCGAGGACCATCACCCGGTCGGCGATGTCCATGACCAGCCCCATGTCGTGCTCCACCATCAGCAGGGTGATGCCGAGCTCGCGGCGGATGTCGAGGATGAACCGGGCCATGTCCTCGGTCTCCTCGAGGTTCATCCCCGCGACCGGCTCGTCGAGCATGAGCAGCTCGGGGTCCATGGCCAGCGCCCGGCCCAGCTCCACCCGCTTCTGGACGCCGTAGGGCAGCAGGGCCACCGGATGCTTGCGCCAGCCCTCGATCTCCAGGAAGTCGATGATGTCCTCCACCCGGCGGCGGTGCTCGATCTCCTCGCGCTTGGCCTTGCCCACCCACACCGCGCCGGCCAGGAACGACCCGGTCATGCGGATGTGGCGGCCGGTGAGCAGGTTGTCGAGCACGGTCATCTGCGGGAACAGCTCGATGTTCTGGAAGGTGCGGGCCACCCCGAGCCGGGCCACCCGGTCGGGGCGGGTGCCCATGATGGAGGTCCCCTTCCAGCGGATGTCGCCCGACTGGGGCCGGTAGACCTGCGAGATCGAGTTGAAGATCGACGTCTTGCCCGCGCCGTTGGGGCCGATGATGGCGAACAGCTCGCCGTCGGTGACCTCGAACGTCACCGAGTCGATGGCGGTCACGCCGCCGAAGCGCAGCGAGATGTCGTCCACTTGCAGCAGAGGGCGAGCACCGGCTTCCCGAGAAGGGCTCGGGTCGCTCATGACAGCCATCTCTTGCGGCGCTTGTAGTGCTTCACGTCCCGGAACGACCGGCGCTCGCCCTCGGCGCGCAGGCCGAGGTAGAACTCCTGCACGTCCTCGTCGGCGAGCAGCTTCTTGGGGTCGCCGTCCATCACCACCTTGCCCGACTCCATGACGTAGCCGTAGTGGGCGATGGACAGGGCCATCATGGCGTTCTGCTCGATCAGCAGGACACTCACGCCGCCGGCGTTGATGTCGACGATGATGTCGCGGATCTGCTCGATGAGCATCGGGGCCAGGCCCAGCGAGGGCTCGTCGAGTATCAGCAGCTTCGGGTCGGCCATCAGGGCGCGCCCGATGGCCAGCATCTGCTGCTCGCCGCCCGACAGGTACCCGGCGGTGTCGCGCCTGCGGCTCTGCAGCAGCGGGAACAACGTCATCACCCGCTCGTAGGCCTCGGCGTTCTCCTTTCGGTCCCGAACGGTGAAGGCGCCGGCGTTGAGGTTCTCATCGACGGAGAGCTCGGCGAAGATCCGCCTGCCCTCCATCACTTGGGTGATTCCAGCCTCGACGATGCGCGACGGCTTGGACCTGGAGATGTCGGCGCCGTTCCAGATGACCGAGCCCTTGGTGATGTCGCCCTCGTGGACGTCGAGCAGACCGGTGATGGCCCGCACCGCGGTGGTCTTGCCCGCCCCGTTGGCGCCGAGCAACGCCACGATGCTGCCGTCGGGCACCTCGATCGACAGGCCCCGCAGCACGAGGACCACCTCGTTGTACACGACTTCGAGGTTGGCGACTGTGAGCATGGCTTGACCGGTGCGGGGTTGACGCGGATGCTTGAATTGGTAGGCGCGAAGCCGTGTGGGGCGGCGAGGGCACACCATACCCTCCGCCCCAGCCACGAGAGCACGGCGACCGACAATCCGCCACCAGCGACGAGAGCAGGTCTGCCATGGGGAAGATGAGCGGTGGCGAGGCGCTGGCGAAGTCGCTCGCCGCCGAAGGTGTCGAGGTGGTCTTCGGCGTGCCCGGCATCCAGGTGTACGGAATCGTCGCCGGCATACGGGACGAGCCGGGGATCCGGATGGTCACCACTCGCCACGAGCAGGCCACGACCTACATGGCCGACGGCTATGCCCGAGTGTCGGGAGAGCCGGGGGTCGCCCTGGTGGTTCCCGGCGTGGGCCTCTACAACGCCGCGTCCGGCTTGGCCACCGCCTACTCGCGGTCCTCGCCGGTGCTCATGATCGCCGGCCAGATACCCCGGGGCCAGATCGGCAAGAACCTCGGCGGCATCCACGAGGTCCTGGACCAGGCCGATGCCGTGCGCAACGTGACCAAATGGCGGCGGCAGGTTCTGACCCCGCGCGATGTTCCCGATGCCGTGCGTGAGGCGTTCAGGCAGATGCGCACCGGACGGCCGCGGCCTGTGCTGATCGAGATGCCCCCCGAGACCGGCGTCGAGAGAGACGAGGTGCTTCTCCGGGAGCCCGCTCCCGTGACCCGGATCGTGCCCAGCCCCGAACAGCTCCGCGAAGCGGCCCGAGTGATCGCCGAGTCGCGCCTTCCGCTGATCTTCGCGGGCGGGGGCGTGGCCCGGTCGGACGCGGAGGAGGCCCTCGTCAAGCTGGCCGAGACGACCAACATCCCGGTGCTCACCTCCGGCGGCGGCAAGGGCGCCATGCCCGACCGGCACCCGCTGTGCTACGGATCGTGCCTCAGCCCCGAGGGCGAGCGCCACGAGATGAACCAGCTCTTCGGGGTGATGCAGTCCGCCGACGCAGTCATCGGCATCGGCACCCGGTTCTCCCTGGGCAACCCCGCCGGGGAGGCGTCCACCCTGATCAACATCAACGTCGATGACACCGAGCTCACGCGCGTCCAGTCCAACACCGTCCCGTTGCACGGCGATGCCAGGGCCACCATCGAGGCGCTCCTTCCCCACCTCGTCGAAGCCGGAGCCGGGGACCGTCCGTCTCCCGCCGATGCGGTAGCCGCGGGGCGGCGCCTCATCGCCTACTACGACATCCGCGACAGGGAACCCCAGTATCCCATCCTGGAGACGATCCAGCAGGTGGTCCCGTCCGAGGCCGCCATCGTGTGGGGGGTCACGCAGTTCGGCTACTACGCCCGCACCCACTACAAGGTGGACCACCCGAAGACGTTCATCGACTCCGGCTACTCCTTCAACCTCGGCTACTCGTTCCCGACGGCGCTGGGCGCCAAGGTGGCCCAGCCCGACCGCCCGGTGGTGTGCGTCGTCGGAGACGGCGGGTTCATGTTCAACTCGTCGGAGCTCTCCACTGCCGTCAAGTACGGGATCAACCTGGTGACCATCGTCTTCAGAAACGACTCCTACGGCAACGTGGCCCGGGACCTCGACGAGTTCTTCGGGGGCGACTACGAGACCGACCTTGTCAACCCCGACCTCGTGGCCTTCGCCGAGTTGTTCGGCGCGGTCGGGATGAGGGCCGACGACCCCATGGACCTGGAGGCGTTGATACCCGATGCGTTGTCGCGTGAGGCCCCGGTGGTGATCGACGTGCCGATCGGGCACCTGTCGCTGCCGCGGGCCAAGCTGATCCAGCACGTGTCCAAGCTGCCCTGGACGGTGCCCCAGAAGGGCCTGATCTCACCCTGACCGCAGGCGCGAGGCGGGCCCGGCGGGCCGGAGCACCGCCGGGCTCGCGCCTCGATCAACTAGAGGATGCGGCTATGAGAACTTGAAGCAGGGTTCGTACTCCCAATTCTGAGCAATCTCGGAGACGTAGGGGCCCTTGATGAGCCGGAAGCCGTTGTTGGCGCCCTCTGTCGACACCGTGGCGCCAGGCGTGAACAGCGACAGGTCGACGTCGTAGAGATAGGTCTCGCGCACCACGTTGTTGTTCGGGTTGCCGCGCCAACTCTGGTTGGGGGCCAGACCCTTGAGGTCGGCGGTGATCGAGTTGGCTGCAGCCAGCACGCCGGCCCGGGTGATGTTGCCGTTGCTTATGGCCTTGTCGAGGATTTGAGTGGCGACATAGCCCTCGATGAAGGAGATGATGTAAACATCGTCGAAGGGCGCATCCGGCCGAAACTCTCGCATGGCCGAGATCGTCTCCTGCATGCCCACAGAGTCTCCAACGCCCCACAGCACCGTGTAGTAGGAGTGGGTGTAGACCTGATCGGCTAGCTCTCTGAAGCCCTCA
This sequence comes from Acidimicrobiaceae bacterium, assembly GCA_026710865.1. Lineage (GTDB taxonomy): Bacteria > Actinomycetota > Acidimicrobiia > Acidimicrobiales > Aldehydirespiratoraceae > Aldehydirespirator. The sequence continues at coordinate 9,722 of JAPOQG010000383.1, forward strand.
ATGCCAAGCAACAGAGGGTTCCAACTCGGGCCGTTGCCCGACCACTGGCCGGCGAAACCTGCCTGGGCAGCGCCGCCCATGAGCGTCACAGTCTGCGAGGGGCTGGTGGTCAGCCACACCCAGTCGGCGCCGGACTGAGCGATACCGGAAATCACCGGGGTCAAGTCGTCACCAGAGACGAGGCCCTGGCCGTCATAGACCACCTCAAGGCCGAGAGCGTCGGCCGCCATCTTGATTCCCACGGAGCCGTCCTCGCCGTAGTCGCCCGGCCGGCTGACGATCGCCACCTTGGGGCCGTAGGTCTCCGACATGTAGGTGGCACCGTTCATGGACTCGATGCAGTAGTTGGTCTGCACCTCGAAGACGTTCTTGCCGATCTCGGGATCAGCCCAACCCGAATACCACGACAACGGAATGGCAGCCAGGTTGTCCTCAATGAGGCTCTCGGCCGTACGAGCGGTGTGGGGCGAGCCGGTGGACGTGGAGAACATGACCACGCTCTGGGGGCCGTCACCCGCCATGATGTCGTAGTTCTCAAGGTGTCTGGGCACGTCGTACTGGTTGTCGAGCACTACCGGCTCAATGGTCCAGCCCTGGATCCCGCCGTTGGCGTTGATCCACTCCCAGTACGCCTCGTGCCCGTCGGTGATCTTCTCCGTCAGCGCGACGAAGGGTCCCGACAGGTCGGTGTTGACGCCCACGCGGATGATCTTGTTCTCGACATCCACACCGAAGTCGTGCGCGATAGCGCCTTCTGCAGCAGCCAAGGCTGTTTGGGCGGCCTCAGCCTCCGCAGCAGCCGCCTCGGCATCGGCCTCCGCTTGGGCCGCTGCTGCCGCCGCGGCCTCAGCCTCCGCTTGGGCCGCCTCCAGCGCAGCCTGCGCCTCAGCCTGCTGTTCGGCGCTCGCCTCCGCGGCCGCCGCCGCGGCTTCAGCCAGCCGCGCCGACGCTTCGTCCGCCGCGGCCTGGGCTTCCTCCGCGGCAGCCTGTGCCGCGGCAGCCTCAGCCTGCGCCGCCGCCCTCTCAGCTTCAGCCGCCGCGGCATCGGCTTCAGCCGCCGCGGCTGCGTCTGCCGCTGCGGTATCGGGCTCGTCGTCACCGCAGGCCGCGGCGACCAGGGCCACCGCGCAGAGCACTGCGAGCAACCATCTCATTGGTTTCACGGTGTTTCCTCCAACGTTGTCCATTAGGGCTCGGAGCACCCCGACGGTGCTCACATCTTGACTCGGAAGGGATGACTTATCAATAGCTGAACGGCCACCTCTTCCAGTAGTTCCGTATTCGTACCCAGATACCGAAGATACCCAGGGGCTCGACGATCAGGAACAGAACGATCAGCGCACCGAACAAGACGACGTTCCAGTCGAAGACGCTGAGCGTCCATCCCGGCGTCTGGATGGCGGTGTTGATGATGCCGAAGTCACCGCCCTCGGTGAGTACGACCCCGGCCAGCGCTCCGGTCAGGCCGCCGTCGGCCGAGTCGAGCCAGTGCGTGAATGACTCCACAAACCGCGGGACCATCACCACGAAGAACGTGCCGATCAGCGCACCCGAAGTAGTACCTGCGCCGCCGATCAAAAGGATGGCAATGAACTCCACCGACAAGAACAGTCCGAAGTCTCTGGCCTGAACCCCCTGGGACAGCGCTGCGAATAGCGCGCCGGCCACGCCCGCGAAGAACGACGACACCGCGAAGGCCACCAACTTGTAGCGGAACTCGGGGACTCCCATGACCTCCGCCGCGATATCCCGATCCCGTATGGCCTGCAGAGCCCGGCCGGTGCGGGTCCGCACCAGGTTCTTGGCCAGGACCGCGAACAGGATGGTGAACACAAGCAGGAACAGATACCGCTTCTGGCTGTCACTGACGTCGAACCACAGCCATCGGCCGTCGTCGCCGACGTTGATGAGCGGCTTCTCCTCCTTCCACAGTCGGATGTCGAGTTCCTGGAATGGCCGGCCCAACTCGGGTGGACCGGCGATCCTGCGACCCCAGCTCGTATTGCCGAAATGGATGCCTAGGAAGACAAGGCCCAGGGTGACAATGGCCAAGTACAGTCCTCGTAGCCGAACCGCCACCGGCGATACGATCACGCCCACTAGCGCGGCCGCGATCCCGGCACCAGGGAGCCAGATCCATATCGGCAGCGAGTGGCCCCAGGTCGTCTCACCGCTCGTGCCCCCCAGATAGACGCCGGCGCAAGCACCCACCCCCATGAAGAAGGCGTGGCCCAGCGACACTTGGCCAGCCACGCCACTCAGCAAGTTGAGGCCCAAGGCGGCGATCGCCAGCACCATGACCAAGGCCATCGGGCGCAGCCACTCGGCGTCACCGAGGAAGCGGATCACCGGGATGTGACTGACGACCGGCAGGTCGAACGGCATCAGGAAGAGCACGGCGATGAACAGAAGAAAAGCGATCTTCTGGGTCCAGGTCGGCAGCATCTGGATCTCATCGCGATATGCGGTGTAGAGGTTGGGGCGACCCAGCACTTTCTCTACACCTCCCGAGCCTGAGCCGTCACCGGTGCCTGCCCACCCGACATTCACACCCTCTGGATCTCGGGCGTGCCGAACATTCCGTAGGGACGCACCATCAGGCCGATGAGCATCACGATGTATGGAACGATGAGCGGGTAGCCCGCGCCGAGCCACGAGATGTTGCCAGCCGCGTATTGGCCGGCGTAGATCTCGGCAATTCCCACAACGAGTCCGCCCAGCAGGGCTCCGCTGACCGAGTCGAGTCCCCCCAAGATCACCGCGGGCAGGGCCCGGAAGGCGATATTGGCCGTCTCCTGATCCACGGACAGCGTCTGCGCGACCGGGGGTTGGGTAGCGAAGATGCCGCCGATAGCGGCCAGCACCGCTCCAGCAGCCCAGGCGACAGCGAACACTCGGCCCACACTCACCCCTTGGGCCATGGCTGCCTCCTGATCGAAGGCGACAGCCCGCATGGCGATCCCGAGGCGGGACCGGAAGAAGAAGTACACGGCAACGAAGACAACCGTCGCTGTGATCATGGCCGCGATGAAGCTCCAGTTGATCAGCACGTCGCCGACCTTGAATCCGTTGGCCAGCCAAGGGACACCGACCTGGCGGAACTCGGCCTTGACGGCGTCATTGTTGAACACCCGGAAGATGATCTCAAGACCCAGAGTAATGACCGCTACCGAGAACAGCGGCTCTCCAACCATGGGTCGGATGGCCAGTCTCTCGATGACCAAGCCGACCGCGGCTGCAAAGGCCAACGCCACAATCACGTTGAGCCCCCAACGAAGCCACCCCGGACCGCCGAGGGCGCTTATCGGGTTGGAGAGGTTGGTGAACGGGATGTTGCCGTCAACTGCCAGGAACGACACGAAGAGTGCTCCGGTAGCCGCCAACGCTCCTTGGGCGAAGTTGACGGTCTGGGTGGCCTTGAAGATGAGCACGAACCCGAGCGCGATCAGCGCGTAGGTCGAGCCCAGACCCATGGACCTCATGAATGTCAAGAAGAACAGGACCGGGTCGTTGGCCAGTTGAACCGCACCGAATATCAGGGACGCGACCAGCACACCGACAAGAAAGCCCACCGGCGCGCCCCCACGCAGACTGATCGTCGAGAGCCTCGCGCCGACGGCTCCGACCATCAGCAGAGCCCTCCCAACTCGGATAGCGCGCCGACCATCAGTACATCGACTCCACCAGGTCGCCGAACATGTCCTCCATGGCGTTGCGCTTGAGCTTCTGGGTGGCGGTCAGCTCGCCGTCCTCGTGGTCGAGCTCCTTGGGCAGCATCTTGAACCTCTTGATCTGCTCGACCCGGGCGAACTTCTCGTTGGTCTCGTCCACCACCTGCGACACCAGCTCGACGACCTCCTCCTTCTCGGAGAGGTCCCGGTAGGTGGTGTAGGGGATGTTGTTGCGCTGGGCCCAGTCGCCCACCGTCTCGATCTCGATGCCGATCAGTGCGGTCACGTACTTGCGGCCGTCGCCGATCACCATCGCCTCCTTCACGTAGGGCGACGTCTTGAGGCTGTTCTCGATCTCCGACGGCGAGATGTTCTTGCCGCCGGAGGTGATGATGATGTGCTTGATGCGGTCGACGATCTTCACGTGGGTGCCGTCCACCCACACCCCCACGTCGCCGGTCATCAGCCAGCCGTCCTCGGTGAACGTCTCCGCCGTCTTGTCGGGCTTGTTCCAGTAGCCCTTGAACACGCCGGCATGCTTGGTCTGGATCTCGCCGGTGGCCTCGTCGATGCGCAGGCCGATGTCGGAGTAGGGCTCCCCCACCGTGCCGAGCTTCATGCGGCCCGCGAAGTTGCAGGTGGCCACCGCCGCGTTCTCGGTCATGCCGTAGAGCTCGAACACGGGGACGCCGATGCCGATGAAGAACTCGAGCACCTCGGGGGCGATGGCGGCCGCGCCGGAGCCGGCGTGGCGGCAGCGGCGCAGGCCGATCCGCTCCTTGAGCGCCCGGAACACCAGCGGCTGGCCCACGGCGTAGAGCAGCCGGGTCACCAGCGTGTGGTTGCCGTCGTTGGCGACCTTTCTGCGTCCGATCAACCTGGCCAGGGCCATTGTGAAGCGCAGGAGGATCCGCTTGAACCGGGTCGCGTCGTTGCTCTTGATCATCACCAGGGCGTGCAGGCGCTCCCAGATCCTCGGCACCGCGAAGAACAGGGTCGGCTGGACCTCTCTCAGGTTCTCGGTGACCGTCTCGATCGACTCCGCGAAGTTCAGCGACGGCCCGGCCCCCACCATCGTCCACGTGGAGAAGATCCGTTCGGCCACATGGCACAGCGGCAGGTACGTGACGATGAGGTCCTTGGGACTGGGGCCGACACCGTCGGGGAAGCGACCGACCTCGTTGACGATCTTGTCGATGCAGAAGGCCGCGTTGGAGTTGGTCAGCATGGCGCCCTTGGGCGGTCCGGTCGTGCCCGAGGTGTACACGAGGGTCATCACGTCGGTGTCGGCGGCTTGGGCCATCCGCTCGGCCACCGCGGCGGGGTGGGCCTCGCGGTGGCGCCGGCCCATCTCCAGGAACGTGTCCCAGAACAGCAGGCGGGGATCGTCGTAGTCGCCGAAGCCTCGCGGCTCGGTGAAGATGATGCGCCGGACCGAGGCGGCCGTGGTGGCAGGAACCTCCAGAACCTTGTCCGCCTGTTCCTGGTCCTCGGCGAAGAACACCGCGGGCGTGCAGTCCCCGATCAGGTACTCCACCTCGGCGGTGGGGTTGGTCGGGTAGAGGCCGACCGTGATGCCCCGCACCGCCACCGCCGCGAGGTCCAGGACGACCCACTCGGGCCGGTCCTCGGAGTGGATGGCAACGCGATCGCCGACTTCGAGGCCCAGTTCCAGCAGACCGTGGGCCGCCGTCTCGATCAGGTCCCAGGTCTCGGCCCAGGTGTACTCCTGCCAGATGCCGAAGTCCTTCTCCCGCATGGCCACCTGACTCGGACAGCGGCGGGCCCAGTCCCGCGCCAGCGAGGCGACGGTGGTCGCACCGGCCGCTGCACCGGACGGGGGAGCCTCCACACCGGGCCGTTCCGAGGTGATGGTCACGCGTCGACCTCCTCCGTGCCTGCACTCGCGGCTGCTGGAGGTCGAACGCTACTTCAATTCCCCGCCAGCTGTCGCTGCCGCGCCTCATCGGCCGGGTCGTCGAGGCCGTCGTGGGCTGCGATCTCGGCCCGGCCCACCACGAACCAGTGCACCTCGTCGGGACCGTCGGCCAGGCGCAGCGTGCGCTGGCTGGTGTACATGCGCGCCAGCGGGGTCCACTGCGAGACGCCGGTGGCGCCGTGCATCTGGATGGCCTGATCGATGATGCGGCACACCCGCTCGGGCACCATCGCCTTGACCGCGCTCACCCACACCCTCGCTTCGGCGTTGCCCAGGGTGTCCATGGCCTTGGCCGCCCGCAGCACCATCAGCCGCATGGCCTCGATCTCCACCCGGGCCCGGGCGATGATCTCGGAGTTGCCGCCGAGTCGGGCCAGCGGGCGTCCGAACGCCTCGCGGCTCATGCCCCGGCGCACCATGAGGCCCAAGGCCTTCTCGGCCGCCCCGATGGACCGCATGCAGTGGTGGATCCGGCCCGGGCCGAGGCGCAGCTGGGATATCTCGAAGCCGCGGCCCTCGCCGAGCAGGATGTTCGACGCCGGCACCCGCACGTCGTCGAGGCGGATGTGCATGTGGCCGTGGGGCGCGTCGTCGTCCCCGAACACGTGCATCGGGCCGACCACCCGCACGCCGGGCGTGTCCATCGGCACCAGGATCTGGGACTGGCGCCGGTGCGACGGCCCGTCGGGGCTGGTCTGCACCATGCAGATCATGATCTTGCAGCGCGGATCCCCGGCCCCGGAGATGTAGAACTTCTCGCCGTCGATGATCCACTCGTCGCCGTCGAGGGTGGCCCGGGTGGCGATGTTCTTGGCGTCCGACGACGCCAGCGTGGGTTCGGTCATGGCGTAGCACGACCGGATCTCGCCGGCCAGGAGGGGCTCGAGCCACTGCTTCTTCTGCTCGGGCGTGCCGACCCGCTCCAGCACCTCCATGTTGCCGGTGTCGGGGGCGCTGCAGTTGAGGCACTCCGAGGCGATGGGGTTCTTGCCGAGCTCGGCCGCGATGTAGGCGTAGTCGAGGTTGCTGAGGCCCTCGCCGCTGGTCGCGTCGGGCAGGAAGAAGTTCCACAGCCCGGCCGCCTTGGCCCGCGCCTTGAGACCGTCGAGCAGTTCGAGCTGGCCGGGGCCGTACCCCCAGCGCTCGGCCCGGTCCTCGCCCAGCCTGAAGAACTCGGCGGTGACCGGCTCCACCTCGGCTGCGACGAACTCGACGACCCGGTCATAGAGCGGGCGTGCCTGCGCCGACATCGCGAGGTTGAGCGATGCGGGGTCCAGGCTGCCGGTGAGCGCTGACAGTGTCATGGAGGCCTCGCGGTGGTCAGGACGACAGCAGTGATGCTAGAGCCCATACCGCAGCCACCAAGCCGACGACCATGTAGAGCAGGCAGCGGCCCACCGGGGCCCGTTCCAGGTCGTCGGGATCATCCTTCCGGGGCCGGGGCCGCAGCAGCGCGGCGGCGTTGCCGGCCGCCATGGCGCCACCGAGGGCCAGCATCAGCATCGCCAGGATGTTCTCGCCGAAGAACACGGCCGCCTCCCCGCCCGGCCTCTCAGATGTTGGACCGGGCCGCGAAGTTGGCGAAGGTGGTGAACCGGGACAGGAAGGCCAGCGTGGTGGTGGCGGTCGGCCCGTTGCGGTTCTTGGCCACGATGACCTCGGCGGTGCCCGCAGTGTCGGCGTTGTCGGGGTTGTACACCTCGTCACGATAGATGAACATCACCACGTCGGCGTCCTGCTCGATGGCCCCGGACTCGCGCAGGTCCGCCAGCATGGGACGCTTCTGCTGGCGCATCTCGAGGTTCCGGGACAGCTGCGACAGCGCCACCACCGGGCATTCCAGCTCGCGGGCCAGGATCTTCAGGCCCCGTGAGATCTCCGCCACCTCGACCTGGCGGTTGTCGGCGCTCTGCCGGCCGGTCATCAGCTGGAGGTAGTCCACGACGACCATGGCCAGGTCGCCGACCTGGCTCTTGAGCCGCCGCGCCCTCGCTCTGATCTCCATCACCGTCACGTTGGGGTTGTCGTCGATCCACATCGGCGCGCTCGAGAGGCGGCCCATGGCCCTGGTGATCGCGTCCCAGTCCTCGTCGCCCAGCCGGCCGTCGCGCATCTTGGTCGAGTCGATCCGGGCTTCGGCGCACAGCAGGCGCTGGGTCAGCTCCATGTGGCCCATCTCCAGCGAGAACACCAGCACCGGCCGTTGCCCCCTTATCGCCGCGTGGGAGGCCATGCCCAGCGCGAACGAGGTCTTGCCCATCGATGGCCGGCCGCCGACCACGTACAGGGAGCTGGGCTGCAGCCCCGAGAGCAGCTTGTCGAGATCCTTGTAGCCGGTCTCGGTGCCGGTGATCGCCCCGCCGTGCTCGTAGAGCTCTTCGAGACGGTCCAGCGTCCCGTCCAGCAGTGCCGACAGCTGGACGGTGTTGTCGCCGACCTGGCCCTGCGCCACCTGGTACATCAGGTTCTCGGCCCAGTCCACTGCCTTGGTCACGTCGTCGGGACGCCCGTAGCCCAGCTCGGCGATCTCGCCGGCCACCTCGATCAGCCGGCGCAGCGTGTGGTTCTCGTGAACGATGCGGGCATAGGAGGCCGCGTTCGACGTCGCCGGCGTGTTCATCTGCAGCGACAGCAGACCGTCCAGCCCGCCGATGGCTTCCAGCGTGCCGCTGCGCTCGAGCACCTCGGCCACCGTCACCGCGTCGGCCGGGTCCCCCGCGCCGTAGAGATCCCGGACGGCCTCGAACACCCGGGCATGCGCCGGCCGGTAGAACTGCTCGGGCGACACCGTCTCGAGTGCGTCGGCTATGGCGTCCCGCGACAGCAGCATCGCGCCCAGCAGGGACTCCTCGGCCACCAGGTTGTGGGGCGGCACGCGTGCATCGCGCCGCTCACCGCCCGAGGAGGCGCCCGCGTTCTGCCGCTGCGCAGTATCGGTGACGCTCAAATGCCTACCCCCGCAGACGTGCCCGCCGTGACGTCACGACGGTAACGGCCGGGTACGACACCGGCTTGGGTCGTCAGTGGAGAGGCTTGTGGATCTTGCGCTACGGCGGGGGATGCACCTCTGGATCTTGAGGCGTATGTGTGGAAGCCTGTGGGCAGTCCGCCCCGCCTCTATTCCTCGGCGGTCACCTCGACGGTGACTGGCACCTCCACGTCGGCGTGCAGGTGGAACAGCACCGTGTGCGAGCCGATCTCCCGGATCGGAGCCTCGAGCATCACCGCCTTGGGGTCCACGACCGCGCCCACCTGCGACTCGACCGCGGCCGCGATGTCGTCGGCCCCGACCGATCCGTAGAGATGGCCGGACTCCGCGGCTCGCGCCGCGACCGACAGCACCGCCGGCGCCAGACGCACGGCTATCTCCTCCGCGTCGGCCCGGTCGGACGCCCTGCGCAGGGCGGCGCTGCGCCGCATGGCCTCGGCCTGCCGTTCCGCGCCGGGGGACGACTTGAGCGCCAGGCCCTTGGGAACGAGGTAGTTGCGAGCGAAGCCTGCGGCCACGTCGCAGACGTCCCCCTTGCGGCCAAGCCCCTCCACGTCGGCTCGCAGGACGACCTTCACGCCTGCTCCTCCTCGCTGACGAGCGGGGCTTCGGCCTCAGCGCCCTCACCGGCCGCCGCGGAGTCGTCCACGTCGGTCTCGGCATCCTCGGCGGCGCCTCCCGGAGGGGGACCGGAGGGACGCGGCGCCGGACCGGCGGCACGGCCCCGGCCGTCGCGCTCCTTGTTCTGGCGCTGGGTCGTGACCCGGTTCGCGTAGGGCACGAGCGCCATCTCCCGAGCCAGCTTGATCGCATCGGCGACGAGCTTCTGCTGCTGAGCGCTGTTGCCCGTGACCCGCCGGGCCCTGATCTTGGCCCGCTCGGACATGAACTTCCTGAGCAGCTTCTCGTTCTTCCAGTCGACGTAGGTGATCTGTTCCGTGGTGAGGAAGCTCACCTTCTTCTTCGCCCGCCGGCTGTTGTCGCGGTTCTTGCCCCGCACCTTGGTCTTGGCCACTTTGCAGTCTCCTCGTCTGAGTGTCGGTCGGCTAGCCGCCCGGGCTCCTTAGAACGGCTCGTCGTCGGCGGTGGACGAGCCCTGCGGACCGCTGTCGCCCCGGTCAGGCGCCTGTCTCGGACCGCTGTCGCCGCGGTCGCCGCGATAGTCGCCCCCGCCGCCGCCGCCGCCGCGATGGTCGCCCCCGCCGCCGCTGCGATAGTCGCCCCCGCCGGAACGCTCGTTCTTGGTCACCGCGGCGGTGGCCCACTTCAGGCTGGGGGCCACATCGTCGGCCAGAATCTCCACCTTCGAACGCCGGTCGCCCTGGTCGTTCTCCCAGCTCCTCTGCTGGAGAGTGCCGTAGACGACCACACGGGAGCCCTTCTTGAGCGACTCGGCGACGTTCTCGGCAAGCTGGCGGAAGCAGGTGACGTCGAAGAACGACACCTCGTCCTCCTGGTCCTGGCGCCTGCGATTCCAGGCCAGGCCGAACGAGGCGATGGCCATTCCGGACTGCGCGAAGCGCAGCTCGGGGTCGCGGGTGATGTTGCCCACGACGGTGACGGTGTTGTCGAATCCCATTGGGAACCTCCGGATCTCAGCCGGCCGCGGCCGGCTCGGCCTCCCCGAGCAGACCGCGGCGCTGGGCCTCGGCGTCGGGAAGGCGGAACAGTTTGTGGCGGACGATGTCGTCCGCGAGCCGCAGCCGCCGCTCGGTGTCGGGAAGACCGGCCGTTTCCGTCACGATCTCCCACACCACATAGGTGCCCTCGGTCTTGTGATTGATCTTGTAAGCGAGCTTCCGCCGGCCCCAGTTGTCTGTGGACTTGATCGTCCCGCCCTCGCCGACCACCAGGTCGGCGACATCGGAGACCACCGTGTCCACGCCATCGGGTGAGACGTCGGAGTCGATGATGATCATCAGTTCGTAGGCCCGCAGCACGGGCGATCACCTCCCTACGGATCCGGCGCTGCCGGAGCCCCTCGACGGGGCAGGGTTCATTGCTGGGCCGAACCGCTCGGAATCCGGCAAGCGAGCCCGAGCTGGTTCAGCGAGTGGTGCGCAGGGTATCGGCGGCGCGGTCCATCCCAACCGCCCGCGGCGCCATCCCCAGCCATCCACAGGATCGTCCCCAGGACGATTCCTGCTGGAGGCCCGCCGTGAAAGCGTCAGAGTTCGGGAATCCCCAGGGCCGCCAGTTCGGTCTCCGAGAGGTGGTAGGACTCCTGCGGCGCCGGGAACGCGCCCGACCGCACGTCGGATGCGAAGCGCCGGAGCGCATCGGTCGCCAGGGTGTCGAGGTCGGCGTAGCGACGCACGAATTTCGGCAGGAGCCGGGTCTCCAGTCCCAGCAGGTCGTGAAAGACGAGAACCTGCCCGTCGCAATGGGGACCGGCCCCGATGCCGATCGTCGGTATGTCGACCGCGTCGGTGACCATCTCCGCCACCTGGACCGGCACGCCCTCCAGCACCAGCGAATAGCAGCCGGCGTGGGCCAGGGACTTGGCCGCCTGCACCAGCCGCCGGGCCGCCTCGGCCTGCCGGCCCTGGACCTTGAAGCCGCCCATGGCGTGCACCGACTGGGGGGTGAGGCCGATGTGGCCCATGACCGGCATCTCGGCGTCGCGGATGCGCTCGATCATCGGCAGGCGTTTCCGGCCCCCCTCCAGCTTCACCGACTGGGCGCCCGCCCTGATGAGCGTGGCCGCGTTCCGCACGGTCTCGTCGGGCGAGACGTGGTAGCTCATCCACGGCAGGTCGGCCACGATGTGGGCCGAGGGCTTGGCCCGGGCCACGGCCGCGGTGTGGTGGGCCATGTCGTCGACGGTCACCTGCAGGGTGTCGTCGTAGCCCAGCACGACCATGGCGACGGAGTCGCCGACCAGGATGAGGTCGGCGCCGGCCTGGCTCGCCACCCGGGCCCCCGGGGCGTCGTAGGCGGTCACCATCACCAGAGGGTCGGCGCCATGGCGCACCTTGCGGGCCCGTATGGAGGGCGCGGTGAGCTTGCCCATGGGTTGCTCCTTTCCGTCCAGCGCTCTTCGGCTGCCAGCGGGTGCCCGGAACCATACCCGCACCCGCGGCCACCGTCAATCGGAGATCCGCCGGCCCCGGCAGCAGAGTTGCCGGGGTCCGTGGTCAGGCCGAGCGTCTGCCTCCGAGCGTGAAGCGGCGCACGAGATGGTTCCACCCGCAAGCGATGCAGACCTCGACCACATACCCCGTCGAGACGCTGGCCCGGTGCTGCAGGCGCTGCATCTCCGCCCGGGTCGAGATGCAGCGGCCGTGCTTGGGCAGACGCGATCCGAACACGTAGGTCACCTCGACCAGGCCCTCCGTGTCGCAGATCGGACACGAGCGGTCGGTCGGCTGCCCGCAGAACTCGGCGTTGCGCTGGAGCTCGCGCTGCGCGTCGCACACCTCGTGGCGGCCGAGTTGGCCCGACCGCAGGGACCTCAGCGTGGCCGCCCGGGCGAGCCGGTAGTCCACGGCCGCGACCGCCGGTTGGCCCGGTGCGGCGGCCCGGCCGGCAGTCGCGACCTTCGAGGAACCCGGCTTCACGATCCCGAACAGTAGTCCGACGCCTGCCAGCGTCGCAGGGCTTCTGTCGCCTCGACCTTGTCGATCGGACCATCCTGGATGGTCAGCTCCCGCAGCAACTCGAGGGCGCGGCCCACTTCAGGGCCGGGTGACAGGCCCAGCGCGGCCATCACCTCGTCGCCGTCGAGCGGAAGTTCGGGACGGTCGACGTTCTCGGTGCGCCGGAGTTCGGCCAGCGTCGCCGCGAAGCTGTCCAGCCCGGCCCGCGACTCGCCCAGAGCGGTGGCCACAGCCCGGCTGAAGGCCAGGGCCTCGTCCACCGGCACCGGACACCCGTACACGAGCCCGCGCACTTCCTGCGGGCTGCTGCCCACCCCGGCCAACTCGAGGCGGGCCCCGACCAGTCCGGCCGCGGCCGAGACCAGCGCATTGGAGCCGCGCAGGCCGCGCAGGCAGCCGGCCGCCGTCGCAGTCGTGTGGCGAACGAACAGCGAGGCCCAGCGGGGAACCGGCTCCGCCGCGACCGCGGCCGCGACCCGGCCCACCTCTGCGGGGTCGCGGTGAGCGATGTCGGCGAGGATCCGCTCGATGAGGCCGGTAGCGAACAGGAACCCGAAGCCGTCCGACGGGTCGTCGAGCAGCAGCAGCTTCTCGAGCTCGTCGCGGACCCGCTCCACCGCCACAATCTGCAGCCTGGCGCCCATGTGTCCGACCGCCTCCACGACTGCGTCGTCGGGCACGAGCCGGTGGCTGGCGATGAAGCGGGCGGCCCGCAGCATGCGCAGCGGGTCGTCCCCGAAGGAGATCTCAGGGTCCAGCGGTGTGCGCAGGAGGCGAGCGGCCAGGTCCTGGCGGCCGCCGTGGGGATCGAGGAGTCTCCCGTCGGCGGCGTCGACGGCCATGGCGTTGACCGTGAAGTCGCGGCGGGCGAGATCCTGCTCGACGTCGTCGCCGAAGGTGACGGTGGGCTTGCGCGAGCGCGGGTCGTAGCGCTCGGCGCGGTGGGTGGTGATCTCGAAGGCCTGCCCGTCCACCACGCAGCCGATCGTGCCGAACCGCTCCCCCTGGGCCCACACCGACGTGGCCACGCGGTCCACGATCCGGCGCACGTCCGGGGGTCGGGCGTCGGTGGTGCAGTCAAGGTCCGCGTCGGCGAGGAACCGGCCGGCCACCGCCTCGCGCACGACTCCGCCCACGAGGTACAGCCGGTGTCCGGCCGCGGCGAACAGCCGGGCCAGGCCCGAGGAGGCCGCCAGGGCGGCGGACAGCGCGTCCGGGGCTGCCGTGCTCATCGGTTCCCGTCGAGGGCCGAGAGGCGGGCCGCAGCCTCGACGACCTCCATCCCGGGCCCGGCGCCGCTGGCGGGCTCGGGGTGCAGGTCGAGGCCCAGCAGTGCGCCGGCCACCGCGTAGGACGAGGCCCTGGTGGCGTCCAGGTCGTAGCCGCCCTCGAGAACGGCCACCGTTCGGGGTGCCAGCGCCATGAGCCGGCGGACGAAGTCGCCGTAGTCGGACGCCGAGTAGCCGAGGCCGGTGAGGGGATCGGCTCGATGCCCGTCGTAGCCGGCGGAGATCAGCATCCAGTCGGGGGCGAACCGCTCCACTGCGGGCACGATCACCTCGTCGAGGGCGGCCCGCGCGGTGTTGCCGGTGGCGCCGGGCGGCAGTGGCACGTTGACCGTGCAGCCCTCCCCCGCTCCGGCGCCCCGCTCGCCGAGCGCGCCGGTGCCCGGATACAGCGGGTACTGGTGGATGGAGGCGTACAGCACGTCGTCGCGATCCCAGAACACGTCCTGGGTCCCGTTGCCGTGATGGGCGTCGACGTCCACGATGGCCACCCTCTGGCCGTCGGCTGCCAGCAGGGCGGCTGCCACCGCCACCGAGTTGAACAGGCAGAAGCCCATCGATGTGGACGGTGTGGCGTGGTGCCCGGGCGGACGCACTAGGCAGTAGGCCTCCGAGTCACCGCGTGCGGGACCGCTCGACTCGGTGCCGGCCGCCAGCTGCTCCACCGCCGAGAGCACCGCTCCGGCCGCGAGCCGGGCCGCGTCGAAGCTGGCCGGCCCCATGGCGGTGTCAGCGTCGAGGTGGCCCCCTCCGTGCTCCGCGATGGCGGCCACCCGGTCGATCATGGCCGCGGAGTGCACCAGCTCGAGTTCGTCCCGTTCGGCTCTCCTGGGTGAATGGCGCTCGGCCAGCAGCTCGGCGTCGACATCGGCGACCCCGGCCAGCGCGGCCCGGAGGCGGTCGGGCCGCTCGGGATGCCGGTATCCGGTGTCATGGTCGAGGAAGCGTTCGTCGGTGATCACGAGCATGGCCGGATCGTACCGCCCGCCTCCGACCCGCTTCGGCGCCCCGGCGGCGTATCGTGGACAGGCATGCCAGGACGACCTGTCGGCGGCACCCGGAGCAGGCATTCGGGCTCATGGCCCTGACCCCGTTGAGCATCGGCTCGGCGCGATTCCGGGTGGGTGCCTGGCAGGGGGCCGCCGATGTGGCCTACCTCGCGGTCGCGTCGGCACCCGCGACGCTGGCGCCCTGGGTGCTGGCCGAGATGCGGGACCGGCTCCACGACCACGGATACCGCGCCGTCGTGACCGCGGCTCTGGGCCCCCGTGAACGCGACGCGCTGATCGGCGCCGGGTTCGACGTCCGCTCCGAGCTCGCGACCCTCAGCTGCGATCTGGGCACCGAGATGCCCGGGCTCGTGAACCTGCGGGGGCGCACCCGCCGCGGCCGGCGGCGCGACTTGGACGTCGTGCTGCAGGTCGATGCCGGGGCCTTCGCTCCGTTCTGGCGCCTCGACGCCGACGGCATCCGCGAAGCCCGCACGGCCACACCGTCGAGCCGGTGGCGTGTCAATGGCGGCGACGAGGTCCGCGCCTACAGCATCACGGGACGGACCCGCTCGCAGGGCTACCTGCAGCGACTGGCGGTGGCGGCCCGCAGCCAGGGCCGGGGGCTGGGCGCCCTGCTCGTGCTGGACGCCCTGATGTGGCTCCGGCGCAGCGGGGCCCGCACCGCCCTGGTGAACACTCAGCCCGACAACGAGCGAGCGATACGCCTCTACCAGCGCTGCGGGTTCTCAACCGCACCCGACCGGCTCGCAGTCCTGTACCGCGACCTGACATGAGAAGAGCGATCTGCCGGCGGCTCGCGTTCGCAGTCACAGCCTTGTGCCTCGCGGCAACGGCCTGGGCCGCCACCGCAACGACGGCAGATGCTCAGACCAGCGAAGAGGGCGTGACCGCGGTGGACTCGACCGGGGCGGTCTTGACCGCGGAGGCGATCGTCGACATGATGGGTTTCGATCTCATCGGCCAGACAGCGGCAACGTCCACCTCGCCGCCCATCATCCATGTCCGTGTCGCCGAGGAACTATCGAGAGCACGCCTGCTGAGAGCCCGCCTGTATGCGCCGGTGACGACCAGGGCCGACCTGCTGGCGTCGGTGTACGGGCCGTACGACTCGCCGCCGACGCCGCTGATCTCGGAGTGGATCGTGGAGGATCCGCTCATGCTCGGCCGCGATGATCAAGGCTTCATCTTCTCGGTGTCCATCCAGCCACCTGATGTGGATCTGGCGGGCCCGGCGATCCTTGGCGACGGGCGGCCCCTGCCGCTGCGGCTGGAGGCAGTCGATGCCGACGGCGCCGTCGTGGGAGCGCTGGTCACGTTCCTGACGCCGGGTGCGGATGCGGTGGTCGACGCTCCCCCACTGCCGCTGACGGTTGCTGTGGTTCTCGACCTGCGTCTGCCGCCGTCGCACCTCGCCGACGGCGGCGCGACCGTCGGCGAGGACCGGCTCGACCGGGTCGTCGGTCTCGCCGAGGTCCTCATCGAACGGCAGGGCGTGCCCCTCTCGGTCGTCGTGAGTCCCGAGACCCTCGATGCCCTCGCCCTCATCGGGGACGACACCAGCGTGGCCGCGCTGCGCACCGCGCTGCAGGGCCGGCAACTGCTCACCACTACGTGGACGGGTCTCAACCTCTTCGATTGGACGTGGGCAGTACGGCTCGACGTCGTGGTCGACGGGCTGCGCCGGGGCGCCGAGGCGCTGCGCTGGGCCGGCCTGGAGGCCAGCACGGTCATGCATGTCGATCACCCGCTGACGTTACGAACGGTCAGGGCCGTCACCGAGGCGGCGGCCGGGCCGGTCGCGTTCATGGTCGACGGCGACCCCGGCCGCGACGGCCCCGTGGCGCCGGTGACGCTGGTAGCCGACCCAGCAGAGAGCGGCAATCATCTCGCGGCCCAGGCCGATCCCCTCCTAGGCGCCATGTTGAAGTACCCGGACCCGGAGCTGGGCGCGCAGTGGGCACTGGCCGAATTGTCGCGGATGGCGGCCGCGGGAACCGCGGGCGCGGTCGTCGTGTCCGCGGCGGCCGACCCGGGCCGCGACACCTTCCACCGCGACCCCCCGTACCGGCGCGCGTCATCGTCGTTCGAGCCCGCCGCTCTCGAGCTGCTGCTCGACGGGATCGACGCCAGTCCGAGCCTGCGCCCGGCCACCGTCGACGACGTGCTCGCACACCAGGCGCCGGTGGGCACATACGACCCTGCGCTCGCCGGCCGTCGCCGTGACCCGGGGGACTTCAACCTCTACCTCGCCCGGCGAGTCCAGGTGGAGCATCTGCTGGAGGCTTACGAGTCGTTCCTCTCCGACGACCCCTTCCTCACCGCACCGCTGCGAACCCTGCTCGCGGTCAGCGCCGGCCAACACCTGACGACCGGCGAGCGCACCGGGTTCCTCGACGCCGTCGACCGCGCCGTGGCCCAGGGCACGACGGGAGTGGAGTTCCTGGGACGGGGCCCGATCACCGTCACCGAGCGCCGCGCCGAACTGCCGGTGACGCTGGTGAACAACCGGTCGGCGCCGGTGACGGTTGCGCTGGAGCTGGCGTCCGAGGAAGTCGATCTCGCCGGTGACGGGCGTCCGGTCCTCACGCTGCAACCGGGCCGCAACGACCTGACGGTGCCGGTCGAGGCCAGCGAATCGGGCCGCACCGACATCCGGGTGACGGTGACGACACCGGACGAGTCCGGCATCATCGTCCTCACTACCGGAACCTTCAGTGTCCGATTCACCGACGCGGACGGGCTCGGCTTCCTGATCCTCGTCCTGGCCGCGGCCGTCCTGGCGGCATGGTGGCTGCACACGCTGCGACGCCGTTCCGCTGATGCGGACATGGGCGGTGCTACGGTCGCTGCGTCCGCCTCCGCCGGCGACGCCGAAACCTGACGCGAGGCGGGCATCATTCCCTTCATCCGGCGACCACACGAGGACATGACATGACCGTTGGCATTGTCACCGACAGCTCATGCGATCTGAGCGACGAGGAGCTCGACGGGCTCGGCGTCGAGATCGTCCCGCTGTTCATCCGCTTCGGGACCGACGAGTTCGTGGACCGCGAGCAGATCAGCGTCGAGGACTTCTACCGGCGGATGGCGACCGTCGACGAGCTGCCCCAGACCGCGGCCCCTCCGCCCGGACGCTTCGAGCAGGCCATCACCGGTTTGTTGGACGCCGGCTGCGAGGCGGTGCTGTGCATCAACCTGTCGTCGGCGATCTCGGCCACGATGCAGTCGGCGGTGCAGGCCGCCGACGCGATCCGCGCCGAGCGCGCCGGCGCCGACGTCCGGGTCCTCGACAGCAAGTCGGTGACCGCCGGCCTCGGGACCATGGTGCTACAGGCGGCCCGCATGGCGGCAGACGGCGACGACGCCGACGCCATCGAGGCCTTCGTGGCCGACGCCTCGGCCCGCACGCACGTGTTCGGCACCCTCGACACGCTCGAGAACCTCCGCAAGGGCGGGCGCATCGGCGGCGCGCAGGCCATGCTCGGCTCGATGCTGTCGATCAAGCCCATAGTCGACATCTCCAGCGGGGAGGTCGAGGAGGCGGCCAAGCAGCGCACCCGCCGCAAGGCGTTGGGCTGGCTGCGCGACACGGTGCA